>NZ_JBNCMT010000021.1:74123-96791 GCF_049846925.1 Brevibacillus nigriterrae
CGGTAAATAAAGTAAGAGATACGGAAGCTTGTGCGGAAAGTGCGGAAAATAGATTTGAAAAGAATGAACATGTAAAAAGGTATATGGAAAATGAGGGGATTGCACAAACTGCAACCCCCTTTTTACTTTTTACCTCGCCTTCCCCATGCGGAAGATCATTCCTTGCCTCTAACATTGGGGTTGCAAATGCTTCTGAGGGCAAAAAAATTCTATTAATTGACTTCTCAAAAGATGCTGGAAGCTTATCGTATGTCAACCCTTCAATTGAAGAAGAAAGTAATGGTTGGATTCGGTATGAGACGAAACTTGTTCCTTATCTAACCATTATTGTCATGAGTGAAAATAACATGGCCACTGTTGATGAAGTGATTAAGCAAGTACTCTTCTGGTCGGAAAATTATGCAATGGTACTGGTAGACGTACCTTGGGAACATCCGTGGCGAGAGCGATTATGTAGTATAGGAAAACCAATTGCAATTGTTGATTCTGATTACCATCACTGGGTTCAGTGGGAAAGGGCAACGAGATGGAGTGGAGAGGTTTGGCTTAATCAATCTGAAATTGACATGACTCCCCTCATTCAAGAGGTTTGGGGGGTCACACCAAGTCGGATGTTTCCTACTTTTCAACAGGCCAAAAAAAGCTTGTATCGAGGACGACCATTGGCATTGGAAGAAAACATGAGAGAGAACTTTTTATTACCTCATGACTGGTTCCAATGAGAAAAAAGGAGTTGAGATAAATGTTAGCGTATGCTCAGCGTATCTTAAAAAATTGGAAAAAAGAAGAGGATCATATCGTTATCAATGCGTTAGAGGGAAAAGATACGAAGAATGGACATCATGTTAGGGTGCTTCTAATTAAGGATTATCCTCCTGCAATATTAGCTGGTTACTTGGATGATCTAGATGAAATTGCTAAAAAAGAGGGAGCAGTGTTACGTAAAACCGTTCGGTATGCTCCTGCCCAAATTCGATTCAATTGGGCAATGAAAAATAAAATGAAACGATTGAAGCGAAGTATTGATGCTGCTACTGATACTGACCCTGCTCGAAAAGAAGAAATAGACGCTTACCAGACGATTGTTTCATTAAGAGACTCTCAAACGAATCATTCATCGAAACTCATTGATTTTTGGACGTTCCTAACTATTTCTGCTGAAAAGAAGCATCAACTTGAAACGGTTACTCGTGCATTTAATGATTGGTTCGACCACATGGAAGCAAAATTGGATGACCTAACAAAAGAACAAATCGAAGCAATGCGACAAACTAGTATTGTGTCAGATCCACATACAGATGCAGCAGAATTTTTCACTAAGCATCATTATGGACGAGTTATTACTGACTCGGCTGCCGCTCGAACCTTCCCTTTTACTAACGGCAGTATTTCCGATACAGATGGTGTATATTTTGGTCGTAGAGCGGAAGATGGAAGCTTTGTTTTCATCAATTTATGTGATCCTCATAATCCCCACGCTCAAAATATTACGGTCTTCGGTAAAACTGGCGAGGGAAAGAGTTTTTTTATGAAGGCATTAGCCATCAGTTTACTGGAAGAAGGCGTGTACGTATTTGCTTTTGACTTGACAGGTGAATGGCAAGATTTATGTACAGAAGCTGGAGGTGTGTACATCGATCATACTTCCGAAAATGGCCGCTATTTTGAACCATTAACCATCTTTCCGAAGCTAGAGGAAATGGATGCTCATTGTGTGAGCTATAACAAATTGAGATACCATCGAGCGCAAGAAAACTCTGTCCGCACGCTAAGCCTTCTTACAGAGGGATTATCAAAAGGGGAATTATTCCTCGTAGGAAGAGCCATACGAAAGACTTTTGAGGATGCTGGAATTTACAAGAATGAACCAGAGACTTGGGATCATACTGAGCAAGAGACAAGACCAACAATCCATAAATTGTATAACAATATTTGCTCTCTTGAGGTAAGTGAGCAAGATAAGAAACACCAGGAATCTCTGATCGATAAATTACGATTGTACTTTGATGAGGAAGGAATCTACTACGGAATTTTTAGGGAGGAAGAGAAACAAACATTCTTAAACAATCCGCTTGTCATCTTCAAGGTTGGTCATGGGGTATTAAGTGAGCAAAATAAAGACGACGAGCGATCCAAACAAGCACAACTGAAGATGTCCATGGCCTTCGACTTCGTTAACGCAAACCTGCAATATCTTAAGTTGCAAGGAGTAAGTTTCTCTGCTGTATTTGTGGATGAGGGCCAGCGTCAACTTAAAAATGCGGAGTTGCGTGCTACCGTTTTTGAATGGTATACATCAATTCGCCACGCAAATGGGATGATGATACTTGGTTCAAATACTCCCGCAATTATGCTTGATACGGCAGAGGGTAAGGGTATGTGGGAAAATACGAGCCTTCGAGTGTATTTCTTTATGGAGCAATCGGCTGTGGATATGCTTGCACGTGATACCGATGTGCCTGCTGAAATTAGAGACAAAATCTCTGCAAACGAGAAAAGTCAAAAATATGTTCTTGAGTACCATGGGTCGTTTGATGAACTCCGAATGGATGTGCCGCCAGAGGAAGCAGCTTGCTATAAAACACGTGGCTTGCGAACAGCGTAGGTGATCCATGATGGAAGCTCAAGACGGAATGAAAGAAAAAATAAAAAAGAAGGTCAAGAACCAAGTCGGATCTCTCGTAATCATGTGGGGAGGTCCGACACTGTTTTTTGTCCTTTTTTTAATGCTCATAGTTTTTATGATTTTCTTGTTATTTTTACCTCTTCTGATTTTAGCACCAGAAAATGCGTTTCGTTCAGATGATGGCTATTATACTGGTGAAGTTCCCGAAAATGTTGATGTGGATGGAACTTCATATATCTGGCCTGTGCCTAATTTAAATCAACTGAGTACGTACTTCGGAGAGGTTCGTGATTTCGATACAGTGCCCCACAAGGGGATAGATATTATCGATCCCCGGGGGGCATCTTTTACAGCTATGCAGCCCGTTTATGCTATGGCAGCAGGGGTAGTTACCCGAGCAGGAGCTGCGGACGGTTATGGTCAGGCCATTTATATTGATCACGGTAATGGATTGCTAACAAGATATGGTCACTTAGAAGTAGGGGAGATGAGTGTATCTGAAGGCGATAACGTGGCAAAAGGGGGACTTATTGGAAGGATCGGAAAAGGTAAAGTGGGGACATCAACGGGACCACATCTCCACTTTCAGGTCGAAGAAAATGGTGATCCAGTTAACCCCTTAAAGTACGTAAAACCTCCAACTTTTATCGTTTCGGCGGATATATCCTATAAACCGATGGCTATTCCCGAAATGAAAGCATGGTTAGAAAAAAGAGACTCCGCTTTGGCGGATGAGAGGATTCTTCAGTCAATTGATAAAGCAGCTCAAGCCGAAAATGTAAGCCCATACGTGCTTATTTCTATTACTGGACAAGAACAATCGTTTGTAAAGAAAGATCATCCAAATGCGGATCAAATTATCAAGAATCCTTGGAATGTATTTGGTTGCTGGTGTTCAGGTAAGGGAGCAACCCTTACAACAGAAGAGGCTGCTCAAATCGCTGCAAGAACTGTCGCAAAGCTTGCGCAAGATTGTCCAGCAGGAATGAGTCCTTTCCAATGGATGGTATCCTCAGATAACCCACGTGGGGTGTATGCAGAAGATAGTGGTTGGTGGATTGGTGTTTCACGATTCTATAACGCTATTTTGGAAGAAATGCCTGAATAAAATTTTAATTACAAGGAGGTAAGGTGTGTGAATCAAACGGATTATTTTCTCCTGATTTTAGGTGTTGTTTTAATGGTACTGTACAGAAACCGGGATGTACAAACCGGAAGCATGAGGTTACCACCTTGGGCATGGAAAGCAATATGTGCCTTCCTAATTTTTATGGCACTTCGAAATATTAAAGATGTAATTTCGTTTTTCACGATTGAGTCAGATCAGTGGTTTCCCATAATTAAGTCCACTGCTCATGATCTCTCAGAACAACTCCGACACTTGTTTAAGGTAATGAAAGAGGGAGGTAATTTATGAAGTCACAACCTGCTTCTCCAGTTGGAATAATACAACAATTAAAAGACATAGCGTATTACATGTTGGTTGGGGGATTGGTGGTTACCTTTCTCCCATTCTCATTTTTAGAGTCTTTTCGAATGTTGGGGAAAACAGTATTACAGATAGGGATTGTTGGTATGGTTTTACTTGAAGTGTTTCCCCGTGCTTGGAAGAGCGGAGCAATCCATAAAGGCGCAAGAAAACTCTCTGCTTTACTTTGGGAGATATTTAAAAAAATGATGAAATCTCTATATTCGCTAGCACGAAAGAATAATAGAAGCAAAGGCGATGAATATTTGCAGTCAAATTTAGCTGAGCAAACAGAGCAAGCTGAGGTGGATATGTCAATCTGGCGGATTATGAAGGAAAGCATCCCTGGGACTGACAGAAAAATAAATTCTGCGCAATCGGTTGATTCGATTCAACCACCATTTTCGTATTTTCCGTTAAACCCTAAAGGGGTAAAACCAGCGTCTTTTTTGAAAGAAGAAATGGCAGAGACTATTCGAGAGGCACTTGATTTAGCTGATTTACTCCCAAAGAAAGGGGAACGAGTAACGTCTCTGGATGTTCTGAGTGTTGAGTCTGGTCCAGTATTACAAACCATATCGTTTCGCATACCTCGGGGTATCCAGTTAAGTCAACTGATTAAGAAACGAGATGACTTAGCGAACCATATGGGGTTTCTGGAGGGGTTTGATGTTATCTCTGGTAAAGAAAAAAGCTCAGCAGCATTTGTTATTCCGCAGAAAGAACGTTCATTGGTGTATGCCCGAGATGGTATGGTAAATCAAAGATTTCTGGAGTTTTGTAAAACAGCAAAACTCCCAATTTATCTCGGTACTGATTCAGTCGGAAACCCATTGTTTTTTGACCTGGCAAAAGCACCTCATTTATTGGCGGCAGGTGCCACCGGTAGCGGAAAATCTGTTTTCATTAATCTTGTGCTAACGGAACTGCTAACTCTTCGTACTCCTGATCAGGTGCAGCTCCTTCTTATTGATCCGAAGATGGTTGAACTAGGTAGGTATAATGGATTTCCCCATCTGTTGTCGCCAGTTGTTACTGATATGAGACGGGCTTCAGTTGCAATGAAAAAAGTAGTAGTTGAGATGGAACGGCGTTATGAAATGTTAGCCAAGGCTGAGGTAACAAATATTGAAGAATATAATCTTCAGGCTGCTTGCCCCCTTTCTTATATCGTTGTGGTTGTTGATGAATACGCTGATTTAATGATGGTATCACCTGGTGAGATGGAGGATGCCGTTCAAAGAATTACACAAAAAGCGAGGGCGGCAGGAATCCACCTCATATTGGCAACACAACGTCCTTCTGTTGATGTAGTAACGGGAGTCATTAAAGCAAATCTACCAAGTCGAATCGCATTTCGAATGCAAAGCCAAATTGACTATCGAACTGTACTGGATACAAATTCTCCTGATCTCTTAGGCAACGGTGATGGAACCATGATTCTTAATGGAGGTGCTTTGACCCGATTTCAGTCAGCAACCCTCTCCATTGATGTAGATGAAGTAAAGCAGCTATTAAAGCAACTAAAAGGATATTGGAAAAATTATGGTGTGGACTCACTAACATCCTCAGATTTTTGGGTAGATGAGGCTGATGAAAGTAAAGATAACTTTGATCAGCAGGAGGGGGAATGTCAAATTCTTGAGCAACAAGAGGAAGATTCACTATACAACCAAGCAACTGAGCTAGTTATCAAGGAGCAGGTTGCGTCCGCATCATTCTTACAAAGGCGACTTCGGGTTGGCTATACACGAGCAGCTAGCTTGATTGACAGGATGGAGCAGGACGGGATTGTCAGTAAATACATAGGAGAAGCACCAAGGGAGGTATTAATAAAGTCATTGGCAGAGATAAAAGTTGTCGAGGAAAATTTAGAATTAAAAAATGAGACTATAATTATCCCCGAAGATCAGCCAATTGATCAAGGAGGGAAGGGGATTTTGGAAAATGATCCTACAGACTGGATCGCAAGGAGATTAAACCTGCCTTCAACTGATCTACTTGTTAGAGTAGCTGTAACAATCAAGGAAAAAGGGCTTGTAATTCCTCAAATTATTGTAGAAGAGATACCAGGGCTTTCGATTCAAAAAGCACAGATCATGATTAGGCAACTTGAAGATATCGGAATGATAGAAGATCACCCATCACTGGGAAAAAGGATTCGGTGGATTAATGAACATCTGGATGTACCAGATCGTCCTAAGTTGACCCAAAAACATTATTACTAAGAATAGTATAGATATTCGGGTATTGAATCGGGTATTGCTACGGTTTTTTAAACGGGTATTGAATCGGGTATTGCTACGGGGATAGTGTGGGTATTAAATCGGGTATTGCTACGGGAAAGGAATTTGGAGATGAATTGAAAAGGTTGATGTAGCAATGGTTTCAATGACTGAAATCAAATATTTTTAACGATGAGGTGGGGGAATGGGCACATCGCTGCAATCTTTATCTGGACGTGATCGACAATATCTATCTGTGATTGGTGATTTTCAATATGTGACAGGTAAGATGTTACCTGACTTTTTTCAAGTCGGTACTCGGTTTACTGAAAGTAAGCTGAAGAAACTTCGTGAAGTGGAGAGCATTCAAAAAAGCATGATATGGGGAACACCGATTCATCCTGACTCCCGTTTATCTGTCAGAAGGGGTGTTTTTTCCCTAACGGACGAAGCGAGAAAAATCTTGGGAGACAGTTATGAAGCAGTATCACCGATTATGAATATGGCTGTACATATTGCTGTCTTCGAATATGTTGCCTCTATTTCAAATGAGCTATTAATGAGAGTAAGAGGATGGAATACGGCAAAAGGTGATTTCTTTTCCCGAAGAGAGAAAAAGTATTTATTCGTCCCAGACGCTTCCTTTAAACGAGAAAATATTAATTCATATGTTTTATGTGATGATGAAAGAAAAGGAATAGAAGGATTTTTAGATCGTATATACCCTATTATTGAATATCCATTTGTAAGGGAGGTTTGCCAAGAAAGTAAGTTGATTCTCATCTGTTTTACGGAAGACAGAAGACTTCAACTGAAGAAAAGCATTCAGGGAGATGAACGATTTTCAACTATCTTGAGAGAGGTGGAGTATTTAACCTATGATGAAATTTTGCGATCCATACAAAGGAGTGTCGTAAAATGAATGTTAAATCATTAAAACAGATGGAGCGTGAAAGAGCGCTCCATCGTTCATTTGTAGACCGATTAAACATTGCCAATAAAAAATCGCCTCAAGAGGTAATGAGCAAATTACCTTTTTCCAAGCGGAAAATAACCTACCCTTTCTATTATTTACTTCGGGGGTTAAATGTCTGGTTGTATGGGTATTGGGGATTCCTACGGTCAACAGTCCTATTAGCAGGTAGCGCAATTGGTTTTTACTGGTTAGCCCCGAGCGGGCTAATCATTTTCCCGGGAGTATTATTTGGTTTTTTCATCCTGTCACTACTTTTTTCCGCAAAAAAAGAAAACCAACTTAATGAGCTAATCATTGGTGCTCGTTTACTGGATAAATGGTTAGGGGATAAGAGGTATGAAACTTGGCTTGAAATGGCTGAATACGTCAAAGAGGATCGAGCCTATCGATATGTGTATTCACAGCAATGGTTAACCCCCGAACAAGTTTTTACCTGGGCGGAAGAATCCAATACAGAAGTTCTTTATGCTGACATGATGGAAGTTACAGTTAAAGAAAAATACTCGGAGACAGTATCAATACCTAGGCAAGAAAAAAACAGCCAGGGCCAGACACGGGAATGGATCGAGCAGAAACAGGTACAGAAATTCAGATTGGTGCCGGCAAAGAAATATGTAATCTTACTTCGCAACATTGCTTCATGGAAAAGTGATGAAGAGCTGAATCAACGCATCGCTGAAAAAGAAAAGAATAAGCAGGATGAGCAACGATTACAGGGATTTATCAAATATTTTGAACATCAATTCCGAGGGATGACACCAGGGCTACATCATGAATTTGAAGATGAATGGGAGAAAACATACGTTTTCTTCCATGATGGAGGTTTGACAATTGATGATTGGAAGAAGAACAAGGGAAAAGACCGATTAAGCAGCTATCTCGGTAAAGAAGTTGTTGATATCCGCCTTAGCAAGAAATACCGACGACATATTGAAGTGGTAGTAGCAAAACAGGAACTGCCAGATGAACTTGAATTTGATCCTTCTATGGTACCAGAGGAAGATCGGTTATTTTGGGTAGGAATGAGTCATAAACCAATACTCATTGACGTTGATAAAGTACCTCATGCCATTATCGCAGCTACTACCGGTGGCGGAAAGAGTGTTTGCATGAATAACCTTGTAACTCAAGCAACGATGAGAGGGAGTCTCGTTTATTTTGCCGACTACAAGGGGGTAGAAACTTCACTTGTGAAGACAAAGGGATACCGTGTAGTAAATCGTGCGCCAGAACTTGAGACCCTTTTAAGTGACATTTTGAGAGAGTCGGAGCGACGAGGTAGATTATTTGAAGAATATGAGGCAAGGAATATACGAGATTATCGTAAAAAATCGGGGGCTATTTTACCCCGAATTTTTTTGTTTATCGATGAAGCTGCACAATTTCTTGCTGAGAAAGGTCAGCATGAAGTTGAAGCTTTATTACTTCGAACTTCACAAGAGGTACGGTTTGCTGGAATCCATATCATTTTATGCACGCAGCGACCAAGTGCTGATGTATTATCCACGGATATTCGATCTTGCTTAGCCGGTCGCATTGCGGGATATATGGATAATGTTTCTTCTAGTCAAATGGTATTAGGTAACAACTTGGCACATTCAGCTCTATCTGGAAAATTAAATACAGGTAGAATGATTATTGGTGGTGCCTATGGACTCGATTTAGAAATACAAACGCCATTCGTTGATTTGGCGGTCATGAAAGAGTTTATTCCACAATATGCATACCAGCCCCTATGATTTACCGGCCACTCTTAATCGAGTGGCCTTTTCAGTTTAAAATATGGGAGAGTGAATTTCGATGAAATCCGTAACAAGTAAGTTTGTAATAGAAAAATTGAACATAACTGAACGTACATTTCGAAACTATTGTACCCTTTTGGAGAGAAGTGGACATGCCTTTGAAAAGGATAACCAAGGAAAGCGGCTTTTCAGCCCACATGATATTCAGATCATCACAGAAATGATAACTATAAAAGAGGATCAGAAAGTATCTTTTGAAGAGGCAGCGTTAGTAGCTATCAAGAAACGAGAACAAATTCAAGGTGAAGGCGAAATAGCTGGTTACCAAACAACTGATTCTGGTGCGGAAAATAAATCATCTAATACGGAAATTGCTCAACTTATACAGGAAATTGACAGTCTACTCCTAAATCCGACTCTCCCACTACATTTATATCGGCACCCGGGTTCAGCACTGGATCAGCTTTTTAGTCAGTGGAAAGGAATTAAGGCTAAATATTCCTCGGAAAATCGGTAGTTTTTCCGCCTTTCCGCATAGCAATTCCGCATAGGTAGTTGTTACTCTCTGGACAGGAACATTAGTTCCTATAAAGAGAGGAGTGGTTGATTTATGATTGATAACATTTATTTAGAACAAGTTTTAGAAAATGATGCAGTACATTACAACCACGTGGAAGTTGAAAGACAACTAGAAGAAGACCGACCAAGGGTAAATGATTTTTTTTGTGGAGCCGGAGGGATGGGACTCGGCTTCAAACAAGCTGGTTTTGACGTAGTTGGAGCATGGGATGTCGATCGATATGCTGTGGCTACTTACAAAGAAAATGTAGGTTCTTACGTGTTACAAAAAGATATTACCGAAATGACATACCTAGATATCCCTTATGCAGAGGTTTGGACATTTGGATTTCCTTGTCAGGATCTAAGTTATGCGGGGAGAAGAGTGGGGCTAATCGAGGGAAAAAGAAGCAGCCTTTTCTTTGAGGTTATGAGACTACTTGATGAAACAATAGAAAATCAACCGGAAAATCTCCCCTATATTCTTCTAGCCGAAAATGTTAAAGGGTTAAAAACTTATCTTTCTGTTCTTGAGGAAGAGTTTGGTAAACGGGGATATTCGATGTATGCCGAGTTGTTCAATTCAAAATATTGGGGGGTACCACAAAATCGTGAACGTTATTTTGTAGTAGGTGTCAACCATGTAATTGAGGATGATTTTACGTTTCCTGAGCAAATGATAAACAACATTCCAAACCTGTCGAGTATTTTAGAGCCATATGTTGATGAGAAATACTACATCGATGATCAGAAGGCGAAAACTGTACTTACTCAAGCAATGGAAAAGGGTAACTTACGATACGTACATGCAACGGCAACACCTGATAGAATTGAGAAAAGACAGAATGGACGAAGATCAAAAAGTAATGAAGAGGTTATGTTTACATTGACTACACAAGACATTCATGGGGTGATTCTACATGCTTAATCAACAATCTGAAATATTCACCCCTGCCATTTATGTAGTTGCAAACACTCATCCGTCCGGAAAAGGAATGAATGGACAGATATATGATCCGCAAGGTATAAGTCCAACGTTGACTACAAATAAGGGGGAGGGCATTAAAATCCTTCAAGTACCTGGTAAGTATGGACAAAAAAACGGCTATATTCCAAGTACAATATCTAATACTGTTGATGCTTCTGCCTATAAAGGGTTAGGGTGTAATCAGGAAAGACCAGCAATAGTTGAGATCCAACTGCTCGGTCATATTCGTGATCAGGAACATCAAATGAATCGAGTATTTGCGGTAGATGGAGTATCACCGACACTACTAGCTAGCCATGACCAAACCAAAATTGCAGAACCGGTTGTAAGGTATCGAGTACGCAAATTAACTCCGACAGAATACGGAAGACTTCAGGGATTTCCTATGGATAATTGGAGACAGGTGGTAAGCAACACTCAAGCCTATAAACAATTTGGCAACGCCGTAACCGTTTCGGTATCAAAAGCCGTAGCGCTACAAATAAAGGAGTTCCTAAAACGTTCCAAAATAACGAAGAATAAAATTCTTCATTAGAACGAGAGTAATTAGATAATATACGGAAGGTGAAACTGAGTAAAAATTAATCATCGTTGTCCAAAGCTGATCAAGCAAAATGAAAACCCCTAGAATATGAATATTTGTGGTGAAGTTAAGTGGAATTGCCGGAAAAAGCTTTATTTTTTCCGGCTTTCCGCATTGTTTTACCGAGAATTAAACTGGTACTCTTTGGTCACAAACGACAGTTTTCGACAAAGGGGTGGCAGTGATGAATATAATTTATCAAAAGGATTGTGTTATAGGGGTTAAAGAGTTGATTTCAGCAGGATCATGTTCGTTAGTCATTGCAGATCCACCGTATAATTTAGGGTTTGCTGGAACAAAGCATACAAAAACGAAACAGACACGATTTAAGACGTTAGTAAATGATACACTCAGTCCTCAAGAATATCGAAGATTTACATTTTCATGGTTAAAAGAAGCTTACCGAATATTAAAACCTGGATGTCCAATATACATTTTTATAGATTGGAGGATGTATCCATATCTTTATCTATGGGTTCAAAAAGTAGGGTTCATAATAAAGAATTGTGTTGTCTGGGATAAGGAAAGAATGGGAATGGGCTATCACTATAGATATTCTCATGAATTCATTATCTACGGAGTGAAACCTTCAGCAAAGCCAGCTCGACGTCCAATATCTCGCTCAATTCCTGACATCTGGAAGATAAGAAAAGTGGCTCCAAACAAAACAGTGCATCCTACAGAAAAACCAGTTGAATTATATGATCGGATATTAACGGAAAGCTCGAATCCTGGGGAAAGAGTTGTTGATTTTTTTGTTGGTTCAGGGCCATTGTTTTTATCGGAATACGCTACTGAGCGGGATATTTTTGGTTTTGAGATAGATTCTATACACATTAAAACCCTTCAGGATAGATTTGCTGATCATAGCCACATTGAAATAAAAAGTGCAGCTCGTTCCACAGAAGACCATGGGGGGAATAATCTTTGAAACGATTTGTTCAAAAAGTTTATCTGCTACACGACTGTCTGTATAGTTCAAGGGATTTGATTCCTAAAAACTATTTTGACGGGAAAGACAGCGTAAAAGAGGTATACGTTGTAACGGATACACTAATAACTGAAGCAAATGCAAGTGATTATTTCTGGTATCGAACCGAAATAGAGGCTGTTCGTACTCTAAATTAAAACTCTTTGTATGGAGGTAGGACTATAGATTTCATTTCATTAGGTTGGACATTTATGTGGGTGAGTATATATGTCTCATTTAGGTGTACCTTAATGGAACAAAATAGTTTATATGGTAAAATAACAGGTAGTAGTGTCCCATATACATGTCTCGGAATAGAATTCATAAAAAGATAAAAGGGGAAGTTTATACATGGTAATTGGTTATGCAAGATCGGCAGAGATCAATGGGGATAAACTAGCAAAACAATTGCAAAAATTATTAAATGCAGGTGCAAGTGATGTTATTCAAGAGTACACAAGTGGTATTGGAGAAAAACCTGAACTCAACAAATTGCTAGAAAGAATGAGTGTAGGGGATACGCTTCTAGTATCTAATTATGAAGCTTTAGGTCGTGAGACAAGGGAAGTAACACGAATTTTAGCACTAATGAAA
Organism: Brevibacillus nigriterrae; assembly: GCF_049846925.1. Classification (NCBI taxonomy): domain Bacteria; kingdom Bacillati; phylum Bacillota; class Bacilli; order Caryophanales; family Paenibacillaceae; genus Brevibacillus; species Brevibacillus nigriterrae. The sequence continues at coordinate 86,854 of NZ_JBNCMT010000021.1, forward strand.
CAAAAGGAAATAAATCTCATTATTCTCGATCAAATCGGGTCAGGTGCTTAACAATGATTTATGGATATGCTCGTGTAAGTTCTGTTGAACAAAATTTAGCAAGGCAAATTCATCAGCTCAACGAAGCCGGTTGCGAAGTAATATTTCAGGAGAAGGAGAAGGGTATATCCGAAAGGCCGGAACTAAAGAAGCTAATTCAAAACTTAAATGAAGGAGATATAATTATTGTCAGCGACCTGACTCGTATATCTCGCTCCAGTAAGGATTTATTTGAGTTAGTTGAGTTGATAAAGAGTAATGGAGGGTGTCTAAAGTCTTTAAAAGATACCTGGTTGGATACAACTTCTGAAAACCCTTACTCTGCTTTTCTACTTACTGTCATGGGTGGAGTAGCACAACTTGAAAGAGACCTGATTAGACAAAGGCAAGCAGAAGGAGTTGCTATTGCTAAGGATCAGGGGAAATATAAGGGGCGAATAAAAAAATACACAAAAAAACATGCTGGATTAAGTCATGCAATAGATTTGTATCAGGAAGGGAAGTACACAATAAAAAAAATCTGTGAAATTACAAAGATAAGCAGATCCACCCTTTATCGAGAATTAAATAACATAAATGATCAAAAACCTAGTTGCAGCTAATATAGTTCCAACGATCAGATGGGATAATATTTCGTAAAGCAAATAGATAAAGCTCCTTCGTTAGAAGGAGCTCGAACAGTAAGGCTTCTGGAGATAAGGCTGATAAAGTGAAGGTATACTGCCTTACAAAGCGTACTCCACGTATATTTGCGACAGATAACATTCTCGCTGTGCATTCGGTGGTGAATAGCCATTGCAGGATATTGAGCGCAAAACACTTCGTATAATCGGGAATTTTTCTTCAATTCGTAGACGACCGCCATCGATTGAAGAGTGTGCATTAAAACAGGCAGGACTCGTGGCGGTATCAGGAGGTTCTTGAAGTCCTTGCTCAGGAGAAATTTAGTTTCCTGCCTGAACCTGTTTCACCTGAACAAAGGTGCAAATAAGTAAAAGCATACTTTCCAACTGAGATTTAACGGAAAGAGGCAAGACTAAACCTTACCGTACGAGACATACCTCAAGGGCCTCAAATAAGTTCACTTAAACAATATTATCGAAAGCTATTTTTGGGGTGGTCTTTTCTTGGTTTTTCTAGGTCCCAACTTGTGAATACAACTTTATCATGAATATCGAGCCCTTCTATTTTTGATACTGTAGGTGAATTATACTTAATAATTTCCAAAAAATATTTGTCATCAGATTTAATATCTCTTATGTGAATGTGACCATCATTAAATAGTATCTTTATTTTCTTTATCATATGGTCATTTATTACTCCACCAATAACTAAAGGAACCTGTTGTATGATTAAGGTTTCAAGTGGGTTGTGCATAATGGGACCATTTGAACCTTGATTAAAGTACCAAGAACCATCCTCATTTTTGGTAGGATTAATTATCCCAAAATGTGCTTTATTACTAAGGATGTATGTAAAAAGAGCGTATTCTTCATTGTCTAGTTTTACTCTTTTTACTAAAGCAACATTACTAATCTTGCCTTGTGGTAGAGACATGGGACTTCGTTTTCGGTAACTAAACTCTAAATTTGAAGAGATAATTTTGGTTAGAGTCTTGTCACTAAGCTCTTTAACAAAAACTTTTGTTTTTGCAAAGGAAATCGATGGTGTAGATAAGACGCTGCTAAAGAGAATTAAAGATAAACTCAATTTTAAAAGTATGTTTAATGCTGTCATGTAATTCATCCTCCATGTTTACACTATATAAACTATTATTCCCTGGGATAAATAAATTATGTTATTGAGTAGGAAGCAACCGTTCAGTCATCTAATTTTCCAATCATAACGAAATTGTAATCTTTAGACTAACTATTAAGAAATATCCCTATTGGCCTTGTATTATTGAGGTAATATACAATGTGCCCTTTTTTTCAAATGATTAAAGTTTAGATGGCTTGCCTTGAAATAAATCATAGTGATCAGCCCCGGAAATTTCCGGATAATAACCTTGTGGATTGCATTAATTTACAATTTGCAAACGATAGGCACTTGCCATCCTTTATGGAGAACATCCTTTTGATGATCACAAATTAGGAATACACAAAAAAACAGGTCCCAAACGTTATAACTCGTTAGGGACCTGTTTTTTTAATGATAAACCTCTGAACCATCAGGTAGATATACATACCAATTTCCAGCAGTATCATTATCTGTTTGTGATGTCCATGAAAGTGTGTACTCACCAGCCGGAAAAGTTCCTATTGATAATGATTTAGCAGGATTACCATTAGTACCATAATCTGTTTGTGGCAATCTAAAAATGTAGGTTATGGCAGTTAATTTATGCAGACCCGTAGGGGCTGCATAAATTAAAAAACCACTTGCCAACATCCCTTTATCAAAATACACTCCCAGTTGGGCAAACTGACGACGGGAGGTATAGAGTTAGGAGATGCTAGCAGTGGCAGAAATTAATTATATCAGGCATGAAGCAAACAAAAAAGGGCGAGCTTATAGCAAGATTGCCAAACAAATGAATCGTGATTCGAGAACGGTTCAGAAGTATGCAGAGATGGACGATTTTAATCTACAAGTAAAGCCTAAACAAATTCGAAATGCTAGAGTCATGGAGCCTGTTAAGCCCATTCTTGATCAATGGATTAAAGAGGACTTAAACAAGAAAAAGAAGTTCCGAAGAACAGCGCAACGCTTGTTTACACAATTAGTGGATGATCACCATTTCACGGGATCATCACGTTCCGTCAGACAATATGTTTCTCAACGAAAACAACAATTAGCAGAAATAAGTGAATCTGCAGCATTGCCACTGGAGGCGAAACCAGGATCAGCTCAGGTTGATTTTGGAGAAGCACCCTTCAAATATCAGGGAGAAAGTGTTACCTTGCCGTTCCTCGTTCTCTCGTTTCCTTACAGCAACACTTTCTACTTTCAAGTTTTCCATTCTCAGAATCGAGAATGCTTTTTGGAGGGATTGAAGCGTATCTTTCACTACATAGGTGGAGTTCCAAAGGTCATTCGATTCGATAACTTATCACCAGCGGTGAAAAGGATCTTGCCGAATGGTCAGCGTGAACTGACCGAGGAATTTCAAAACTTCGTTTTTCATTATGACTTTGAATACGAGTTTTGTAATCCCGGTAGTGGCAATGAAAAAGGCCATGTAGAGGCGATGGTCAAGTATGTTCGCAACAACTTTCTGCTTCCTGAATTACAAATACATAGTCTTGAGCAACTAAACAAAACCTTCTGGGAAAAAGCAGAGAAAGATCGTGAACGACCTCATTATGTGAAGGAAATGATGCTTTCCAAATTATATTTGGCAGATAAGGAACACTTACTCCAGTTACCTGCCAAAGAGTTCGATTGTATCCGATACGAACGGGTAAAAGCAGACAAATATGGATATATTCGAGTCGATAATAAGCTGTACTCAACGTCTCCCCGCTTTGCCAAATGTACTGTTTTGGCAAAGATCTCGTTTGACCGAGTGGATATTATGACGGAAGAATATGAGCTGATCGTACAGCATTCCAGGTTGTATGGCAAAGAGCCAAAATCAGTGATTTGGCAACCCTATTTGACACTTATGGCAAAACGGCCAACGGCCATTAAATACACCAGTTTTTATGAACAGTTGCCAATTGAATGGCAAGCTTATCTCTCGAATTGCACGGTCCCGGAGAAGCAAGAAGCTCTCCAGCTACTATCCGTCATTTTAAAAGACGATGATATGAAAATACCTACGCAAGCTTTGCAGCTTGCCTCTGAGAATGGTCACCCATCCGTTGATTCTATTAAGCAAATCTACTATCAACTCATCAATGGTCGTGGGCAAAGGGATACTATTCAACCGAATGGTTTTGTTCCTGCCGTTCCATCTGCCACTAGAGGATTAGCCCATTATAATGATTTCTTTAATGGAACGGGAGGTCGTCACTAGTGGAAGTATTGATAAAAGAATACGCAAAACGTCTCAAGTTGAGTTGGGTTCGGCAACACTTCGATGAGGTTGAAGCCAAAACAAATGCAGAGTATTTACTCAAAGTATTAGAAAGTGAAATACAACAACGGGAAGCACGAAAAATCAATCTACTATTTAAACAGTCCTCCCTGCCAAGAATAGCAGGAAAGCCCTTTGAGTGGGGCCATATTCAGATGGGACAAGGTCTTACGCAGGATCATATACTTCATGGTGGATTCATAGAGGGCAAAGAAAATCTAATCTTTTATGGTGGTGTAGGTACGGGGAAAACGTACTTATCGACGCTAATTGGTCTAAATGCCATTCAGAAGCAAGGAAAAAAGATTAAGTTCTTTACTGTCGCTGGATTAGTCAATCGACTGTTGGATGCTCACGAGAACGGCTCGTTGAGCCGATTCTTCAACCAAATTGAGAAGTTAGATCTCGTAATACTCGATGAGCTGGGGTATATTCCTCTACACAAGCAGGGAGCAGAATTACTTTTCCAGATTATCTCCATGTGCTACGAAAGAAAGAGCATTATTATCACAACCAATTTACAGTTTGGCCAGTGGAATCATATATTCGGTGATCCTATTTTAACAGAGGCAGTTATTGATCGCTTGATTCATCACTCTCATTTGATCGTTTTCAATGGCGAAAGCCATCGATATAAAGAATCACTATTACACGGTAAATAATATAGGGGTTGGCAAGTGGTACATTTTTAATTGCCATTTGCTACATTTCTTACTTGCCAAAAACACCATAATCCCCTAAAAGATCTTTAACATATAACCTATTGTAGTTACTGTCATACAATTCCCAAAGTGTATGAGCTTTCTGACCAGAATGAATACCATATTGTACAACATTTGCTTTAATTGTTCCCGAACGATCTAAAACAATTTTTATAGAATCAAAGTCTCCCTCATCAGTAGGTCTAATACCCCAAGGTCCATAAGTCAAACCTTGAATAGTAATGTCTCCAGGTGTTTGTAGATCACCTTGAGGTTTAGAAACTTCTATTGAAGGATTATGTACTTGAGATTGAGCCGATGTGTTTGCAGATACGGAGGTGACTAAGCTTGTAGCCAAAAATGCTGTCAAGAGTAACATTATTCCCTTTTTCATAAACACTCTCTCCTTCATAAATATCTAAATTGACTAAGATAATTATATGAGGAATTCTATTAATTGTAAATATATTACAAAAAATATATTTGTTGGAATTAGTGAAATACTTAACAAAATATTAGAATAAGAAAAATCACTAATAGATATCCAATTGTTTACCAACAAGAGTTGTCGTCAATCGATTACCTTATCCGGGACTCAGCTCGAAATGATTACTCTGTGGAAATTACATGGTGGGAACAATACAAAGAGAGCAGGGGAAAGAATAACAGCTTCTGTGGCGTAATCAAGTGGATCGAACAACAGGCCCGGAGAATTAAGCTGGAGAACGATAAGAAGGATATTCAGTGGATTCAGATGGATAAAATTGTTGATGTGATGGCTAAGTAAAATCATATCCTCCCTCAAAAAGGTTATCTGTATTAATATCCAGGTGTTGTGTCCTTGGAAAATAACACAGATGGCCTCTTTTATTAACAGCATACTTAAATCATTATTTACAAGATAAAACTAATTACATAGTCTATTTACTAGAGAGACAATGGGAGGGCACATTGAATGGAACTAGAAAATTATAAACTCGACAATCTTGAAGTGATAAGGAAAGAGATAAAACACATTAGAATATCTAGTTGGGACGATATGGAAAGCCCCGCTATTGGGGGGATGAAGAGGTTTATTGAAAGTATTTACTCATTGAACGGCTATAAACAAAAAATTTGGTTTCATGAATTCACAAATGAAGAACCTATAAAAATACTTTATAAGATTTTGAACGGCTTAGAAGAAGAACAATTATATATTATGATGATATCCTTTGGACTCCCTGATACATATTGTGTTGAACAAAGCATAGTTGCAAAAAAATTCAATAAAACTGAAATTGAAATAAAAGAGATTATTGTAGAGGCAATTACAAAAATTAGAAATGAGAAAACCGCTCTTGAGCCAGCTTTGGTTTTTATCGATGATATGCAACGATTAGGAAAGATGACAACTAAAATTGTGAATCATAAAAATTTAATATCGGTATTTAACGTTGATGAACTTCTCACCAAAGAATATAGAAAAAATTTATTAACCCAAAAATTAAACGATATTGAAAACCTATACATTTCCGGTACCGATTCACCCGAAGGGCACTCAAGATTGATAAAGGATATTTTCGAGCCAAAACAAATCAGTAAAATTAAGGAAGAGAGCGAATTAGAAATTCAAGAGATTATTAGCGGTTTTTTTGATAAGGTATCAACCAAAAGATACTTAGCTTTAGTGCTATACTATGGCCTACATAATAAAAAACGATATGATTCTACGGTGATTGCAAAAGTACTTAATATAGACAATTTTGAATTATTTATTAAAAAATCTGTACGCCAACTTAAGCATTCATTTTATCGTGATCAATTAGTAAACCATTTAGAGTTTGAATTAACTGAAGAAGAAAAAATAACTATGGAAAAGGACCGAAAACTGCTTGATCAAGAAGAGCTAATTAAAAAACTCGAAGATAGCAGGAGGGTATGTTATTTGGTCACGTATCATGACTGTTACTCAGGAGATGTGAATGTACTAATATCGGACGAAAAGCCATCCTTGGAGGATATCACCAAGCTAACAAAAACTTTAATGAAAAGGACAGGCTTCTCTGAAGACATTATTCTAAATCATTTAATTACAAAAGATGAGATGGGAAAAACAATCGATGAGTATGGGTTTGAAGAGAAGAATACTTGTCAAAATACATTCATTACAGTTGAAGAAAAACGGATAGTTGACTGGCAAACAGAGTCAGAGTTTACTTTCAAAGAGAACTTTAAAAATCTTACACATAATGATATTTAAATTAAAACTAATCGCTTCTTTAGGCAGATGCCCATGTGATCTGAAAATATCATGTCTTCAAATTGAATAGTAAAATTTAAAACACTGGTCAAGTTACATATTCTACCAATCCACTAAAAATATAGTGTGGTATTGCCTAACCAAGGAGACTCTTTGGGAGGCAAAGACGGACAAGGACAACGATTTGCCCGGGACTAGTTGGAAACAAGACAGAATGGAATAGGAAGTTAAGAAATAGTAATTTCAATGCCAATTATGGAGATAAGTATTGTTGAACAAATAAGGTCAGTAGCCAGAGAAGGAGACTACCGGCCTTTATGGTCACGATTTAAACTCGAGTGTAAATTATTTACAGAAATATTATAAACCCTTTACACCTTTATAGAGGCAATATCCTATCTTGCCATTCAGTATGGCTTTATAGAAAACCCTTTCGTTTTCCATGGCCTTATTCACGCCACTAATCCCATACTGTTGCAGAATTCGTTTCAAGGTTATAAGTCTTTCGGGTAAAGTGAGCAGTTTTGAATAATGAGTAACATCTCGGTCTTTTCTGACCTTCCAGAATTTTTCGGGTTTTGACCACTCTTCATGCTCTACCATAATGTTTACTACTCCTGCTTTCTTCAGCATTTTATTCCATTCATCACGCTCTAAGGGAGTCGTCCCATATCTTTCGGATAATTCATCCTTTTCGATTTCAGATATTTTCTTCATCCAGATTGATTCGTGGATCACTACGGCACCGCCTGGTTTCACTACTCGTACCATTTCATTTAGAACTTTCTGTGAGTCATCCGGGATTCCCACAGCGCACTCGTTAATTACTACATCAAAGGTGTTATCATCAAAGGGTAAAGCCTGGGAATCCCCTTGCCTAAAGGAAACGCTTTTTTCTATGTCGGATAATTTAGCATTTTCATTAGCTGATTTGATCATTTTTTCAGATATATCTATTCCAGTCACTTGAACACCATATTTTTCTGCATAGAATATAGCTTGTGTTCCTCTTCCGCTGGATACATCTAAAACATGCATACCCTGCTTAAGACCTGCAATTTCTGCGGTGCGTTTTGTTAAATCAAATCCTCCAGGATGGAGTGTTTCTATTTCACTGATTTCGACCGCATCCTCAATTGTTGGTTTATGAATACCTTTTCTTTTCATCGGTATACCTCCTGTGAAATATTGGGCGTTTGATTTTGAAGTATTATTTTCAACAGCATGAAGACTTCCGAGCAGTTTCTTTTTTAATATGGTTCACCACATATGCAGAATCCGGACCAACACCTCTAATCGTGGCAGATGCATGTGACCGTTGCCATGGGAGTCCCACATAATAAAGACCTTTAACCGTAGAACTAATACCGTTGTTGTGAAGTGGAGAACCTTGGGAATCCAATGCTCCAAGGGAAGATAAGTAACTAACATCTGCCTGATAACCAGTTGCAAAAATGACGGTATCAACTTTTTCCTCAGTACCATCTGACCAAATAACTCCATTAGATGAAAAGGTTGTAAACATTTTATTTTGATTGGGCTTCTGTCTATTTATAGCCTGTTGATACTTTCCAGTATCTAAAACTCCAACTGATTTAGCGTGAAGAATCCGTTTTACTAATCCAGATTGAGAATGATCGAGACCTAATGAAGTAATCCAAAAATGAAGATCCTTACCTAAGAAAGTCTGAGGTACAAATTTTATTGGACTTTTAGTAGCGATTGTAACTTGAGCATCATTTGATAGTTCTACAGCTATTTGGACGGCAGAGTTACCAGCTCCTACAACAATAACTCTGTGGCCTTTGAAGGGAGCAGTATTTTTATAATCTTTTGAGTGAAGTATTTGCCCTTGAAATTGATCCATTCCAGAAATCTGAGGAATAAATGGGCGACTAAAACCACCGGATGCCGATATAACATGCTTCGATTCAAATGTTTCACCTGAAGACGACGTAATCAAAAACAAATCCTTTTGTTTCGAAATATCGGTTACAAAAGTGTTTGTTCGAATTGGAAAGTTAAAATGTGCAGCATAGTCTTGTAGGTATTCAATAACCTCATTGCGGGTCGGATAGTGGTTTGGATCGCCTGGAAACTCAATTTCAGGTAAAGAAGAAAATCGTGAAGGTGAAAACAGAGTTAAACTGTCATAATAGTGGGGCCATGAACCGGCTGGCGTATTACCGGCTTCAAGAATAATAAATCGAATTCCTTCTCTTTGAAGGTAGTATCCTGCAGCCAATCCTGCTTGGCCTCCACCAATTACAACACAATCAAAAATATTACTCATAGTAACCACATCCTTCGTTAAATCGTAATATAACGATATATTGACTAAAAATAATTGTAAGTTTTCACTTACAACAGTTCATTAAAAACGAGTTAAATTGTTGCATGTAATCCATAATTTTTTCGCGATTAGGGTAATAAATGACTTCTTTGCCCTCTTTTCGAGAGATGAGTATCCCGGCTCTTTTCAAAATGGCAAGTTGCTCGGATGCAGTTGATTGCCCAATCCCAACTAGTTGGGCAATTTCAGTTACTGTTAGTTCGTTTCTACTCATGAATAAAAACATGATCTCTTGTCTCTTTTCGCTAGCAAGCGCTTTTAGGAAAGGCTGAATTTCAACTCTTATCACTAGAATAACGCCCTTTCGTATCGTTATATCGTGCTTTAACGATATAATATATTTAAAAGCAATTATTGTCAATCCTATTCTAACGCCATGTCTCAAATTCTTTTAATACCCATGTAGGGATTTTCCTGACATGGGTTTTTGCGTTCTATTTTTCCTTACAATTAATATGGTTTTCACCTGATACCCGGAAAGGATGTGAATGTCAACCAAAAAGTTGACCACCGTGCTCATCAAAAAATTGACCACCATGGCAAAATATAACCACCCGCTGGGTGGGTAACTTTTTCATGATC
>NZ_JBNCMT010000022.1:0-96544 GCF_049846925.1 Brevibacillus nigriterrae
CTTGCTGGTTTTATCGTAGAATCCTTGGTATAACTCACTTTTCATCACTTTTTTTCGGTTTTCATCATATCTCATTCTGTGTGTCTAAGTACATTCTGGTCTAAGTGATTTTCCGTTTACCTCATGGCATCGGATGTTACATGCGGCAACACGAGAAATGGAATATGTAAAACGGGAGCAGATGAGCATGTTAAACGGAAGCTTTGCTTTACGAGAAGCAATCAGCCAGCATATTCGGCGTACACGGGGCATTCAAACTACACCCGACGAGATTGTTATCGTGAATGGCTCCATGCAGGCGATTGCTATCCTGACTCATTTATTGATTAACCCTTCTGATTCGGTAGTCATGGAAAATCCATGTTACGCAGGAATCGAAAAAGCTGTCTCCGTAGTAGGGGGAGTTCCTGTATTTAGTGATGTAGACCAGCAGGGGATGCAGGTGAATGATTGGGACGCACGATTATTATTCGTCACGCCTAACCGCCAATTTCCAACAGGTGCTGTACTTTCTCTCGACAGAAGACAACAGCTTTTACAGTGGGCAATGAAGAATTCTGCCATGATTGTGGAGGATGATTATGACAGTGAATTCCGTCATAAAGGCAGACCGATTGAATCTCTGAAGGTACTTGATAACTCTGGTGTGGTGATTTACATCGGTTCCTTTTCCAAAACACTGTTACAGGATCTGCGAATCGGATATGCTATCCTGCCAAGCTATCTCGTAGAACCATTTGTCAAAGCAATGCGCCTGTTTGAGCCTTATCCCAGTTCCATGCTGGAGCAAAGCACACTTGCCAAGTTTATGAGTAGCGGGATGTACGAGCGCCATTTACGAAAATTAAACCGGGTATATCGGCAAAAATACGAGGTGCTGCAGACAGCATTCAAACAAAAACTGTCCTCGGTGTTTACAATTGTGGATGCTGATGTCGGAACACATTTGTATGCAATCTGGAACGGTTCTATGGAGTCATATCAGGCATTTCGAGCCGTTTGCAGGAAGCGAGGGTATAACTGGACTGACGCAACTGCAAATTTTCATAGAAATTCGATACCTTCTGCTTGCTTTGGGTTTACGCATTTGACGTTACAAGAGATTGAAGAAGGGGTGGAGGGAATATCTACTAATATCGATAGTATCATGATATAATTTGTTTTAGTATATTTTGGCAAATTCCAACAAAATATCCCACGTTATCACACTGAGGGAGAGGATTTCTGTTGCAAAAACCGGAGCGAAAGCCAAGTGACAGGAGAATCAAACGCAAACGAAAAAACAGGCGAATCCGTTTGTTTCTGGCAAGCATTTTACTAGTATTCTTGATTGCAATCGGCACATCTTTCGCTTTTTTCAATGAAGTCGATCAGGCACTGGATCAATGGACAAGTGATCCATTCAAGTTACCAGGAAATGAAAAAAAGGAAGTCACATATCAGGATAACAAGCCACTCTCATTCGTTATTTTCGGCACAGATAATCGCAAAAAGACAGGTTCTCAAAATACGGATGTCCTAATCGTGGCGGTGGTTAATCCTGCTACTCAAAAGATGACAATGGTTTCACTTCCACGGGATACACGAGTAAAAATTCCCGGCTATAAAGGCTATCACAAAATTAATGAAGTCTATGCAAGTGGTGAGGCAGAAAGAAGAAGTGCGGAAAGCAAAGGGCAACCGGTTACGGAAAATGGCGTCACTCTACTAAAGAAAACGCTGACAGAAATGTTGGGGATTCCTGTAGACCATTACGTAAAAATTGATTTTGAAGGGTTCAAAGGTGTTATCAATGAACTGGATGGAATTGAGGTAACTGTGGATCGTGACCTCAAATATAATGACCCTTCCGATGGGACACGTATCAATTTAAAGAAAGGTCGTCAACTTTTAGATGGAGAACAAGCACTTGGTTATGTCAGACATCGGCTTGATTCAAGAGGAGATGCCTATCAATCAAGTGACTTTGACCGGAATCGCCGTCAACAAGAAGTGATCAAAGCGGTAACAGATAAGATTATGTCGGTCAAAGGTGTTGCTTCTATCTTTGATATCATTGGAGTTGTTGGCAATCATCTTCACACAGACCTATCCAAAGATCAAATTAAGGGATTGGCCATGAACTATAGGAATTTTTCTTCTGAAAGTATCATTTCTTTAGAAAATGGGGCGGTTTGGAATTCCATAGTTCTATATACTTTGATTCCAAATGACAAGATGCAAGCGATTCGCTCTACCTTACAGCAAGAAATGGGCACGACAACAACCGCAAAACTGGATGATGCAGCGATTGCCGAGTTTGCTAGTACAGAAGTAGCTGTGCCGTCGAAAGGTAAGAAGACAACCCAAACTACCAAGTCAAGTAAAGCAACAAACCAGAAGACGGAAACGAAAACACCGCAGCAAAGTCCAGAGCAAAACACGACACAAAATCCAACGCAACCTTCGACACCACCACCAGATAGTCAAGAGTCAGTCGATCGTCCACCGGATATTCCACTAGTTCCTGCATCATAAAATAAAGATGACAAGGGGGAAGTTTTCATGGGATTATTTGACGGGATCATGGGAAATGCATCTGAAGTGAATCCAGACGAAGCACAAAGGGAGTTTGCTAAAATCTTTGCAAAAAGTGAGCGAGTGGAGAGGGCGTATAAACTCATTCGAGACATGTTTATCTTTACAAACAAAAGGCTCATTTTGGTTGATAAGCAAGGTCTTACTGGTAAAAAAGTAGAGTATCGTTCCATTCCTTACAAGAGCATCACCCAGTTTAGTATTGAGACAGCGGGAAATTTTGATCTGGATGCTGAATTGAAAATCTGGATCTCAGGTAACCCGACACCGATTCAAAAGCAATTTAACAAAAACCTCGATATTTATGAATTGCAAAGTGTATTGGCTGAATTTGTTACGAAATAATCAGTTAATGAGTGATTATCCTTTTTTTTCCGTTGCCTTGTTTTTTATGAAAAAATAGTGCAGGATACCCCTCACTTCAGTGACGGGGAGGAATGTGCTTCGGACAAGGATGGGCATCAGCCCGTTCAGTTGTCCGACCTTCCATCTGGATTAACACTTTCACTAATTAAATGGTATAATTATCCTTAGTGAAAGGTGGTGAAAAAATGGAAATGACGATTACAGCAAAAATCAAAATCAGTCCTACGATAGAGCAACAATCCTTGTTGCAAGATACCGTTCGTGCCTATCAAATGGGTTGTAACTTTGTATCTTCTCTTGTCTTCCAAAAGAAAGAACTTGCCCAACTTAAACTGCACAAGATGACCTATGAAGTGTTACGAAATGAATATTCTTTACGGTCACAAATGGCACAATCGGTCATGAAAACGGTAATTGCTCGCTATAAGTCAGCGAAATCAAATGGCCACGAATGGAAAAAGGTGCAATTCAAGAAACCTGAGTACGACTTGGTCTGGAATCGTGACTATTCCCTAACGAAAGATTTCTTTTCTATTAACACACTGGAAGGTCGAGTGAAAGTACCGTTTGAAACAAAAGGCATGGAACGATACCTTGATGGTTCTTGGTCATTCGGAACAGCCAAGTTAGTCATGAAGTATGGCAAATTCTTTTTGCATATCCCGATGACTAAAGAGATCGAATCGGTTTCGGAACAAAATATCAAGCAAGTCGTTGGAGTGGATTTTGGGATTAATTTTGTGGCAAGCACCTATGATTCCCAAGGAAAATCTTTATTTTTTAATGGTAGAGCCATCAATGACAAGCGGTCGCATTACAAGCACCTTCGAAAACAACTTCAACAAAAACAAACGTCCTCTGCTCGCAGACGCTTACAGGCGATTGGACAACGAGAAACCCGTTGGCAAGCTGACGTGAATCACACGGTCAGTAAGGCACTCGTTACCCGATATGGAGCAAATACATTGTTTGTCATTGAAGATTTGTCCGGTATACGTCAGGCAACCGAACGAGTGAGAGTACAGGATCGTTATCAAACGGTGTCTTGGGCCTTTTATCAGTTGCGTCAGATGCTTGAATATAAGGCTTTGTTACATGGATCAAAAGTGATTGCCGTTGATCCAAAATATACTTCTCAAACATGCCCAAAATGCGGTCATACGAACAGAGCAAATCGTAATAAAAAAAAGCATACGTTCTGCTGTAAAAACTGCTCTTATCAATCGAATGATGATCGAATTGGAGCCATAAATCTTCAACGAAAAGGAATCGAGTACATCGTTGAAGTGACTGCATAGGTATGACCTGTGTGGTTGGGTAGCTGTCAATCTGCCCTGATGTATCAACACGTTTTCGAACGTCAAATGGTAGGAGTTTCGTCATGAAACGCTCGTGACTACTGGTTAGATACAAGCTTGTCAATTTATTGACGAGTCATTGACTCTTGAACACTCCTGTACACAGATTTACTTTATGATACGAAGTAATGAATCTTCAGTTTCTGTCATTTGAATAATTCCTGTAAGGAGCTTTTTCGATGAAAACTCTGGCCAAAATTCTTGTGAAGATAATGACAGGGATAGGAGTATTTCTATATTCCTTCCTCGAAGCATTTATGTATTACGTCATGTTAAGCCCAAATGATAATGGTGAACCCACAACCATCGATGATTTTAACGATCTGTTTGTTTTTACACTTACTAAACTCATCTTTTTTGGGCTCTACTATTTCTGGTTGTGGAGCAAAATCAGTAAAAGCTTGCATTACGATAAGGTATTGCTTTCATTCATCATGATCAATGCAGGAATGTTTGGTTTATTCTTGCTTCCTGTTGCTGACCACCTCGTAGTATTACCGCCCTTCCTCGTTAACATTGGAATTGTACTTTTTGGTATTGTGGTATTATTTAAATCACGCAGAAATCCTAACCCCCTTCTAACTTTACGATAGTGGGGGTTTTTGTGGCATAATAGGGTAATTATGTTTTAAAGAAAGAGGGAATCATCTGTGATTCTGCATTTTTTAGGAACGAGCTCGGGAGCGCCCACTTCCAAACGGAATGTTAGCGGGTTAGGGCTCTGGTTTATTCAGAGAGGGAAGTGGTGGCTGTTTGATTGCGGGGAGGGTACTCAGCACCAAATCATGCGCTCACCTTTGAAGCTCAGTCAATTAGAGAAAATCTTTATTACCCATCTGCATGGAGATCATTTGTACGGGTTGATCGGTCTTCTCGCCAGTCGGTCGTTACGTGGCGGAGCGCCAGATGAAGTCCAGTTATTCGGTCCCCCAGGAATTGATAAATATGTTGATAGCATCATGAGAGTCAGTCCTGTTCATTTGCAGTATCCGCTAACCATTCGGGTAATTGCCGAAGGGCAGGTTTATGAGGACGATGAGATGATTGTCTCATGTGTACCGGTCGAACATCGCGTACCAGCGTTTGCTTATTCCGTTGTAGAAAAAGAGAAGCCAGGAGCATTTCAGGTCGAATTAGCCAAAGCAAAAGGAATTCCCTCAGGGCCACTCTATGGGCAATTGAAGCGGGGAGAAGCCATACAGCTTCCTGATGGACGTGTGTTTCAACCCGATGAATTCCTGGGGCCTGTACAAAAAGGCAGAAAGATTGTGATTAGTGGAGATACAGGTCCAAGCGGGGCTTTAAAGCAACTCGCTCGTGAAGCAGACGTGTTGGTGCATGAAGCGACATACGCTCATCCTCATCTGGATTTGGCGGAACGAAGTGGACACTCTACAGCATTGCAGGCTGCACAGCTTGCCTTGGAAGCCAACGTCAACCAGTTGCTCCTAACTCACATAAGCCCGCGCTATGAGGATGCAGAGGGAGGGATTGGCCTACCCGAACTGCTGGGCGAGGCGCAGGAGGTTTTTCCACAAACCATTCTCGCACATGATTTTTTGGAACATATTGTCAAGCGATATAGATAGCAACAAAACGGTTATAACCGTTTTGTTGCCCGCAAGCGGTCATATTCATATTAATGAAAAACGTCGAGACGTTTTTCACAGTGAAAACGCCATGATATAATTTACCAAATTGTGAACGAAAGAAGGAGTTCCCAGTGTAAATCAACCCCTATTTTTTGATTAATGAAGTGAGTTTTGCAATCACTACATCAAAAGAAGGGGTTTTTTGTCATGGAAAAAAAACATGTACGGTTTCTTTGGGCTGGTCAAACACTGGCAAACATCGGCGATATTCTTTATCTGGTTGCTTTAATCTCGATTTTGTACAATGTGAGCGATTCAGCTCTGTTTACCAGTCTGGTTCCGCTGGTTTTTGTTTTTGCGCAGCTAATTAGTGGTGTATGTGCACCCCTGTTGTTTGATCGGTTTTCCTTACCTGGCTTGCTGGTGCTATCTCAAAGTATGAAAACGATATTGCTGATCAGTATGGCAGTTTTATACGGATTATGGACTACGCCGTCTACTGTTTTTCTTGCGTTTGTCTTTATTTTTTTCATCGCTTTGTCAGACGGGATTGCGACACCAACCCGCAATGCCATACTGCCTCGATTGGTAGAAAAGACCCTTTTACTCCGAGTAAACAGCTTGTTTGGCACAACAGATCAGGTAGTTCAGTTTCTGGGTTGGGCATTCGGTGGCGTGAGTGTTGCGTTGTTTGGCGGTACCAATGTGTTGTGGCTGACGATCGGGCTTTACATTCTTGCGACCTTGATTCTCATCCCGCTTCAAGTGGAAAAGAGCGAACCGGTTCCAAAGGCATCCCGATTTCACTCAATAAAAGAAGGCTGGCTGGAGCTATGGAATAACCCAACTTTGAAAGCCATCACCGTACTGGATATTCTGGACGGATTAGCAGGTGGTGTGTGGATCTCAGCGATTCTTCTCGTCTATGCGAAGCAGGTGTTGCATCAAGGGGAAGAGATGTGGGGCTTTCTCAATGCAAGCTATTTTGTGGGGATGATCGTCGGTGGTTTACTGGTCTATCGATTGGCTGATTGCCTGAAAGAGCGAATCGGCTTGTTCATCGTCTGTTCGATCGGAATATCATGTTTCCTGACGTATCTCTTTGGCATGACAAGATATGCATGGGCAGCGATCCTGCTTTCTGTGATTTTTGGGCCTGTACACCAGGTGCTTATTATGGGAAAACAATCGTTGATTCAGCTTAACTCTCCGACAGTCACTCTTCCCAAAGTGCTTTCTGCCAGAAGTACCATCGAATACGTTTCTTTTGGACTATCGGTTCTCGCAGTGAGTGCGATTACAGACCATTTTGGAGCAGAAGATGCCTATCGATTTGCAGCCGCTCTGCTCGCATTGGCAACCATTTGTGCGATCAGGAGCAAGAGGTATTTACGATATAAGGAATTGACGCAGCATGAAAACTTGCTATAATAGTCAAATTACGTGTCATCAGCATGTGAAGAGGTGAATGTTCTTGAAACGATTGAAATTTGCATCGGTAGAAGATTGTATTCAGCATCTGATCGAGGAACAGGTGCAGCTCATTTTAGAATACAAAGATGAAGACAGAAAACAAAAACAAGTCACCCTGACTCAGGAACGCATCCGTGAAGTAGGAGAGTATCTTTCCAAACCAGGTGCGTTGGGGTATTACCGCAAAGACGGGATATTTTATGAGATCATTGCTGAACGGCTGAAATAGGCCAGAGATAAAGAGAAAAGAACAACAAGAGCAGGAGAAGGTGGAGAGAGTGAAACAAACTCGTAACGGCAAGGCTCTGACTGTCAGGTACAGCATGTTCATCCTTGGTCTTGCTGTCATGGCTTTCGGGTGCATGCTCTGTATTCAGGCACAGACAGGGGTATCCCCGTGGGACGTTTTTCATATCGGATTGTACCAGACATTCGGGTTGACGATTGGAACGTGGTCGCAAATTGTAGGTGCAGTCGTCATTTTCATCTCTTATTTGACGGCAAAGATCAAGCCGAATATTCCGATGGTGTTAAATATGATATTGTTCGGATGGTTTCTTGATTTCTTTATGTGGCTTAATCTGATTCCGCAAGCAGAGACGTTGTTCACACAGTATCTCATGTTTGCGATTGGACTGTTCGTTATGGCAGTGGGAATTGGAATGTACATCTCACCAAGACTAGGGGCTGGGCCACGTGACAGTCTCATGTTAGCGCTAAATGAGAAGCTGGGCTGGAGCATCCAACGGGTCCGGCTGGTAATCGAAGTCGTCGTGTTGATTGCAGGCTGGTTCATGGGTGGGCCCGTTTCGTTTGGTACAGTATTGATCGCTTTATTGACGGGGCCACTTATCCAAAGAACCATTCCGTTTTGGGAGAACGTAATGAAAAAGCCTTATGGAAGGGCTTCTGATGAAGGAGCGGAAATGAAGGTAGCTGTATAATGAGAGTGGGAAGCTTGCCCTAGTGGCAGGCTTTTTTTAGTATCATAAAGTTCATACACTTTAAAGTGTTAAAGTGTATGAACTTCTCCATTTGTGTGAGCCCGTTAAGAAAAGATTTCGTCCGTTTGCCGTCTCCTTGGAAGTGATACCGAGAGAAAGAACGGAGAAAGGAAAAAGAATCGACATCCAACCCCTTTAGGGGCGCGAAGCGTTTGGCGATTCCCTTTCGCAGTGAAAGAACGGACTTTATGATCTTCTTTGCAAGCTTCCACAGAGCATAAAAGGGACGAAGTCTTTTCTTATCTTCATAATTCCTTCACAACTTTTTTCTACAATAAGCTTGTTTGTAAAGATGGCTAGATTGTAGGAGGAAGAACTTCATGAACAAGACGTTATTTATTGCCATTTCTATAGCTGCCAGTTTGGCCGTGACTGCTTGCGGGAATGCGACAAAAACCCAAACAGCAAGCGTGAGCAATGCACAACCACAACAAGCGCAGGCATCACAAGCATCACAAGCACCAGCGTCAAATCCACAAGCCTTATCAAATATTGAGAAAACAGGTGGGTTTATTTACACGGCAAACCAGGGAGGTATCTCCAAAGTAGATGTTGCCAGTCAGAAGGTGATCGAGACAATCCAGGTAGACGGAGCTGTGCACAATATCCAGGTTTCCGATAATGGTCAGATCATTGGAGCGACCGTAGTACCCGCCAGTGGTGGACACTCATCTCACGGAGGCAGCCACGGCTCCACGAACGGATTTGCTCACTTCTATGATGCTGCCTCAGGCAAGCTGCTGCAAAAAGTAGAGGTAGGCAAGCATCCGGCACATCTCGTCTTTACGGCAGACGACAAATATGCCCTTGTTACAAATAACGAAGGCAATGATGTATCCCTTATCGAGATGAGCACCTATCAGGTTGCAGCGACAATTCCAGTGGGTAATGGACCGCACGGATTCCGAATTTCACAGGATAGCAAATATGCCTACATCGCCAATATGAATGAGGATAGTGTCAGTGTCATTGATTTGAACGAGAAAAAAGAGTGGAAGAAGATAAAAGTAGGACAAACACCTGTAACTACAGGGGTGACAAGTGACGGAAAACTTTTGACAGTAACGTTGAATCAGGAAAATGCTCTTGCACTTGTTGACCTGACTACTGATCAGGTGACAAAAGTACCTGTTGGAATAGGCCCTGCACAAGTTTATATTCAACCAGATAACAAATTTGCTTTCGTAGCAAACCAGGGAACCAAAGAAGCACCATCTCATTCTGTCTCGAAGGTTGACTTGCAATCCAAAAAGGTGACGGCAACGATTGAAACAGGTAAAGGTGCACATGGAGTGACTACTAGCGAAGATGGTCGTTTTGTCTATGTAACTAACATGTACGAAAACACCGTAAGTATTGTCGGTAATCAGGTTGATCAAGTGATTGCGACCGTACCCGTTGGTGAAGAACCCAATGGAATCACATTCCTTGGCACCAAGTAAAAGTAACAAAAAGAGAGCAGCAGTCCCTCCCCGTGGAGTGGACTTATGCTCTCTTTATATTTATTGATGGGCTTTGGTTCGTTGATCCTGTTGTACACGAAACCAAATATGCAGATCGTTAATGACGCTTGCAAGGTCTGCAATTTCACTGTTCAACTGACAGGAACGGGGGAAGCTTTCCTCAAGAGACAACTCTCTTTGTTTGCGATTAATAATAAATTCAAGCTCTTTGATCCGGTCAGGGATTCTGGAGCGAATTTCTTCCCACTCAAGCAAAATGCTAGCTCTCTCATCATTCGAGAATTCTTCCCACTCTTTTGTAAGGTTTGGTATACGAATACCGAGTCGTCCATCGAGAATAAATTGATCACCCAATTTGCTCCCACTCCTTTCACTTCTATTTTATCAGAATAAGGAATCAGAAGAGAGTTGTACAGATGACGAAACGTGTAAAATGTGCCCTGAGATGTTATGATAATGAAATGATTGCTGAAATGTGGAGTGTGTGACGATGACGAACAGGAGAATCCTTGTAGATGCAGATGCCTGTCCACGCAATGTGCTGGCTATTGCGGATCAACTTTCTAAAGAGCTAGGTTGGCAACTGATCACATATGCTAGTATTAATCATCAACTGGGTGGGCCAAACCATGTCGTTGTCGATGCGGAACCACAAGCAGTCGATATGCGGATTGCCAATGAGACACATGCCAACGATATTGTGATCACACAAGATATCGGATTAGCGGCTTTGATCCTCGGCAAACGGGCAAAAGCACTGAGCCCGCACGGACGCATATATCGCATGGAAACAATCTCTTTTCATTTGGAAGAGCGCAATGAAAAAGCCCGGTTTCGGCGGGGCGGAGGTCGGACGAGAGGCCCTGCTGCACGTACACATGATGATGATCTCCGGTTCGGAGAATCACTACGCTTATTAATGGAGGATAGAGAAATTGAACAGAACGAATTCTACTAATTCGATTGGAAGTCCATTTCTTCATTGGTCATTGCTTTTTGTCATCTTGTTTTTCATTGTGCTTGCCAGCTTTCTATCAGGTGCCATCCTTGCATTTGATCAGCAGATTGTGACTGATGTTACCGAATTACACACACCCTTTCTGACGAATATCCTGCATGTCATCACACTTGCAGGCAATGGATCATTTCTGGCGCCATTTGCTGTGTTGATCATTGGAGCAGCCTTCCTGATGAAAAAGCGACTGGAAGCATTGGTACTCCTTGCCACACTGCTTGGCTGTGAGGCATTGAGCGAAGGATTGAAAGAAGTATTCGAACGACCACGACCAGACGGTTACAATCTGATTGAGCTACCGACATCGTACTCCATGCCGAGCGGCCATGCGCTGGTAGGCGGTGCTTTTTATACCATGCTGACTCTCTTGTTATCCCGTGTCTATCGCCACGTCAGTTTCGGAAAAATGATCCCGTTGATCGGTTTTGGATTCGTTACCTTGCTGATCTTTAGCCGTGTGTACCTTGGCGTTCATTACCCCAGTGACGTACTTGCCGGGCTCTCGCTAGGGCTGTCCTGGATGTTTCTCGTATACCACTTCTATTTCCGAAAACTCATTCAAGTCCAAATTGCAAACAAGTCGCAGGATATTCCTACGACTTGAATTGAAAACCGAATTCTCGCATCAGGCCGAGCCATTTTTCAACGCTTGGCCTGTTTTTTTTGTCACGAGGCAATACGATGTAGGCTGAACGTTTGGGTGGAGTACTGCCCTCCACAACAATTTCTTGTAAGGTGCCGGAAGCAAGCTCATCTTTGACACTGGATCGGGTGACAAGGGTGACGCCTAAACCCTCTTTGACAAAATCGATTGCCAGGATGGCCTTATCTACCTGAAGTTTGGGAACATATCCGGGTGGCAGAGCTTCCAGGATCCACTCATGAAATGGCGGGCCCCAGTTAACAAACAGGAGTGGCAACAAGGCCAGTTCATTTGCATGGACCGAACCTCGCAAGGTAATGGGATGGCTGGGTGCACCAACGAGAACAATTTCATCCTCGTAGATCGGGATGACTTCAAAGTTAGGCAGAGTTGGCGGGATGTATACAATTCCGATGTGAATCACTTGATCAAGCAAATACGAGATGACATCGGCAGAATGGCCTGTCTTGGTTCGAACAGCAATCCCTGGATAACGCAAATGATATTCCTTTAGAATCGGCTCCAGAATGAACGACCAGATGGAGTCAAGGCTCCCGATCGACAATCGATCCTCGTACGGCTCCAATGCTGCCACTTCATGCAGCCCTTCTTGTGCTAATTTCAGAATACGCTCGGCATAGGGCAGTAGTGCCAACCCCGCCTGTGTGATCTCCACGCTTCGTTTATCACGGATGAATAAGGGCTTACCGACGGTCTCTTCCAATTGCTTGATACGCATGGTCACTGTTGATTGGACGAGATGCAGGATCTCTGCTGCTTTCGTGAAATTTTTGGTTTGAGAAAGAGTATAAAAAGCTTTCAATTGATCGAAATCCACGCTGAATCGTCCTTCTTATGTGAAATTTTGATTACTCTATGCAAAAATGATCGTTTCTCAAATTATACCGTTTTTTGTACCCTGTATACATACTTGAAACCATGGAGAAATGAAGGTGCCGTTATGCAGCGAGAGCTTTGGAGGGAAACACCTGCTTCTGTCAAACTGCTTTTGATAATTTCTTTTATGATGAATATCGGCTTCTACGCCTTGATTCCTTATTTGACACTGTATTTGACAGGAAGTTTTGCCTGGACGGTTGCGATGGCTGGGATGCTGCTGGGTGTTCGTCAATTCTCACAACAGGGATTGGCATTTCTTGGAGGCATGGTAGCCGATAAATTCGGGTATAAGGGTACCATGGTGCTCGGTACTGCTGTGCGAGCAACCGGATTTCTCTTGTTTGCCTTTTGTCATGAGACGTGGCATTTTATCGGGGCCGCAATCTTGTCCGGATTGGGTGGAGCACTGTTCGAGCCAGCGGGAGCTGCTGCATTTGCGATTTTAACACCTGAGAAAATACGCAAAGAAGTTTTTGCTTTCCGCAATGTACTGTCCAATATCGGGATTGTGGGCTCACAAATCATTGGAATCGTTCTCTCTACATTAGATTTTTTCTGGCTATCAGTCTTTGCGGGCGGGATTTATTACGTTTCAGCACTAGTTACCTTTTTCTTTTTGCCTGCTGTACAGAGCGGTAACCAGCAGGGAAGCATGGCTTCCAGTATTGGGCTAATCTTTCGAGATAAGCCATTTATTCGTTACACATTGATTCTGATTGGTTATTATTATATTTACATGCAGATGTTTCTGGGAATTCCGCAATTTACAGAGGATTTGTTAAATAGCAAGACGTATGTAGGAACTGTGCTTGCTACTGTTTCAGTCTCGATTATCCTGTTTCAGATGAAAGTGACTCATTGGCTGGAGAATTACAACCAGCGCTTCACGTTAATTGGTATTGGTGCATTGATCATGGGTATGGGGCTGTTCCTGTTTTCTTTTGCCAGTTCCTTGTGGATGCTCCTGTTTGATGTTTTTATTTTTGCGTTGGGAACGATGGTTTCCATGCCGTATCTCGTAGATATGGTTCCTCGTTTTGCACCCAAAGAACACATTGGCGCCTATTACGGATTTAATGGTTACTCGCTTGCAATCGGTGGCTCAGTGGGTACGACGCTGGGAGGATGGGTATATGACATGGGGAAAGCCACTCATATGCCATGGCTGCCATGGTCAATCTGTCTCTTGGTCGGTGGAATTGTCGCTTGGAATCTCTATCGAATGGAATTTCGAGTAGGAGGACAATTCTACGAGGAAACTTTACCACAGAATGCAGTAACCAATCAGGCTCCCGTGCGTCTAAATAAGTAACGACTATTTTTACCTGGAAAGGGAGAGTCTGCCTTGAAAAAAAATACTGTGCCGTTTGCGTTGATGGCGATCATTTTGTGTGGGACAAGCCTGTTTCCCTCGACACAAGCTTGGGGAACGACAAAAAACACGATAAATCATGATGAACAAACAGAATCTGAGAAATGGGATTTTGAAGATGATACTCCTGTTGAGATCACCGGTGATGAGTGGCTCGATCATTTGAAGTGGAGTAAGGACGACAACCAATATACGCTGAAACTGACTTCCAACGTAGGCGATGATTCTGAGAATACACTTACCGTGCCAGCGCCGCTCTTTTTTGAGCCACAATCGTATACAGTTGAAGATGTCACGGGTGATGCACAGCCAGATCTTGTCGTAACACTGCGTGATCAGGCAGCGGGAAGCGATCTGGTTTATTGGGTTATCGAAGGCGGGAATACTCCTGAGGTTTTATATCAATCGGATGCCTATCCTCAAGGGCGGGCGACCGTATCTTCGGAAGGAGTAGCTATCACCTATTCCGTGTATGAAGAAGGAGACAGCAATGCGTTCCCGTCCAAGCGTGTAACCGAACAATGGAGCGGAAAACGTTGGAAGCTTCAGGATACATCTACACAGCGGATGGTAAAATCCAGAACCAATATCGAGATCATGGCGGCACAAAACCCACCTTACCATGAAATTGAAAAAATGATCGAAGACGTGGCAAAGGAGTACGATATCCCTGCCGCCATCTTCAAGGCAGTCGCTTGGCAAGAAAGCAGTTGGCGCCAATTTGACAGCAATGGTAATCCGCTGATCAGCTATGACGGCGGAATCGGGATCATGCAGTTAACCAATCAAACCAAATACGATCAGCAAAAGCTCAAAACCGATATCAAGTACAACCTCAAAGCTGGTGCTGAGGTGTTGCTGGAAAAACGAAGCTACACCAAAAAAGGATTGCTTCCCGAAATTGGTTCAATGGACGAGGATGAAATGGAAAGCTGGTATTTCGCCTTGTGGGCCTATAACGGGTGGTCTGTTTACAACAATCCGCATAACATTCCAAATAAGTTCCGCAAGACGGCAGCGTACCAGGATTCTGTCCTTGCCATTGCAAGAGATTACTATGCCCAACCGATCACTCGAATCTCCAAATCGCTGATCCCAAAAGAAGGAGTGCCAAATGGTACGTTATCGTATGATACTCCGCTTCCGATCCATGAGTCAGGCGAAGATTTGAAAAGAAGGCAGATTAAAGTGGGGGATACGGTAGAAGTCGCAACCTATATCACCTCTCTCAATGTAAGGCAATCGGCTGGACTTGCCGGGAAAGTCGTGGATACACTGAAGCCTGCGGAAAGAGCGGAAGTTACCAAAAATTCTATTGAAAAAGATGGGTTCCTTTGGTATCAGGTGAAGAGTGTAGATGGTTCGGGCTGGGTTGCTGGCCATTACTTGAATGCTGTACGAGATACGACCGTTTCGTTGGCTGAGCTGTTAAATAACAACTTCACTGCCATCACACCTGACAGTATGGCCAAGGATGGGCGATCCGTATATCTGGAAGCAAAAGATGCAACCGTAAACTTGCAGTCTAGAGAAAATGGCAATATCGCAAAGGTACTCATGGCACACACCACGTTGGATAGCTGGGTAAAGTGGACTGAGTCCAAACCAAAAGAGAAACTGCCCAAATCAACAAAAGGCGGCTTCTTGAAAAGCGTATCGATCAAATGGGGCGCCACCAATATTCCACTCACTCGCTCCGTACAGGTTTCCATACAAACTGATGGATTGGAGAAAGTGACGAATGCGGCCTGGACAGTGAAGGACAAGTCTGGCAAAACAACCAAAGCTACAATCAAGGAAAGTCCAAAAAATTCCGGTACGTACTCCATTGCTCCGGCGCAAAAATGGGATAAAAATCAGACGTACACGGTATACTATCATGACTTGCCCATCACCCGATTTACAACAATCAAAAAATAGATACAATCAGTCATTCCAATTTTAAAAACTTCGAGGTTCTAGGACGGATGTTTCTCTGAATAAGAATTTCGATATCTAATTAATCAAACACACCTTTCACACCGAATTTCCATAACTTTTCCATAATATTGTTGGAACTTTTATCAAAGTTCAATCGTATAATTAGTAGAGAGAGAGTCGAGAGAGAAATTTCATAGAAAGAATAGGAGGAGATAGTCATGGAAGAACGCAATAAGCTTAAGAAAATGCTATTTATTACGAGCTCCCTTGGTTTCTTCGTTTTTACTATGGTTATCATCACCGAGATTGTAAGATTGACAGTGAATTGATTCCAAACACGAATAAGCTGAGAAATCATGCAAATACATAAAAAAGCTTTCCTCTTCTTATGGTTGAGGAAGGCTTTTTTATTTCTAGTTTTTGTAATTTTTTGACGAATCTCATATATGTTTTCGACAGAAATAGAGTTCTTGTGGATAAAGTAAATCTGTTAATCCACATCGATATGCCTGTGTTTTTGTTCTTTATTAACATTTTGTACACAGGATAATCACATGATACCCACAGTCGTTGTGGATAACAGAACGGTTGTTCGTTATTGCTAGAGATGCTACAATTGCTTCAAATCCAGTTGGAGGTGGCGAGAGTGAGACAATTAAATGATCACAACTTACTAGACGTTTATGAACGTGCCGTCATGCTCAACTTAGATCAGGCTTTCATTGATTTGCTAGCTTCAGAGATAAAGCGCCGTAACCTGGTTGTTTCTGATCCGAATGAGCAAAGTCAATCTGCATAATACACATTACAATACTACCACCGTAATGGTGGTTTTTTTCTATAGAACTTCAAATGAAACAATGGAATCAATAGGCTGCCCACCGTTTTTTAATTGCTCAAGCAAATAGAAGTGAATAGGACCGTTTTCACGAATGGGTTTTCCATCCTTGGAGAATTGCAAAATGGCTTTCCGTGCCTGATCGAGTGGAATGTCAACCGGTTCGTCATGCTCTCTGTGAATACGCATTGTTGTAGCCTCGGGTGATGCCTTAGCATTATCTAAAAAAAAGGAAAGTCGGATTCCATAATCGCCTTCTAGCGCTTTTCTCATATCAGGCATGCTTGGTTTGGTGGAAGGTGGAGTTGCACCTTCGAATATTTCCCGATCCCAATGAGCACCTGCCCCTTTTAGATAGGCTAATTCGTTTTCTTGCTCTTCATCTTCCAGCTCAGCAAAGG
Organism: Brevibacillus nigriterrae; assembly: GCF_049846925.1. Taxonomy (NCBI): domain Bacteria; kingdom Bacillati; phylum Bacillota; class Bacilli; order Caryophanales; family Paenibacillaceae; genus Brevibacillus; species Brevibacillus nigriterrae. Next base: position 16,923 of record NZ_JBNCMT010000022.1, read on the forward strand.
AATGAAGCTCCAGTTTTCTTTCATCAAATATCCAGACCCCAGGATCGAGTGTAATGGAATAGGTAACTGCCCCTTTAATCGTGATTATATCTGCCACTGCTTGTGCCTCCTTGTTGAATCAGATCATCCATCAGCTATTGTAGCGCAATTTTTCAGATCTGGGCAAATCAATTGGTCATTTCGTTTGACATCGCATACCTTAGGCACGTAGAATGATAGAGTATTGAAGTCTTTTCAAAACCTTATAAATAACGTACTATGATAGATAAGGTTGGAGGCAATTGGAGGGATTGACGTTGACTGAGGTTAGGATTCCTGACTTGGTAAATAAGGCGCTAACGTTACTAAGAGCAGATGCGGCCAAGATTTATAAATTGATTGATGTTCAGATGGAACACCTTACCATGCCGCAATGCCCTCTTTATGAAGAGGTTTTGGACACGCAAATGTTTGGACTGTCTCGTGAAATCGAATTCGCTGTTCGTCTCGGGCTGGTGGAAGAAGAGATTGGACGAGAAATTCTTGATAATTTGGAGCGCAAACTGGCACACTTACATGAGCTATACAACCAAGACGTGAGCGAGGGATAATCGGCCCCTCGTTTTTTGTTTGCCTTAACCTCCAAATCTGCATGAGAGATTAAGATTAACTGATGGTTACTTGGAAATAATATTTCCAAACGAACAGTTGATGGAGGAAAATGAATGGATGAAATGGGGAAGCAAATTGATGCAGTCTCGAACCAGCTAACCAGATTGCGAGTGGAATTCTGGGCAGACTACACTTTATTCACCTGGCAATGGTGGATGCTGGTTGGTGTGTGTATTGTTATGTCGATCCTGTTTATTACATTGCTTAAAAAAGATAAGCTTCTTCAATCCATTGCCTACTTTGGAGTGGTATTCATCATCAACAAATACTTGGATGATTTGGCAACAGCTTTAGATTGGTATGACTACCGGATGCAACTGAACCCAATCATTCCGACTATGTTAACAGCCAACCTGTTTGCCGTTCCTATGGCGATCACACTCGTTTATCAACGTTTTGTCAGGTGGAAGTGGTTCTTGCTTGCACTAGGGGCCTTTTCATTTTTTCTCGCCTACATTTCATTACCACTGATGAAATTGGTTGGCATGTATCAGGAGAAAGTATGGAACTCCCATTTGTCGTTTGCCAGTCTTGTCGTCATCGCTGTGATTGCCAAATTAATAATTGACCGTATAGAAATCGCACAAAACGTTCAGCGTGAAAGAAAGCATCATTTTACCATTCACAGGCATTACCGTGACGAGCAATTGCTGGTGCTGTTTCCTTTTATGCGTTGGTTTCTGCGAAAAGAAAAAACTGACTAGCCGCAACATGAAACCCAGTCAACACACTTACAAGTGAAATGACTGGGTTTTTGTTTGCTCAAGATAGAAAAATAACCTTTATACAAAGAAAAAGGCAGTTCCGAGAATAACGTAGACGGCCAAAAGCAGGACACCTTCAAACCAGTTTGTTGCTCCGTCCCGTGAGATGGAAATAGCGATAAACGTTGCCACACCAATTGCGGCTAGCTCAGATGTTGTAAACACGATATTCATCGGTGATCCGAAGAATAGGCTGAGTAAGACGAGTGTAGGAGCAACGAACAAGGCAATTTGCAAACTGGATCCGATGGCAATTTCTACGGCAGCACCGATTCGGCCTTTCATCGCCATCAAGATAGCTGCACTGTGTTCGGCAGCATTACCAATAATCGCGATGACGAACGCACCCACGAATAGCTCAGACCAGCCAAGCTGATGCGAGACACTTTCAATACTATGTACCAGCCACTCGGAGATGACGGCAACACAAATGGTGGCTAAAACAAGCATGATGATCGAGACACCTTTGGACCACGTTGCTTCTGAATCGTGTGGTTCAATGTCGGAGAGGAACTCCTTGTGTGTGATCATCGAGAAGATCAGCCAGAGAATATAGGCAAGAATCAGGATGACAGCGATGACGATACTCAGCGTATTGATGTGTGGAATTGGTAACTCTCGAATAAACACTGCGGGAATGAACAAGGCAACCACAGCGAGGGTCATCAATGACGCATTGTGACCAGCCAGTATTCCGTTGAACTTTTGCTCCTTGTACTTTAACCCCCCGAATAAAACACTAAGTCCCAATACCAAGAGCAAGTTGCCAATGATCGCCCCTGTGATTGATGCTTTAACCATGTCAAACAGTCCTTCCTTTACCAGGAAGAAGGCAATGATCAGCTCCGCAGCATTTCCGAAGGTGGCATTCAGGAAGCCGCCGATCCGATCCCCTGCATAGTAGGCAACACTTTCAGTTGCTTTTCCTAACCATGCAGCGACGAAGACAATGGCAATGGAGGAAGTAATAAATCGGATGAATTCATTTTCCAGAACATAATGACCTACTGCCGCAAGCACCAGGCTCCCGATAACGAGCGAAAAAAATAGACGAATATTCACTTACAACACCTCGATAGACAAAAGTTGGGAATTAAAAACAATATTTAGTTTATCCAATGCTTGAAAGAATGTCACCATTGAGTTTGAATTCATGCCAATTTTGAATAGGATCAGGTGAATTCGGGAGAATACAGCATATCAGGAATAAGAAGGAGGTTATGAGATGTCTCACCCGTTTATGTGTCCCACGTGTAAATCAAACCGTATGCGATTCACAGTGATTGAACAAATTCCACGGTATGTACGCCTTGATCCGCAAACCGGGCAGATCGTAGCTGAACTGGCGCCTGAACAGTTGGACACGTTTCATCAACCGTATAAAGGGGACTCTGTTAAAATTCAATGCGGTGTATGTGGCACGATCGAAAGTGAAGAACGCTTTGTAAAGATGGCAGAGCATTACAAACGATAATCAGGTGGAAACTAGAAAGAAAGGATGCGTAACAGGCATCCTTTCTTTTGTGTTTTATCTACAGAAGATGTGATTACCAATGCGTTTGATTTGTGGCCTGCTCCAAATCCATGCGGATGTGGCTGTATCTGGATTGAAGTAATAAATGGCACCGCCAGTTGGGTCCCAGCCCTTCATCGCATCCTGAACCGCCTTTTTCGCTTTTGCATTGGGGGTAAGCCAAATTTGTCCATCAGCTACGGCGGTAAAAGCTCGAGGCTCAAAGATGACCCCGGCAGGAGTTTTCGGGAAAGAAGGGTGGTGTGTTCGATTCAAGATTACTGCTGCAATCGCAACCTGACCAATGTAAGGCTCACCACGAGCTTCTCCGTACACGGCATTCGCCATAATTTTGAGATCATTACTTGCTATTTTGACAGTGTGCTTAACATTCTTTTTGGGGGCAGTCCTTGTTCCAGTTGCACCGGGGCGCCAATTTTTCGAGGCATTATACAATTTAAGCTTTGTTTTCGGCCCGAGCACACCATCAACTCTCATCCCGAATTTGTATTGGAAATTTCTAAGCGCCCAATAGCTGCGCCATCCAAACTGTCCATCGATCTTTCCTGTATAATAGCCCAAATATTTTAACCGACCCTGCATCTCACGCACATCCGAACCAGACGAGCCGACTTTTCGAATCACTTTGCTAAATGCTTCTGCTGATTGTTTCGGCATGATGCTTGTCAGGGAAAGCACAGCGAGAAGCACGGCAGAAAACAAGAGATACAATTTCTTGTTTTTCACAGAAAAAACCTCCTTTCTCACCAGTTGATCTACGGGTAGTTTGTCCTCGTTTGGCTTACTTTAGGAGTGTTGAAAAGAGTAAAATTTTGGGTTGCAGGTCACAATGTACGTATGTCAAACCACTTTTATGAAAGGGAGAATTTCACGTGGAGAGCAGAACGGTAAGTCAATATCTGACACAACAACTGATGAAATGGAAAATACAGCGTGTATACGGTGTCGCAGGAGATGCACTGTTTCCCTGGCTTGATGAGTTAGGCAAACAAAAGAAGATTCGTTTCATTCCCACAAGACATGAATCGGCTGCTGCCATGATGGCATCTGCGGAGGCCAAGCTCACCCATAAACCTGCTGTCTGCATCGCAACCAGTGGCCCTGGAACCGTTAACTTGCTCAATGGATTGGCAGACGCACAGATGGATCATGTTCCCGTAGTCGCCATTACGGGACAAGTCGATTCCAGACGGATCGGGAGTCACTATAAACAATACATGAACCAGCAGGAGGTACTCGCTGCCTTTTCCCACTTTTCTGCAGAAGTGGTCAATCCGGATCAACTTGCACACGTTCTTCACCGGGCTTTTGTGACTGCAACGCAGCGAAGAGGTGTGGCACATATCAGTATCTGCAAAGATGTTTTAGCGAAAACTACAACACTGCCCTTGCTCGATTCCTTGCCAAGAGCGACTTTATTTCTCCACGCTGACAGGACCGAGATGGAAGCAGGCTTGGAACAAATACGAAAATCACAGAGGCCACTCATTTTGCTGGGCAATGGCTCGAGACAGGCCGCATCGTGGGCGATCAGACTGGCAGAGCAATTGGGGGCGGGAATCATGCTTTCACTTGGTGCCAAGGGGGCCATTTTAGACGATCATCCTCTGGTATTGGGTGGAGTGGGTGAAGGAGGGAGTTTGACCTCCATGCGGGCGCTGCAGGAGGCTGATACTATGCTGATTCTGGGGGCAACCTGGTTTCCGCAATCCTTTATCCCGAATCATGTCTCTCTCATACAAGTAGACGAGAAGGCAGAATCAATCCATGCGGCTTCGAATCGTTTGGCTGTCATCGGCAATCTGGAGGAGGTTCTGCCGTTTTGGATTCGCAAGCTGGAGGGAATAGATCATCAACCAAGTGGTAACTGGAGCAATGTGATACGGCAATTACACCAGGAGTATCAAGAAGAGACGGACATACAGGTACAATTAAATGAGCAGGCGGAGAGGGTGCGACCAGAACAGTTGATCAAAGCCATCCAACTGGCTGTCGATGAGGATGCGATCATTGTTGTTGACACGGGGGAGCACACGATCTGGTTCAATCGGATGTTTAGAGCCAATCGCCAGCTTCCCTTGTTCTCAGGAAAATGGAGAACGATGGGATATGCCTTGCCCGCAGGAATTGCTGCCAAGCTCGTTAATCCCGACAAACAAGTTGTTGTCCTCACAGGAGACGGTGGTATCCAGATGAATTTGGCAGAGCTGATGACTTTAAAACAGTTAGGGTTGGCAGTAACAATTGTCATCAGTAATAATCGGTCACTTGGTCTTGAGGAAGTCAAAATGGCTGCTGAAGGGTATACTCCATTTGGCACTGAGCTAACGAACCCTGATTTTGCCGGATTAGCAAAATCATGTGGGCTGAATAGTTATAGAGTAGAGAGAGCAGATGAACTGGAAGGCGTCCTGAAGCAAGCATTTCAATCTGAGGTAGCATCGGTCATCGACGTTTTTTGCACAAAACCGACATTACAGGTGAGAAAAAGTCAATTATCTGCTTCAAACGAACAAGGAGTCTCGATATAATAGATAGTAATATAGTTGGTTCAAGAAGCTCGACCCAAGGATACGTTAGCAAATGGGAATGAGGTGCTAACCATGGAAAATCGTGGGGAAATACGCATTGCAGATCAAGTTGTAGCAGTAATTGCTGGTATTGCAGCCAACGGAGTGGACGGAGTTACAACAGCAGCAAGTGGATTTTATGAGGACATAGCCAAGAAAATTACCAAGAAAGCAGCAGCGAAGGGTGTAGAAGTAACGATTCTCGAAGATGAAACCATCATTGACATGAGACTTCGTGTTCGTTTTGGCACCCGAATTGATTACGTTTGCAGACAGGTACAAGAGAGGGTAAAAGAAGATGTGGAAACTTTTACAGAACTGTACGTTCGGGAGGTTAATGTAAAGGTCGACAGTATTGTGCTCGAACAAGAAGAACCCTGAACCCAGATATTTCTGGTTTCAGGGTCTTTATTTTGAATTCAACAATTCTTGTGCACGTTGTCGATTCACTTCACGAGAAACACTCAGGAGTACCCCGATTCCTATCAGACAGACGAGTAACGAAGACCCTCCATAGCTGATTAGAGGCAGGGGAACACCAGTAATTGGAATGGTTCCTGTTGCGCCACCCATGTTGATGAGGGCCTGCAAAGAGATCATCGTAACGATACCAATTCCCGCCAGACTGGCAAAGGTGTCTTTTACTTTCAGGCTGATATAGACGCCACGAAGCAAGAAGAGAAGGTAAACAATCAAAAAGCATACAATTCCGATAAAGCCAAGTTCTTCTCCGATAATCGAAAAAATGAAGTCAGTATGTGCTTCGGGCAAGTACAGGAATTTTTGAATACTTTTGCCGTATCCGGTACCAGACACACCACCACGAGCCATTGCAAAGTAAGACTGGGTAAGCTGATAGCCTTTGTTTAATGGATCAGACCATGGATCTGTAAAGGAAAGCAAGCGGTTCATCGCATGCGGTTTTACGGCAATATAGGTCGCAATGATAAAAGAGAATGGCGGAACCGTCAGGAAAAACAACTGTTTGAGATTGGCACCTCCACAGATAAGAATAATCCCTGCCGTCCCCAGTAGAATGGCGGCTGTACCCAAGTCCGGCTGGAGAGCGATCAGCACGAAAAAAAGAGCAGTAACCACAAGTGGGGGAAACAACCCCTTTTTTAAATCCTGAAACTTTTCACCCTTTTTCGAGATGATGGCAGCAAGATAGAGAATCAGGCCTAATTTGGCAAACTCTGACGTTTGCATGCTGCCTAGCGCTCCGATTTGAATCCATGATCTCGCACCCTTTACTTCTGTCCCGATACCAGGAATGAGGACGGCAACCAGCATGATAAAAGATACCATCCCAATCAACAAAAAGTTCTTTTTATAAAAAGAAAAGGGAATATTCATTGCAATCAGCATACTTATCAGGCCCAAGGCAGCCCAAATGCTTTGTTTCTTAAAGAAATACAGCTCGTCCCCATTACAGTAAGGGCATCCTTTTGAAGTGTAAATGCCTGTATGAGCAAAAATCGAGCTTGCACTTAGCACCATGGTGATCCCAAATCCAACGAGCAACAACGTCAGAAACAGCAACAGGAAATCAGGAACCCCGCGAGTCTTCATGATACCCCCCCACAAAAATCCCAGGAATTAAAACAGAGAGGGATAAATCGCCTCTCTGTGTCAGTGCGTGATTGCTACTTCTACAACTTATCTTTTAACTGACCAAGTTTGCGTTTTGCTGTCTCAACAACAGCAGGAGGTACTTGGGCGTCATAATCTAAGCCATGTGGAAATGTAGCTTTTCCCATGAACGGATCTTCTAATTTTAATAGTGTGTGTGGGTCTTCCAATTTACCTTTGACAGCATCAGCTTGTACACGGAGGTAAAAGACACTACCTTTGTCTTCAATTTTGAAATCATATGTAGCGTGGTTGTAGTCCCAAGCCCAACGAACAAAACCAAGTTCGTCCATAATGTGGTCGAGTTCACCCAGATGTGATTCTTTACCACCAATACCAGTATCTTTAATTACCATCGGTCTTCCTCCTACTAAGGATATTCACTCTCTTATGATAGTAGGTTTTGCATCGAAGTGCAATGAATAAACCCTCACTCGTCAGAATTTCATCTTGAAAGCATGTGAGCCTGCTGCCTCTGAATGAAAATGGTGTTTCGGTAAACAATAGAAACTGTTACTACGCACAAGGAGGAGATAGTCAGATGGCAAGTCGTACATTACGTGAAATCATGACAAAAGATGTGCAAACCGTTACTCTCCAGGACAATGTATATGAAGTAGCAGTCAAAATGCGTGATTATAACGTTGGGGTAATTCCTGTTATAGACGAAAAACAGGACGTCATTGGCGTCATCACTGATCGGGATATTGTCATTCGTGGTATTGCAGAAAAGCGAGAAGGTTCTGCGAAAGTGCAAGATGTGATGACACGAGACATCGTTCTTGGTCAACCGGGAATGAGTGCAGATGAAGCTGCTCGTATTATGGCAAGGCACCAAATTCGTCGCCTTCCAGTTGTAGAAAACGGCAAGCTCGTCGGTATTGTTGCCATCGGTGACCTCGCTGTTCGCAACATACTGCAAGATGAAGCCGGACAGGCTCTCTCAGAAATTTCTGAGCCCGCTTCACGTCATTAAGTATGAAATATGCAGACGGTCTGGTATCAGATCGTCTTTTTTTATTTTTCGTGGTATATCAATCGGCAGAAATACAAACAGATTTTAGTCTGAAATTCTCTTTATTTCAGTCGATACTATTAAATAAGACCAGATTATCAACTAGAAGGTGGAACAATGAAAAAGAGAACTAGCTGGGATCGCCTAGAGAATTTCCTTACATCACAAAGAAACCAAGAACAGCCAAATCATATTGCCACCAGTCTGCAAGAAATACAATTTTGTGCATTGGCATTGACAATGCATCGGGATTTATTGTCTGCTCATCGATTATCCATCCATTCGATTCGTCTATTGGGTGAGGATCGTTACTGTATGTAATCAAAGATGTCCTGCCTCTTTACATTGACGTTACGAGAAGGTTTACAATGTAGGTAAAGTTGCAGGAAAGTTGGGTGTACGAAACATGCTGATTCATGAGATGGCCAGACAACTTCAGATTACCCCGAGAGCGATTCGCTTTTACGAAGAAAAGGGACTGATTGCTCCCAGCAAAGGGGAAACTTCAGGTTATCGCAGATTTACCCAGGAGGATGCCTGGAGGCTGCAAACCGTTGTCGCGCTTCGAGAGGTTGGCATGCCCATCGAACAAATTCAACAATTGCTCTCACAAGTGACAAATACGTCACACTCCATTTTGCCTTATCTGGAGCTGCAACGTGCCTACATGTACGATCGCTGGGTAGAATTGAAAAATGCGATCCAAACAACAGAATCCATGATTCAACAAGTCAAACAGCAGCAATTTGTTGAACCAGAATCTTTATATCAACTGGCAGAAGGAAGCAAGCGTTTGCGGCAAACACGCAAGGAATGGGTCGATCGATGGGATTTTAATCAGTTTGCCGGTCGATATGACGATTGGGTTGCTGACCAAACCAACATCACTCACCATGGCTATGACGAGGTGCTTGCGTGTGTAGTGCACTACACGTCGCCAAAGCCATATGAAATTGGTCTTGATGCGGGGACAGGCACGGGAAATCTGGCAAAAAAATTTGCAGGTCAATGCCACAAACTGTTTGCTTTCGACCAATCACTTGAGATGCTCGCTCACTGTAAAGCCAAGAATCCCGAGATCGAAACAAAATTGGGAAATTTTTTAGCCATTCCTTTTCTGGATCATTCCTTTGATTTCTGTGTGACGAGCTATGCCATGCATCATCTTACGGATGAGCAGAAGGCGCTGGCGATTATGGAGTTCGACCGGGTGTTGAAACCAATGGGGCGGCTTGTTATTGCTGATTTCATGTTTGCTGATGATGATCACAGAAAAAGCCATCTCCAAGAATTATGGGGAACCGGTCAAGAAGATTTGCTACAGGAAATCGAGGACGAGTACTATGCCAACCGTGCATTTCTGGTTGGAAAGCTGGAGGAATTGGGCTTTTCTGCCACTGCCATACAGCTTAATACATACATTCATCTGATTTCTGCAAAAAAGGCTTGAACATATGCTGACACTCACCCAGATCGCTGCATAGCCTATAGCGATAGGGAAAGGAGGGTCCGCGTGGGCTTATTAGATTCGTTTGGTCGAGATAATGAAGAGCTGCTCTGGATCATTGTAATTGTGGTGGTATTGCTGTTTTTGTTTAATGACAGAGATTAATTGTGTGACACTACTGACGTCAAGTAAAAACGACCATCCATCAGGTTCGGTCGTTTTTGTTTTTTATTTATACTCTTTTGACAGCATTTCCTTGTTGAGAATGGGGCATCCTACTCTGTAGATAACAGGTGAAGGAGAGGCTCATATATGAACTGGCACAAACGTATCTTGACCCTACTGCTGATGTTGTCTCTGATGGCAGGAGTCGAAGCAACCATGGTTTCGAAGGAGACAGGAAGTTATACGAATATACAAAAACCTGCTCTCGCTGTTCACCATACTGTCAAAGGGAACAGCCTTCATTTGCATCTTACGGTAACCCGATTCCATTTCTCCATTGAAAATATGGGCAAGGATAACAAGCAGGGGGAAGGGCACGTTCATTTGTACATAGATGGTAAAAGGGTAGCCAAAATTTTTGAAACGCATTATGTCTATCCGGAACTAACCACTGGCAAGCATAAAGTGACACTGGAGCTGGCACACAACAACCACGAATCCTATGGGGTAAAACAAAGCTTTGAGATTGTCGTTCCCTAACAAAACGGTCATGACCCTTTAGACGATTTTTCACTGAAAAAAGCAGAGGACTCGTCCTCTGCTTTTGTATGAACGTATGGTACACTTACATTATTTCAAATCAACGGTAACTTTGGCATTGGTAGTAGGTATGGCGATCACGGCGGAAGGATATGTGATCACTTGCACAGTCATCGCTCCAGCCTGTGGCTTCACTTCATGTGCCTTCACAATCAGACTGCCATCTGCCTGCTTCTCAATTCCGTCTAATACAACTTTATAACCACCCGTGTTGCGTTTGCCGAGAGAAATGATGACGTAGGTCTTTTCGGCAACGACGACTTTTGTTCCTCCCGTAAAGCGGATATCCTGTAAAGAAGCTTGTACTTCCTTCGGATAAGGTGATTGAACCGTTTCATATGAAATGGCAGTTTGGGAAGCTGATGCAGATGCTTCATTCGTTTGTGGGTTTGCGTTATGATTAGTTGTCATAGTTTCTCCTGTGAAGAAGGTAATTGTTAAAGCAAGCAAAGTTGCGATTAATTTCATATATAGTTTCCTCCTTGTTGCGAATCCAGTGATGATTCGTTAGTGGATACAGGCAGGTGAATAATGTGCATTACGATGGATGTATGGAGATGCTTTCAGACAGAACCAAACAGTTGATTCAGATAGAACACTTGAAACGAGTACCTCAATGGTCAAGAGAGAGGGACATTCACTCGTTTGTAAATGATTCAGAGTATCTAGAGCACCTATGGACTAGTTTAACAGATGCCGAACGTCAAACTGTGCTGTTTTTTTATTTGTCGTCTTCAAAAGGTTTTTTCAGAAAAAGAGAGTGGGAAGATAAGGTACAAAATCAAAATCCGCACCTGGAAGATGGTTTAACAGGACTACGTCAATTGGGTCTTGTCTTTACCGTGCGAAAATTGTGGAGCGACATTGGCTATATTATGCCTGTAGAAGTTCGTCAGGCTTTTGCTAAGTATATCCTGTCGAATGAAGAAAAAGTGAGGGATGCGATCGCTGATTCCAGCGAAGCACTGTCTTATTATATACCAACCGGACGAGGAATTCATCTGGATTTGTTTGCCTGCTTACTATTTATCAGAGACATCCAACCAACCATTACCCAAAAACGAACAATCAACAAACGGTATTTACAAAAGCTTTCACCGCTTTTTTCTCTGCAAGACGAGCATATCGCAGGGTGGTATCACACAATGTTTCCTTATGAGGTTCAGAAGTCTTATTCACCAGTGGAAGCATTCCTGCTGGATTTGGGACTTCGCCTGCGACTATTGAGAGTGGAAAGCAAAAAGCTGATACTCTCGATGCCAGATGTTATGGGTTGGCTGTCTTTGGATTCCAAAACGAGACAGTCCAAACTGTTTGCCCTGATTACCACTAGTTTTGTCCCCGCAGAATCGTGGCTGGAGGCATTCCTGCACCAGATGCTGCACACCTCCGATCCTGATTGGATGTCTGTTGAAACGAAATTTCAACAATTGGAGCAACTCGGATTCTCCATTCCTGTCAATCGAGTGGAAGTCCTGAAACAGCAATTATTACACCCGCTGGCAGGTTGCGGATTCATTGAGTTAGGAGAGTCGGAGAAAGGGTTGTTCTGGCGAAACAATCCAACTTCATCCGTTGAAGTGAGTCAATGGTATGTAGAACCAACAGGAGCTGTCCTTGCGCCTCCGATTACTCCTTTAGACCAATTGTGGGGTTTGAGTCGAATCGCACAGGTAACGTTTAGTGGGGACTTTGTCCGGGGGGAATTGAAGCCAGCCAAATTGCAGTTGTTTCTCTCAGAGGGTGGATCTGAGGAAGAGATCATTTCTTTCCTGCAGAAAAGTTGCCCATATCCGTTGCCACAAGCTGTTGTCGATCAAATCAAAAATTGGTCCAGGCAAGGAACGCAAATACGAGTCGAGCAAGCAGCCATTGTAACCGTGGCAAATGCCGGGATATTGCAGGAACTGCAGCAAATCTCAACCGTTCAGCCGTTCATCAGAAAAATCATTTCTGACTGTGAGTTTTTGGTTGAGTGGGGAGCGCTTGAGCAACTGACTCAAACACTGCGTGAACTGGGGTTTGAACCGAGCGAAGGGAAAGTGGACAGTTACACGCCACTTGCTTCTCCAGTGTCGGACTCTCAATCTGTAAAAGAAGAAATGAGCCAGGAAGGGTTATTCTCTTTGGCAACTCCATGGGAGGGGTACAAAATCGAAAATGTACTGCCTGAACGAACCCTTCGCAGCAAGGAAGTTGCCGATTTGCCGAAAATATGGACCCAGCATCTGCAGTCATACCATCCTCAGACGCTGAGGGACATGCTGAGACGGGCGAGCGAGTTAAAGATATCGGTACTTATTCAAAAAGCCAATGAAGAAGAAATCCAGGGAATCCCGGTGAAGGTAGAGGTTGAAATGGGCTATTGGATGACTATACTGGAACAGGAACGGCGAAAGCACAAAATGAAAATAGACGATATCAAACGAATTCGACTGGTAATACCTGAATACAGCTAACCTCTTGTAATAATGAGTAGCATACGTGGTACAATAGGGTGATAGTTAACCTATAACCTTTACCCGAGAAGGGGGGAGCAAACCTTGTTGGATACAATTGATACCATCGATATGGCTGAACTGATTGAGCAATCCTATCAGTTGGCTGAAATGATAAATGAGTCACAGGAAGTTGCAAGCTACCATGCTGCCAAAGCACTGATGGAACAGGACGTTGAAGCGGTCCGGTTGCGTAAGTTGTTTGAGCAGAAGAAGGAAGTCTTTGAGGAAGTACAGCGATTTGGTAAATATCATCCGGATTTCGAACGGGTCTCCAAGGAAGTGCGTGAATTGAAGCGCTCCCTTGAAATGCTCGATAGCGTACAAGCATTCAAACGCTCAGAGAACCAGTTGGATGAAATGCTGTATAAGGTAAGCAGAATCATCGCTGACGCTGTTTCCGAGTCGATCAAGGTACCGAGTAACAATCCGTTCCTGGAAGCCATGAGCCAGGGATGTGGTACAGGCGGAAGTTGCGGCTGTAGTACCAAGAGGAAGTAAGCATTCGGTAATTCCTCCCAACAACTCATCTTGATAAAACCCTGTGGGCATGGTAGCATGAAAGTGATTGATGGAAGGGGTTAGGGGAAAAGCATGAGAGAAAAACGACTTGGATTAGCCGTTTGGATCAAAAATCCACGTGTTGCTAAGAATTTGCGGAAATTTGGGACCATTCATTACGTCTCCAAGCGTTTGAATTACGTAGCCATGTACGTGGATGCTGATGAAATTGATGAGACGATCAAAACGTTGGAACGACTTCACTTTGTAACCAGAGTCGAGCGATCACATCGCCATGAAATTCCAACTGAGTACAATAACTCCAAACCTGACAAGGCGAAGGAATTCGATTATCAATTAGAAAAAACACAATTGATCGCATTGACTGAGGCGCTGATTGATACGGGAGTCAAAGTTGAATCTTCGTCAGCAGTATAATGAAATGAAATGAGAGCAACGAGTGCATACTCGTTGCTTTTTTTATGTGAAAAACGGTCTCGACGTTTTAACCGAAGTAAATGCCAGACGTTACGCTGAGGCACCTTGTCATTAAAGTAGATGTGACCGCTTGCGGTCAACAATACGGTCATGACCGTTTTGTTTATTTAAGCAAATTGTTACTAAAGATTTAACATCATTTGTACCTTCTATATGATATTCTGAATATATCGCATCGGATGAATGCGCTTTCAAATGTGTCGATAATGGAGGAACTTATAGATGAAACTGGATATTAATTGTGATATGGGTGAGGGTTTTGGTCTCTCGAGACTAAATGAGGATCTGGGCATATTAAAATGGGTCACATCAACGAACATCGCTTGCGGATTCCACGCGGGTGATCCGCATATTATCGCCAGATTGGTTGAGGCTTCTTTAAAACAAGGAGTCAAAATTGGTGCGCATCCGGGTTATCACGATGTCCATGGTTTTGGACGACGTTCGATGCACATGTCAACCAAGGAAGTATATGAGTTGGTTCTTTATCAGGTATCTGCACTCGACGGAATCACCAAGGCATTGGGAGGAACTCTTCATCATGTGAAATTGCATGGCGCCTTGTACAATGAAGCATCGGAAAGACCAGAATTTGCCGAGGCCGTTGTTCGAGCAGTTTCCGATGTACGAGACGATCTGGCTGTCTATGCATTGTCAGGAAGTCCTTTAGTCGAGCTATGCCTTGAATTTGGCATTCCGGTAGCAGAAGAAGTATTTGCTGATCGTGCCTATCTACCTACGGGCAGATTGGCACCGAGAGAGCTGGAAGGCAGCATGCTCATCGGAAAAGAAGAGCAAATGAACCAGGCATGCAAACTTGTTCTTGAGCAGAAGGTGCAAACAGTGGATGGGGGAGAAATTGAATTAACGGCGGATACGTTATGCATTTCTTCTGACAACCTGAATATCGTACCTTTCCTAATGGACTTGCACCGTTGGGCAAATCAGAACGGGGTAAGCATTGAGCCGATTGATTTGACTTAAAATACAATGAATAAAATGAAAGAAGGTGGACCTCAAGGAGATCCACCTTTTTGGCATTCCATTAGTTTGATCTAGCACCAAGCCATTCTCCCATGGACGGGAAGGTTTGTTTCAGTGCAACTCCGCTATTTACAATCGATACGTGTCCCGTTGGCAAGCGGAGAATGGATTTATCCTCACTCGATACCACATCATTCAGCGCTACACTTTGGCAAGGAAGCGCAATATGGTCACGTTCAGCAACGATGGTGAGCAGGTTTGCTTTAATTTCACTCAGGTCTACTCGTTGTCCTCTAAGAACGAGTTCACCCTTAATCAGTTTGTTTTGTTGATAGAAATCACGAATCCATTGTCTGAAAGCCGCTCCAGGGAATGGAGTACCGTCAGCCACCCATTTATTCAGGAGCCGCCAGTTCTTGATGAACTTTTCATCTGCTGCTCGATCAACGAGGTTCACCCAAGGTCCGATGAAGTTAGTGATTGGTTTGAGCAGCTTGTTGCCGAAATCAAGAATTTCGGGAGGAATCACACCAAATGTCTCCACCATTTTATCGAGATTGTAGTAACGTTCATCAAGCCAGACACTGTAAGTTCCTGCATTGGAAAAGTCAATCGGGCTCGCCAATGTAATCAGGTTGCGGATCGGCAAATGACCGTGCAAGGCAGTAAACATGGAAGTGATCGTGCCTCCCATGCAATAACCAAGAATGGACAAGTCTTCTGCCTTGGAGGTGCGCAATACCTTGTCAACTGCTCTTGGAATATAATCAAAAATCAAATCGTCGAAGGTTACATCCTTGTCTTCTAACTGGAATACACCCCAGTCCAAGAGGTACACATCGAAGCCTTGATTCACAAGGTACTCGACCATACTCATACCCGGAGTTAAATCCATAATATAAGGTTTATTAATGAGTGCATAAACAAGAAGTAACGGTGTTTTGTGACGCTCAGCCTGAGGCTTCACAGGGATATAGCGATAGAGTTTCGCCTTGTTTTTGGTCCAGATGCACTCCTTGGGAGAAAGTCCCACTTCAGGCTCAGGCCCGGTCAAAATATCGCGGACGTTTTCCAAACGGGCAATGGATTTCTGGTATGGTTCAGGCAATTGTTTTACCATCTCATTCCAGCTTTGCAGATAGTTAGGAACGCTCATGAATGGAAACCTCCTTACATATATAATCCACCATTGATGTTGAGGCTCTGTCCGGTAATATATCCACCGTCTTTCGCAAGGAACAGGACGCCTTTGGCGATCTCCTCAGGTGTTCCGAAGCGGCGCTGTGGGATACGTGATTTGATTTGCTCCTGGATTTCTTCTTTGACGAAGGCAAGCATATCCGTTTCGATGAAGCCTGGGCAAATCGCATTGACGGTAACATTGGTTTTTGCGAGCTCTAATGCAAGAGATTTTGTAAAACCGATAATGCCTGCCTTGGCTGCGGAGTAGTTGGTTTGGCCAAAACCACCCGCTTGACCAATGATGGAGCTGATACTAATCACTCGACCATTTGGTGATTCCAACAGTTCGGGCAATGCTGCCTGAGTTATGTAAAAGAGGCTGTTTAAGTTTACCTGGATGACCTTGTTCCAATCTTCGTCCGTTAACTTGCGGAATGTGCGATCCCGTGTGATTCCTGCGTTATTTACAAGGATGTCTAGCCGTCCAAAATGTTCTTTGGTCTCATTTACAAGGCGCCTTGCATCGTCTGATTGGGAGACGTCTGCTTGAATAGCGTATGCTTTCACGCCATAGGTCGATTCAACTTCCTGTACGAGAGCGGTTGCAGCTTCTGCACTGGATTGATAGTTAATCACTACGTTTATTTCGTTTTTGGCAAGTTCTTTCACAATGGATGCGCCAATGCCGCGTGAACCACCTGTTACGATTGCTACGTTACCTTGTAAATTCGTCATTTTTATTACCCCTTTGAATGTAATTAAACAAAATATTATGAATATAAAATCAGTTCATTTTATTCAGGTTTTTTATCGAGTAAGTCTGCCAGTTGATCCTGAAGCTTGTCTAATTTGAGATCTAATTCATCCACTTTGTTTTCCAGGTTAACAATTAATGACGCCAGATTTGCAATATCATTTTTGCTGGGAAGGTGAGCCTGTTCAAGGTATTTGTCCGTGCTTTTGCGAACGGCATCCTGGTATTCAAGCATTTGCTTTTGCAAATATCCCAGCCAAGCTGAAAATGCCTCTGTTTGAACTGTCTCGCCCAACACTTTACCCCATTGTGATTCTGTTTGGTCATAAAGCTTTTTCCAGACGGTAAAAGGATCAGGTAATTGATTGTTCATACATAACCTCCTTGTTTAGGGAATCTTTGGAAATGCACACTCCCTTATTATATCGTGGCAGTTTTCATTTGTATCACCTTTTTATATATGTAAGCGCTATATCTTTTTGCTAATTTATGACAGCGATTTACAAAGGAACAAAGGATATTCATGGCCCCGTCATTTTGTTACAATGAAATCAAATTCAAGTTGGAGAGAGCCTGATGAATACTATTCAAAAGACAAGTGTGTTGATCTGTGTGGCAATTCTTGTCGTATTTTTAGGAATTGGCACGGTCATAAAATGGTCACAAATATCGGATTGGCTTGGCTTAGGAAAGGAAGGAAGGGCACCTGTTGAGCTCGGAGCAGATCCTTTTCATTATGATCCGTTAGTTCCTTCTTACATAAAAGATTTACATCCTGTCTATACAATTAAAGCGGATCTCCGGGTAAATGAAGCTGCAATTGCGGGACAAGCTGTGATCGAGTTTGATAATCCGAAGACCAAAGATTTGAATCTGTACATTTACGACTACTCATGGAGTCCGATGCGTGTAAAGTCCATCCGATACGATGAGAAGAGTGTTCCTTTTAGCAGAGAGGGTTCCGTCCTTCGTCTTGCCAACGTCTTTGGACAGAAAGCACGAGGATCATTAACTGTCGAGTTTGAGTCACCCGTCCCCAGAAGCGGTACAAGGTATGGGGTAAAGGATGATATCTGGACGCTGACCAACTGGTATCCGATGCTCGGTGCTCTTGATCAGCGTAATCAATGGTACGTGCCATCACAGCCAATTGCGTACGGTGATCCATTCATTTACCATTACGGAGACTACGATGTCACATTTGTTGCTCCGGAGGCGTATCAGTGGGTTACCACATGGGGGCTAGGACATGCTCAGCCATTGCAGGACGGGCGCAAATCGGTACGTTACAAAGCCAAAAAAGTGCTGAATTTTTCGATGGTGGGAAGCCCGCTTTACAGGGTGGAATCTGTTGAGGTAACTCCCAATATGACGGTTCATATCGCTTCACCATCGCAACAGAATATTCAGATGATCAAGACCATTGCGGAAGCAGCATTCAAGGCGTATATCGAGGAATATGGGGACTTACCTTATCCGGAGGTTGCGATAGCGGAAACGGGACCTTACACCAACTACGCAATGGAATATGCAAATATGGCCATCTTTTCCAAGGATATGTACCATAACAATTTGGTAGACCATTGGTTGCCTCACGAAATTGCCCATTTGTGGTGGTATAACAGTATTTCTACCATAGAGCCGATGAATGGCTGGCTGGATGAAGGACTGGTTGAAGCAAGTGTTTATTTTTATAATCTCAAACGTCACGGAAGCGGTTCTGCAGAAGCACTTTTGCAGGAATACATTGAAGATGAACGAAAATTACGTACACGATATCCATATGGAAAACTGGGAAAACGATTGTCTCAGTTCGATACTCGGGATGAATTCGACTGGACGTGGTATTCCAAGGGAGCGTTACTGTATCATAACTTGCGCAAAAATATTGGAGATGCCAAATTTAGTGAATTCATGAACAGAG
Source organism: Brevibacillus nigriterrae (assembly GCF_049846925.1). Taxonomy (NCBI): domain Bacteria; kingdom Bacillati; phylum Bacillota; class Bacilli; order Caryophanales; family Paenibacillaceae; genus Brevibacillus; species Brevibacillus nigriterrae. The sequence continues at coordinate 35,642 of NZ_JBNCMT010000022.1, forward strand.
TGCAACGAAATTATCATGGATATACTCTGGGCCCGGAACATTTGGATCAGGCATTAGGTCAGACCCTTCGGGGACAAGTGCAGTATTTCGTTCCCAATATTGAGCGGATTAATCGAGAGGGATTTACGCCGCTTAAAATTGAATCGTACGTAGACACTATTGTTAATGACATGGCTTTCTATCCGACTGTCTCTGCTCGTGTCAAAGGCAAAACGGTATACGTACCGGTGAGAGAAATCATGCAGAAGCTGGGGTATCGGGTCACCTGGAATGAACAAAAACAGGCAACTGAACTGAATGCAGCCGCAAAAAATGTTTTGATTAAAGAAAACTCAGCAACAGTAGAAATGAACGGCAAAAAGTTTGAGCTCGGCAAACCAGCATTGGAAATCAAGGATCGAATTATGGTTCCAAGTGAATTTTTCGATAAAGTCATGGGCTATCAAGTTCGCTATGACTCGGATGCTCGGGTGATTCATATCAAGGTTTCAGAAAGGCAATGAGAATGATGAAAAACAATATGGTGCTTGTTGGATTTATGGGTACAGGAAAATCGACGGTAGGTAAAGAACTGGCTCATCGTCTGGGAAAAGTCCATGTTGATTTGGATCAGGCGATCGTGGAGCACGAAAAGAGTGACATTCCCACAATTTTTCTAGAGAAGGGGGAAGCTTATTTTAGAGATGTCGAATCCAGACTTCTTGAAGAGCTGCTCCAGAAGGAAAATATCGTGTTGACTACAGGCGGTGGAGCAGTCCTTCGTCCAAACAATGTTACGATCATGATGCTACACTCGATTGTCATTACCTTAACCGCTGCACAAGAGGAGATTATCAAGAGAGTTTCCCAAGATACCAATCGTCCCCTTCTCGCAGGAGACGTTCGGGAACGGGTTGCCTCCTTAATGGAAGCAAGAAAAGGCCTTTATGATTTTGCACCAGTGCAGGTCGATACCACTGATCGCTCCGTAGAGAATATCGTTGAAGAAATCATCAAGAAAACGATTGAAGAGCGGGACTTTCGGAGAGACTAATCCTGTAAGGGGGAGTCGAGATGTCCTTTCAAGATTACCTTAAATATCTGACGAAGCGTTTTGTGGAATACATGGATACGCCAAAAGAGGAACGGCACAAACGCAAATCACCACGAGAGCCTTGGTCTTCCCGGTGGTTTGGTGCAATTCCTATGTCAATCAGGCTGTTTTTACGCAAATAATTTCTGATACGGAGGAATGACATGCCTAAGGTAGCCGTTGAACACTCATTAAAAGATGTCTCCAAAATGCTGCGTGATAACGGATATGATGTGGTCGAGCTGGGAAACTGGCAGCAAATGGTGGACGCCGTTGTCATCACCGGGCTAGATGAAAATATGATGGGTATCCAGACGAAGACCCAAACAGGTGCACCGGTTATTAGTGCCAGAGGGATGACCACGATGGAAATTTTCCATGAGGTGAACCAAAGGCTGACTTCGGAAGAGCATCGATAAGAATGTGAATTGAAAGTGAGAATAGAAAGTTAAAAGCCATCATGGACTCTTGTCATAATGGCTTTTTGCTTTTTTTATCCTGTTTTTTCTGTAATTAATGAATAATCTTTCCTACCTTCGTGATGTAGGCAGATGGCAAAAATCTCAGCCCCTCGTCCCAAACTCCGATATAGGCAACATTTTCGCCCCACACATGAAGGGAACCAACTGTGAAAGGAGCCATAACCTCATCTTGAAATAAGGAAGCTGTCACGACCACAGCTTCTTGATCGGTTGTCTTCCACAAGTCCTGCCACGTAATCTCAGTGTTTTGCGCACTGACGGGTGTGGCGAACATCCAGTCAATCTGGTCAAATGGGTCTGTCAATGTAGTACCTAACGATGTATGTCTGGTCAGCGCAAGTCCTGCCTGAGCAAGATCTGTTTTCGCAAGGGTAGACATCACCGGATTATCTGGCTTCACAATGGTTGGGTACTGTTCACCTGTCTTGGCGTCGACATACTGTGTCGTGCCATTTTGAGAAATTTTCCAGAATGAAGCGAATCCGTCATATACGGGTTGTCCTGGAAATTGTTTGGGCTGGGTAGATTCGTTGAATAGAATATATTCACCTAACCCGTATTCGAGCAAGATAAAGCTAGGCATGTCTGACTGTGGATCGGTTTTCCTATCTTCCTCTACGATCAGATAGCCGACCGGCTTATTACGAACTTGAAGAGTAACAAGCCATTGACGGGAATTGGGGCCAAGCGCCTGTATGTTTGTTTTTGCATCCTTCCATTCTTTGAATTGCTCGTCCTTCGAGGAAAGATTATCAATCCAGTCATGAACCTGTTTCGTAAATACGCGATTCCAGTTCGTATCCTCAGCAAAAACAGGTAACGGCAACAGGGAAAATACCAGCAACATTCCTATTTGAACAAAAATGAATACTCTCTGTAACGACAAAATTGCGCACCTTCCCTTCTGGTTAACGAACCTGGTATCTCGGTTTCATTACTCTATTGTAACCAGAAAGTGGGAAAAAGATTTGTTGCTTGCTGTCTGCTGATGCCTGTTTTTTCTCGTTTTTATTTTACAATTTTTGCTTGCGAGACTTCTTAGCCTAAAACGGAGGCTCATTAAACAGGTAAAACAGACCGCCGTTAATGAATTGCACCTCAATTCGAGGCTCGTACTGCCATTTCAATTCTGCCATTCTTCGTTCTTTTTCTTCCGTTGGGGAGCTGCTTTTCCAATCCACTTGGACGATTTTTTCCTTTGGTGTTTCGGGTATGCTGTGCATTCTTAGGAAATCGAGGATGCGCCCGCCTCCGGTTCTAAATTCATCGAGTGAAACAGGTGGGGAAGAAGTCTGTTGCTCCATATCGAGATCTACTGTATGCATTTGTGTGTTCTCAGTAGTTTTAACAGGTTTTTCTTCTCCCTTTACTTCTGCCTTCACTTCTTCCAGTACTTCATCCTTCTCATCCTTCTCATCTTCTTTTTCATCTTGTTCCAGTTGAGAGTAGTACACTTCGAGAATTTCCAATTCATCTTGCAGCCGTTGTCTTGCTTCTTCTGCCCAGCCTTGATCTTGTGATGAAATAAATTGCTGCACCTTGGCATTAGCCAATTGACAGGCTTGTTCCAAGGAAATTTTGCGATTCAGTGTGTAATAAAAATCAGGGATAGCAGGGGATAAGTGCAAACGACGAACAAATGCGTAGAAGTTATCGACCATCCTCGAATGATGTAAATTCAATCCGAGTGAAAGCAGGCAATCTCGTTTTTTGTCACAGATAAACGACACTTTGATGTTAAGGCAAAGCCATGGTGTCAGCGGTGTCGAACGGCGAGACCGAGTGAGTGCAGGTGTGTCTATCGGGTTTTGCTCATACAAACAGACGAATCGTCCGTGCTTTTGAGACGAAGAGAAGATTTGATGAAGGCGGCTAGAACCGAAGTGGACGAATTCTCCCCGGATGTCAGGTGGCTTGTTTTCTTCATCGAAAAAGAAGCTCAGTATCATCGGCTGCGGTGGAATATTCATTTTTTCAACCCAGGACCAGTAAAAAGGGCGATTTCCAATATCCTTGTCAATTTCAACCGGAAGTTTAACCGTAAGATAATGAGGATGCGACTCCTGAATATGTGCCGAAAAAGCAGATAAATACTTTTCAATATAATTGCGCACTTCCACCTGATTCAACGTATGACCTCCTCTCAGAACGCCTTGACTGATTAGTGAGCAAATGCAGGTTTCGTTTGTGTTTGAACGGTCTCACGAACCGATCGAATGGCTTGACCCATGTTGTCCAGCTTGAGTACCATTTCTTTGTCAGATCTGGAATCCATAATGATCTCGATAAGGTTGTGTTCCAATGATTTCGTCAATGCGAGGCGATCCACGATATCCTCCAATTCGCCGATCACCATTTCGAACATGTCAATTTTTTCGTACAAAAGGTTCAGGATGTGTTCTTCGATTGTCCCGGTTGTGGAAAGATTGTAGATGTTGACGTCTCGTTTTTGTCCCAGGCGATGCACACGTCCGATTCGTTGTTCGATCCGCATCGGATTCCAAGGGAGATCGTAATTAATGACTTGGTTACAGAATTGCAGGTTGATTCCTTCGCCAGCCGCTTCGGTTGCGATGAGCACCTGTGCACGGTTTTGGAACAGTTCTGTCATCCAGTCTTTTTTACTCCGCTTAAATCCGCCTCGAAAGGGAACAGATGTGATTCCGTGGTCACTGAGGTATTTTTGTAAGTAGTTTTGAGTTGCTCGGTATTCAGTGAAAATGATGACTTTATCGTTAATCTGCTGAAGCAGCTCCACGGTTTTCGCCGCTTTGGAGTGGGTTTCGATCTTCTTGATTTTTTCTACCAGTTCCATGATCACAGCTCGTTGGGGAGAGTCCTCTGCAGCTTTTTGATACATATTGTATAAGGTCATGAAGGCAGCCTCTCTGGAGGAACATACTTCACGCTGCAAGGTAATGAGTGCAAGTGCATTTAATGCGCCCATCTCCGAACGGTAATAGGTGCGGACGAAATCCGTGACACCGTCGTAGAGGTCTCTTTCCTCTGGTGACAGCGTAATTGGAACGGATTGCACTCGGCGATTGGTAAAATGAATGCCTCCATCGCTTCGGCGATTGCGAATCATGATTTTGCCGATTTCTTTTTTCAACTGGTCATTGTTTTTAGCCTGACGTTTGCCTTCTACGTAATTGGAAGTAAATGACGAGCTATGCCCCAAGTGCCCAGGACGAAGCAGGTTAATGAGGTTGTACAATTCGTCCATCTCGTTCTGGATCGGTGTTGCTGTCAGGAGCAGACAATATTTCTTTTTGATTTCTTTGACGAATTGATAATTGCGTGTTCGCTTGTTCTTCAGTTTGTGCGCTTCGTCGATGATCAGCATATCATAGTTAATATCCATTACATGGCTTCGGTGGGGGTCTCGTTTGGCTGTATCAATCGATGCAACGACAATATCGTGTTGGCGCCACATGTATTCCTTTTTTTGAGCAACGGCAGGGATGTTGAATTTTTGGTTCAGCTCTTTGGTCCATTGAATGACGAGTGAGGCGGGTACGAGAATCAGAATCTTTTTTGCCAGACCTCGTACCATATATTCTTTCATCACAAGTCCAGCCTCGATGGTTTTCCCAAGACCTACTTCATCAGCGAGGATGGCACGTCCACGCATTTCGTTCAGTACCTTTTTTGCCGTATTGATTTGATGATCGAAAGGCTCGATATGGGATAAATACTTCATCGCTTGCAACTCGTCGAAGTCTTTGACGGAAACCGCTTCTTCTGCCTCCATGGCAAGCTGAAAGAGATCCCATTTGTGCCAGGGGCCATCATTTTGGATCATGTCGGATAATTGGTTAACCCACGAATGATCGAAATGGATTGGAATATTCGTCATATACCCGACTCCTTCCGATAAATATCAAGTAATTTTAATTAATAGAGACAAAACACATACAATCAGCTACAATGGTTATGAGAAAGTTAAGTTTTATCTTGTTGTCGAAATGTTGTTTTCAAGAATTGGTTCGTCATGGTAGGATAGTAAGTGACAGTTTTTTTTCTTTAGTATGAAATTATTTTTGCAAGTTATGTATGAACCCGATTGAATAGCGAATGACGGTAGCAGGGAGAGATCGCTTCAATGCGACGCCGAAGGAGCAAGCTTACGAATGTAAGTGAATCTCTCAGGCAAAAGTACCTCTACCCGACGCATCTCTGGAGAGAGCTTACCTTGAACGGGTGAGCCACCCAAGGGGAAACTTGTTCAGTAGAGAAGAATCTACTAACGAGGCAACTCTCAGGTACCAAGGACAGAGAAGGAGAAAATAGTACCCTGGATTAAGGGTACTGTCTCTTCTTTCTGTCCTTTTCTATATGTTCTGATGAATACAGCCAGATCGGAAAGTGGTGAACTTTCAGACTAGTGAGCGCTCATTCATGAGAGGTGAGACAATCGGGGATGGTAATGATGGATGATTTAGGAGGTGCACGTTCGATGACAGAACTGAAAAGAACACCGCTTTTCCCGGTGTATGCCGAGTATGGTGGCAAAACCATTGATTTCGGTGGATGGGAGCTTCCCGTTCAATTTTCCAGCATCACACTAGAACACGAAGCAGTGCGTACCAAGTCTGGTTTGTTCGACGTATCACACATGGGTGAGGTAGTGGTAAAAGGAAAAGGCTCCCTTTATTATCTGCAACGTCTCACAACCAACGATGTATCCAAATTAGAAGTAAATCAGGCGCAATACAGTGCGATGTGCTACCCTGACGGTGGTACGGTTGACGATTTGCTCGTGTACAAATTTGCAGATGATCATTACTATCTCGTCATCAATGCCGGAAACATCGATAAAGATTTTGCCTGGATGCAAGAAAATCTGACTGACGATGTGGAGATTACGAACATTTCTCCAGAGACGGCACAGCTTGCTTTGCAAGGACCAGCAAGTCAGAGCATATTGCAAAAGTTGACTGATACAGACTTGTCTGAGATCGGGTTCTTCCGTTTCAAGCGTGATGTGCTTGTTGACGGTGTTCCTGCACTGGTGTCTCGTACCGGATATACCGGCGAAGATGGTTTCGAGATTTACATAGAAGCCGACAAAGGTGCTGATCTGTGGCGCAAGTTGCTTGAAGTAGGGAAAGAAGAAGGGCTCGTTCCTTGTGGATTAGGTTCACGCGATACGTTGCGTTTTGAATCGAAATTACCATTGTATGGGCAAGAACTGAGCAAGGATATTACTCCACTTGAAGCAGGCATCGGCTTTGCTGTGAAAACAGATAAAGAGATTCCGGCCATTGGTTTTGAGGTGCTCAAAGAACAACGAGCAAATGGTGTTCCTCGCAAACTGGTTGGAATCGAGATGATCGACAGAGGGATTCCACGTACCCACTATCCAGTCTTCGCAGGAGATCAACAAATTGGAGAAGTAACAACAGGAACACAATCTCCAACATTGAAGAAAAATGTAGGCTTGGCTCTGCTTAAAAGTGAGTTCACCGCTCTTGGGACAGAAGTAGAAGTGGAAATTCGTGGCAAACGCCTGAAAGCACAGGTAGTGACTACTCCATTTTATAAACGAGAAAAGAAATAAGGGAGGATTACGTTGTGAGATACCGTTATTTACCACAAACGGATCAGGATAAGCGCGAGATGTTGGAAGCGCTCGGAATCCAGTCCATTGACGAATTGTTCGCAGATATTCCAGAAGAAGTACGTTTTAAAGGCGAAATGAATATCTCCGAAGCGTTGTCAGAGCCAGATCTCGTGAAATACATGAAGGGCTTGGCAGCAAAAAACATCAGCTTTGAGACGCATGCCAACTTCCTAGGAGCGGGCGTTTACCAACACTATATTCCAAGCGTTGTGAATCATGTCATCTCTCGTTCTGAGTTCTACACAGCTTACACGCCTTATCAGCCAGAGATCAGCCAAGGGGAGCTTCAGGCGATTTTTGAGTTCCAAACGATGGTTTGTGAATTAACTGGCATGGAAGTATCCAATGCATCCATGTATGACGGTCCTACCTCGATGGCTGAAGCGGCAATGATGGCTGCAGGACATACAGGCAAAAATCGTGTCATCGTTTCCCGTGCGGTTCACCCGGAAGCACGTGAAATCCTTACAACTTATGCGTACGGTCAAGGAGTTGCGTTGCAAGAAGTAGGCTATACCGCTGATGGCGTAACCAACTTGAGCGAACTCGAAGCCCAGCTTGACGAAAATACAGGTGCGGTCATCGTTCAGTATCCGAACTTCTTCGGCAGCATTGAAGACTTGCGGGAAATCGAAAAATTGGTTCATTCCAAAGGCGCACTGTTAATCGTGAAATCAAATCCGGTAGCTCTTGGAGTATTGGAAGCACCGGGCAAACTGGGTGCAGATATCGTTGTAGGTGACATGCAGCCGTTCGGTGTTCATCCAGCATACGGTGGCCCACACTGCGGATATTTTGCTACAACCACGAAATTAATGCGCAAAATGCCAGGTCGTATTATCGGTCAAACGAAAGACGAGAATGGCAAGCGTGGTTTCGTATTAACGCTGCAAGCTCGTGAACAGCATATCCGTCGTGAAAAAGCGACTTCCAACATTTGTTCGAACCAGGCTTTGGTTGCATTAGCAGCTTCTGTAGCGTTGACTGCACTTGGTAAACAAGGTGTGCAGGAAATGGCGATGATGAACCTGCAAAAAGCTCATTATGCAAAGCAAGCTTTCACGAATGCGAATCTTGAAGTTGTGTTCGCTGCTCCGTTCTTTAACGAATTTGTTGTAAAAGTGAATAAACCAGTTGCTGAGGTTAACAAAGCGTTGCTTCCAGCAAATATCATTGGCGGTTTTGATTTGGGCCGTAAATATCCTGAACTGGAAGGTCATATGCTCATCGCCGTTACTGAACTTCGTACGAAAGAAGAGATTGAAAGCTTAGTTCAAGAATTGGAGGCGATCACTCGTGCATAACCACAAAGATAAAGAGCTCATTTTCGAAATGAGCAGACCAGGCCGAGTGGCTTACAACTTACCTGAATTGGATGTACCAGAAATTGATGTAGCAAGCATGATCCCATCGCATCTCATTCGTGAAACTCCTGCTGAACTGCCAGAAGTATCCGAGCTCCAATTGATGCGCCACTATACCGAGTTGTCTACTCGTAACCATGGGGTAGACTCTGGATTCTATCCACTTGGCTCTTGCACAATGAAATACAATCCGAAAATTAATGAAGATGTATCTCGTTATCCAGGTTTTGCGGCAATCCATCCTTATCAAGCATGTGACACGGTACAAGGTGCGTTGGAAGTGTTGTACAACATGCAGAATGACCTCGCTGAAATTACAGGCATGGACGCGGTAACACTGCAACCTGCAGCGGGTGCAGCAGGTGAGTGGACGGGTCTGATGATGATCCGTGCGTACCATGAGAGCCGTGGAGAAAATCGTACGAAAGTTATCGTGCCGAACTCCGCACACGGAACAAACCCGGCATCAGCGACAATCGCTGGTCTCGAAACCATCACGATTCCATCCGATGAGCGTGGTTTGGTTGACATTGAAGCGTTGCGTGCAGCCGTTGGACCTGACACAGCAGCACTCATGTTGACAAATCCGAACACACTTGGTTTGTTCGAAGAAAACATCGTTGAGATGGCTCAGATTGTACACGAAGCAGGCGGACTCCTGTACTATGATGGTGCCAACGCAAATGCAATCCTTGGCATTGCTCGTCCGGGTGACATGGGCTTCGACGTAGTACACTTGAATTTGCATAAAACTTTCACTGGTCCTCACGGAGGCGGTGGCCCAGGTTCTGGCCCTGTAGGCGTTAAGAAAATTCTTGAGCCGTACTTGCCAAAACCAATGGTTGCGAAAAAAGAGGATGGTACGTTCTTTATGGATTACAACATCCCTGCTTCCATCGGCCGTGTAAAAGCGTACTATGGTAACTTCGGTATCATTTTGCGTTCCTACACGTACATCCGTACCATGGGTGCAGACGGATTGCATAAGGTTTCTCAATATGCAGTATTAAATGCGAACTACATGATGCGTCGTCTGGCTACAGCGTTTGACCTTCCATATGATCGTATTTGCAAACACGAATTTGTCTTGTCCGGTGTTCGTCAGAAGAAGCTTGGCGTTCGTACATTAGATATGGCGAAACGTCTGTTGGATTTCGGTTACCATCCACCAACAATCTACTTCCCGTTGATCGTTGACGAATGCTTGATGATCGAGCCTACTGAGACAGAAAGCAAAGAAACATTGGATGAATTCATCGATGTCATGCTCCAGATCGCTCGTGAGTGTGAAGAAACTCCAGAATTGGTTCAGGAAGCACCACATACGACTGTTGTTAAACGTCTGGACGAAGCAACTGCGGCTCGCAAGCCAATCCTTCGCTACCAAAAAGCTGAGTAAAACAGCTCAAAGAACGAATTAAACTGAGTTCCTGAATTTATTCGATAAAAGCTCAAGCTGAAACTATGCTTGGGCTTTTTGTTTTATTTAAGTAAAGGATGAGGTGCCTATGACAGCGAATTGTTATATGGATATTAGTGGAATTTTTACAAAGTGGTGATATATTTGTCCCTGTTAGTCTATGTCTGTAAACTGGATTCTGAATGGGATGAGGTACAGTTTCAGAAATCTCTGTCACGTGTAGATGCGACGAAGAAGGCGAGGATTCTAAGGTTTGTTCATAAAAAAGACGCATGGCGCTCTTTATTAGCTGATATGCTGCTTAGGAAGATGCTTTGCGAGCGGTTTCAAATACGAGAAGACGAATTGGTATACTGCACGAATGAATACGGCAAGCCTTATTTGCTTGGAAGGAAGGATATTTTCTTTAATCTGACACACTCGGGGGATTGGGTGGGCTGTGCCGCAGGAAGAGTCCCGGTGGGGGTCGATATCGAGCGAGTAAAGCCTATTGAACTGGGAGTAGCTAAGAAATGTTTTAGCTCTGAAGAATATTCGGCGCTGATGGCGCAGTTGGAAAAGGATCGGCTCGATTTTTTCTACGAGTTGTGGACGCTGAAAGAAAGCTATATTAAAGCGATCGGAAAAGGCATGTCCCTTCCTCTTCAGTCGTTTACCGTTCGAACAAGGGAGGAAGCTTCTACGTTTCACGTACAAGGGCAGGGAGCAAATTATTTTTTCAAGACATATGTTCTTGAGGAAGGATACAAAATGGCGGTTTGTTCAATTGAGCCCCTTTTCCCGGATAAACTGCAGGTTATCGAAGCGAAGCTTCTCGTGAATTGAAATTCGTCACAGAGCGGGAGACCCGCAAAAATCATTTATTCAAAACAACAAAATAGTGAAATAAAAACGAGCCTCTAGAATCGATTCTAAGGCTCGTTTTGTGTTTAGGCAGACATATTTGAACCATAAATCTTTAGAATGATGCCTGGTTGTATCGTGATTTTTTCTAATTGTTTTAACGTTCACATAGTTGTGACAACTAGCACAGATTGTACATATTTTTTGTGATAATATCTAACTCGTAATTTACTATTTTTTCCTATTTTTCCTTAATATCGTAATGACCCCTAATATTTTGATGGGAAGTCTGCAGATTTACGGAAAAGAAATTGACACTGAGATCGGAATAACATTTCTGGAGGATGGTGTAACCATGAACAATGCAGTAATGGACGATGTTTCGACTTATATTCGGAAGATCACGAACGAGGATATTCATGACCGCTCCGCAAATCTGTTTGAACTTGGGCTCTTGACTTCGCTGGATGTGCTTGACATCATTTCCTACCTGGAAAACACCTTTGGGATTGAGCTGTCGGATGAGGATGTCGATATGAACAATTTCGGTACGATTGATGGTCTGGTCAGTCTTGTGGAAAGAAAAACCAGGGAGCAGTAAAGCGATGTTCATTCATGAGGCTTTAACCAAAGCGGCGGTAGAATATCCGGACAAACCGGGCTTTTATTCGGGAGAGCGGCATTATACCTATCGGGAAGCTGAGGAGGCGACGAACCGTGTTGCCCGGTTTCTGTTGTCCAAGGGGGTGGAAAAGGGCGATCGAATCGGTATCTTCTCGATTAAATGCCTGGAAGAAGTACTGATTATCTTTGGCGCAATGAAGATTGGAGCGGTCTTTGTTCATCTGAATCCGCATTTCAGAGAGGCGCAGCTGGAACATATTGTCCAGGACTGCGGGATCAAGGTACTCTTCCTGCACGAGTCCAAAAAGGACATATGGGATAAGTCGGGACTAAGGAGCGAAGATTTCACGGCAATCGTCCCCATCTTCGCAGACCCGTCAACGCATGGTGGCTTCCATGACATCATCGAAGGATTATCGGAGAGCCCTGAGCGAGCAGATATACTGAGCCGGGAGGACCCTGCAGCCATCATATACACCTCCGGATCTACTGGAAAGCCGAAAGGGATTATTGTCACCCACGGAATCTTCCAGGACTCCACCATCATTTCGGCACAGGTATTAGAGAATCATTCGGATGATCGGATTATCAGTGTGTCTCCCTTTTCCTTCGACGGAGCGTTAAGTCAGTTGTTCACTTCCGTCTTCGTGGGGGCAACGCTGGTGCTGCAGGAATCCCTGTTTCCCCAGGATGTTGTGAACACGATGCTGAACCAGCGGATCACGGGATTCCATGCTGTTCCGTCATTTTGGCGGATGCTGCTTCAGCGGCATTCTCCCTTCTCCAAAAACCAATACCCGCATTTGCGGTACGTATCGATTATCGGAGAAGCGTTCCCACATGATGATTTAATGCGGCTCAAACAAATTCTCGGCGACACCAGATTTTATATGATGTACGGAACTACGGAGGCGTTCCGTTCCACTTGCCTGCCTCCTGAGGACTTCGAACGCAAGTCTTCGTCCATCGGCAAGCCGCTTCCCGACGTAACCATTCGGATCGTAAATGAGAATGGAGATGACTGTGCTCCGGGAGAAGTAGGTGAAATTGTTCATGAAGGAGTTTTCATTTCTCCTGGCTATTGGAACAATCCGGAGCAGAACCAAATCAGATTTCGCGATCATGCGCTGTACACTGGTGATTTAGGCAAGCGTGATGAGGAAGGTTACCTGTATTTTGTTGGACGCAAGGATACGATGCTCAAATCAATGGGCTATCGCATCAGTCCCGAGGAGATTGAGGAAGTACTGCTTCGCATGGACGGAATCAAAGAGGTTGCGGTCACGAGGGGCTGGAGTGAGGAATCCGGTGAACGTATCAAAGCGCTTGTCATATGCAATGATCACAGCATATTAAGCAAGGAAGCGGTTATTCAGTATGGAAGGCGGCATCTTCCGCACTATATGGTGCCTCATTGGATTGAATTCGTAAGCGAGCTGCCAAGAACCGCCACATTCAAGATTAATCGTTCTCAATTATAAAATCGGCAAAACTGGTAAGGGAGGCGTTTTCATGAAACGCTGTGTGAAATGTATTTTACCCGAGACTTTTCCGGGGATTCGTTATGACTCCGAAGGTATGTGCCAGTACTGTCAGGAGAACGAGGGGCTAACCTTCGTTTCAGCGGGGGAGCATTTGAAAGAAAAGCTGGACAGTATCATCCAGGACAGCAAAGCAAGGCGGCAGGGAAGCTATGATGCTTTGGTTGCGTACAGCGGCGGCAAGGACAGCACGTATTTAATCAAGCTTTTGCAGGAACGGTATCAGTTGTCCATCCTGGCTGTTACATTCGACAACGGATTTATGTCAGAGGCATCTTTTCGGAATATGCGAACTGTACTGAACAGGCTGAATGTGGATCACTTGATCGTAAAGCCTGGACAAATCTCCTTAAATCAGATGTTTGCCGAAAGCTGCGTTCCCGGCATCTACCCCGATCATCTCACCAAGTTTGGAAGCGGCATCTGTATCTCTTGTATCCGTATGGTATCGACAATGGCCTTACGAGTCGCCATCGAAAAGCGTATTCCAATGATCATGCTGGGTAACAGCCCGGGACAACTGATCCAGTCTGAAAGCGAGCTGATCTATCAGGACAACAAGATACCTTTCGAGCTTCGGAAAAACCTGTTTAAGCCCCTTGTCGAGCAGATTGGGAATGACAGCCTGTACGATCTTCTCATGCTGACACGAGAAGAGTATAAGACGAAGCCTTTTCCTTATACGATCAACCTGTTTCCAATCATCGGTTATAACGAGAAGGTCATCTATGAGGAAATTGGAGCGCTGGGCTGGAGGAGGCCGACGGATGTGGACCCGAATTCGACCAACTGCAAACTGAATTCACTCGGAATCAAAAAGCATTGTGAGGGCTACCGCTTCCATCCTTATGATTTTGAGATGAGCATGCTGGTCAGACAGGGAATCATTAGCCGTGATGAGGCATTGCGGCGGGTGCAGGATCCTGACCGGAAGTCGGATGAGCTTGCCGCAGAGGTGGAGGAAGCGCTGACAGGGTCAATTGCAAAAAACCTGTAAAGGTGAGTGGAACTATTGATGGCTACGAAAGGAAAAATATCGGAATTACTGGATGCCAATCCAGAGATTTTACGCTTACTTGTACTTAGCCCTTCCGTTTCTGCAGCCAGAGAAAAGCTCTATGCCTATCTAAGTCAGTGTGAAATGGCCATTTTGGACGAGAACTGCCAGTTGCACCCACTCGAAAAGAAAAATACTCGCGACTGCATTCATGTATTCCGAAACATTATTTCGGTAAGCAGTGAAAAGAAAACCGGCCATAGTTGTCTAAACATCCTACATCAACTGGCTACCATGCATTGGCGAGAAAACGAATGGCCTGAGATTAGTGATGCCTTTCTGGAGGATATGAAACATTTGTTCAAGGGGATCATCGGATTATCCGGTATCTATTCCAAATCCGGGATATGTATCCGTGAGGTGCCCGAATTCATCCATCTGCAGGGCAGGGAGGCAGCTATTGTCCGTTCCCGGTATTTAAATGACAAGACGGATCATTATCAGATGTTCAAGGAGAAGAACGGCTACAGATGTGGCCTGGAGCCGGACATCATCAGTAGACGAAATGAGACAAGGGATGTCATTTTGCATCACTTGGATGGCTCTTTGGAAGACTGGCATGATTACAAATGGCATTTGCGAAACACGTACAAAAACTGCGAAGACATCCAGAAGGTAATCAAACTAACCGAAGAGGAAGAGCATGGCATACGTGAGGCCACAGAGCATGGTCTGGCATTTGGAATCACCCCGTTTTATTTGTCTCTGATGGACCCCGAGCCGACACCAGCCAATAGCGACCATTGCGTTAGGGCACAGGTGATTCCGAGCAGAAGCTATGTTCCCAAGATGCTTGATCAAAAAAAATGCGGAAGAGAAGCCCTCGATTTCATGCGGGAAGCCGATACGTCGCCGGAAGATCATGTAACACGGAGATATCCCGGGGTGGCAATTGTAAAGCCGTTTCTGTGGTGTCCGCAAATCTGCGTGTATTGCCAAAGGAACTGGGAGCTTTCAGACGACTATCCGGATATCGTCGATCCTCCGCCTGCTGATCTGAGAGACTCGGTGGAATGGTTCAAGCGCAACACAGGTATCAATGAGGTACTGATTACCGGGGGAGATCCGCTGACACTTGGGAACAAAAAGCTGGAGACGATATTGTCGAGGTTTCGAGAAATGGAGCATATCCGACGAATCCGTATCGGCACACGTACCCTGGTAACGATGCCAATGCGTTTTGACGATGAGTTGCTTGCCGTGCTGGAACGTTACCATAATCCGCCGCATCAGACAATTACGATCGTTACCCATGTAGAGCATGCGTATGAAATATCTAAAGAGATGGCGGAAGCAGTCGGGAAGCTGAAGCGGATCGGTATTGATGTCTTAAATCAGCAAGTCTTTACGCGCTATAACAGCAGGAGATTTGAGACCTGTTTCTTGCGAGAAAATCTGAAGAGCATCGGAATTACACCCTACTATCTGTTTAATTTGAAGGGAAAAGAGGAAACGGAAAATTTCAAAGTACCTATCGCCCGCCTGCTTCAGGAGCAGAAGGAAGAAGCACGGCTCATGCCCGGTACTGTGAGGACCGACAAGCCTGTGTTTAACGTGCCTTCACTTGGGAAAAATGAGCTGAATTCATGGCAGGATCACGATGTCATTATGATCCACAGCGATGGCAGCAGAATCTATGAGTTTTATCCGTGGGAGAAATACATGGCACCTGTCAATACTTACATATTCAAAGACAAGCCCATTGCCGAGTATTTGGCTGAGCTTGAGGTGATGGGCGAGGATTCCCGCGATTACGATACGATCTGGTATTACTACTAGGCTGCCTTCAATGGCTTCGGAAGGGGTTCACTATGTGCGGGATTTGCGGAATCTATCATTTTGACAGGGAGAGACCTGTTTCGCAAGATGTTCTAACTGAGATCAATGACGTCATGTTCCACCGCGGGCCAGACGGCTGCGGAACCCATCTTGATGGTCACGTGGGATTTGGTCACCGCAGACTGTCTATCATCGACCTGAGTCAAGGGCAACAGCCAATGTGCAATGAGGATGGCACGGTCTGGATTACCTATAACGGAGAAATCTTTAATTATAAGGCGCTGAAAGATGAACTGCAGCAAAGGGGGCACATGTTCCGCTCTGATTGTGATACAGAGGTCCTTATCCACGGCTACGAAGAATACGGGGCCGAATGGATTGAGAAGTGCAACGGCATGTTCGCCTTCGGCCTGTGGGACCCCGCCAAACAAGTCCTGCTCCTTGCCCGTGACCGCATGGGAGTAAAGCCGCTCTATTACTATATGGACGATCATTGCTTTGTCTTTGCCTCGGAAATCAAAGCGATTCTCAAACATCCTGATGTGCCAGTTCAACTAGAAACCAGTTCAATTCCCGAGTATCTGTTCAGCACGGCAATTCTCGATGGCAAGACCATGTTCCGAAACATTCACGCTGTTCCACCTGGGTACACCTTGACATTGAGTCACGGAAAGCTGCAACTTGCCCCCTACTGGGAGTTGAATCTCGATTCGGACCGAGATACTCCGGGTTCCCTGGAGCAGTGGAAAGAGGAGTTCGTGGCGTTGTTGACGGAATCGGTACAAATGAGGCTGATGAGCGATGTTCCATTTGGCTCATTATTGAGCGGTGGCCTGGATTCAAGCCTGCTGACGGCGATTGCTTCCGCTTGTACGTCTTCCCGACTTAATACGTTCTCCATTGAGTTTTCCAATAATGTAAAGATGAATTATAAGAACAGCGATACGTACTTTGCTCGTCTGCTGGCAGAACACCTTCCAACGACCCATCACGAATATTTGTTTGATCCATCTGACTATTCGGAAATCATGGAGAAGGTTACCTGGCATATGGAGAAGCCGGTCGAGCTGACAACGCCGTCCCTGTACCTGTTATACAAGAAGGTCAAGGAAGACGCCACGGTTGTTATTTCTGGGGAAGGTGCAGACGAACTGTTCGGAGGATATTATTTCTTTTTGCAAGAGAGCTCAATAAACAGGATGAACCAGTTCCCGTGGGCACCGTATTTTGAAGAGGTATCACATCTGCTGGACCCGGAAGTGGAGGCTTCCACAGGTTTTCGGAACCGCCAGAGTCTTGCCATCAGTCAGATGATGAACAAATTCAGTACAGACGACACCATTAACAAAGTGCTGTATATGTTCCTGAAGGTCTATTTGCTTGAAATGCTGGAACGTCAGGACAAGATGAGCATGGCCTCTAGTGTGGAGGTGAGGGTTCCGTTTCTGGATTACCGGATTGTAGAACTGATCGCACGTCTGCCTTCCCATCTGAAAATTCAGGACGGGACGGAGAAATGGTTCCTGAAAGAAGTGAGTAAGGCCTTTTTGCCGGAGGAGATCGTTAACCGGAAGAAGAAGCCATTTCCTTTTCCGATCGACCCGAAATCGATCTTTCATCAAAGAAATACGGCTCTTGAGCTCATCCATTCCGGGAATTCCAAAATTAGTGCGTATTTCGACCGAAAGAAGGTCAGCGATTTTTTGAATAAAACCGGAGAGTATTCCAAACTGGATAATCTGGCCATCTTTCGAACAGCTCATGCATTGATCGCATTGGAATTATGGCACAAGACATTTGGAGTGTGAGGTATGGACGTTTCCCAATTACGTCAGATTGTTCTTGAGTCTACAGATGCTTTTATTGCAAACTATGTGGCTCCGATTGCCCAGGAAATCGATGAAAACGAACGCTTTCCCGTAGGTAACCTGAAGGAGATGGGCAGAATCGGGCTCACGGGCATTCCTTTTCCGAAGAACTATGAAGGATTGGGACTTGACTACGCCACCTATCTCACGGTGATCCGCAGGCTTGCTCGTGCCTGCGCCTCCACGGCCATGACACTTGTTTCGCACAGCACATTAAGTTGTACTCCCATTCAGGCGTTTGGAACTGAGGAGCAGAAGATGAAATTCTTAAGGCCAATGATTCAGGGAGACAAGATAGGTGCTTTTGCCTTGACGGAGCCGAATAGCGGCTCGGATATGGCTTCCTTGCAAACGTCTGCAGTGGAAAAGGATGATTATTACGAAGTAACGGGCAGCAAAGTTTTCATCACCAATGCTAACGTCGCGGACTATTTCATAGTCGCTGCCAAAACCGCACCTGAAAAGAAAGCCCTTGGCATTAGCCTGTTTGTTTTGCAAAAGGAGATGCCAGGCATTTTCACAGGGGGGAAGAAGCTAAGGAAACTGGGGATGAGGGGCTCGGATACAGGCGTACTGATCTTTGATCATGTGAAGGTGCCGAAGACCCATTTGATCGGAAAAAGGAATTTCGGACTGCAAATCCTTCATCATACCTTGGTGTCCGCCCGGCTGGGCATGGCTGCCATCGCTCTCGGTATTTCCGAAGAGGCAAGGAAGCTTTGTTTGGAACATGTCAGGAAACGGAAGCAGTTTGACCAGTATCTGTTCCAGTTCCAGGCGATTCAGAACATGTTGGCCGATATGGAAATGGGAATCAACGCTTCCGAACTGCTGCTGGAAAAAGCGGTTCGCTTGAAGGAAGCTGGCAAGCCATATACAAAAGAAGCTTCGGAAGCCAAGTTATTCGCCTCTGATACGGCAACCCGGGTAACGAGGAATGCGGTGCAAATCTTCGGAGGATATGGATACTCGCGGGATTTGCCATTGGAGCGATTCTTTCGGGATGCCAAATTAACTGAGATCGGGGATGGAACGTCCGAAATTCAACGCAATATCATTGTCGAGGAACTCATGAGAAAAGAGAATCGATCCTAATTTCAGAAGAGGGGAATAATTGCGATGACTCAGAAAAAACGAAAGTACTTTTTGCCTGTTGTATCGGAAAAAGCCGTCTCTGCCCCGTTGTCCTTTCAGCAAGAACGGTTGTATTACTTGTCGCAGTTGATGCCGGACAGTCCCTTATGGAATCGGGTATACGTCCGCAAATTGGCCGGAGCAGTGGAAATTCCTTTGATGCGGAAAGCAGTGGAAGAACTCGCTGGCAGACACAGTGTTCTGCGAAGCATAGTAAAGCTGCAGCAAGGCGAGCTTTGTCAAACCTTTACGAGGGATGTTGCTGATCTGTTTGTCTATACGGATCTGAAACGTAGTGATGATATCGAGCGAAATAACGAGATACAGAACCTGCTTTCCGAAGCCTGGCAGTTACCCGTTCGTCTTAACGGAAGTGATCCGCTGTTTCAGGCCAATCTTGTACAGACTGCCGAGGAAGAATTCTACATCGTGTTAAAGCTGCATCACATCATTTCGGATGCGACAACCATTCAAATCCTGTGGCGTGATTTAAAGTCCATTTATAATGCATTGCTTGACCTTACGACACCGGATTTGCCTGAGTGCAAGCTGGATTATGGCGACTATGTAAAGTGGCAACGCAAAGCCTTCTCCGGCGAGACCATAAGGGAGCAGGAGCAGTATTGGCTGGAGGAATTTAAGGGAGAACTGCCAATCATGGATCTGCCCGCCGATTTCCCGGCGCCTGCACAGGTCAACTTTAAGGGTGCGCTAACAGGTACGGAGCTGCCGGAAGAATTGCTGAAGCAGTTGAATTCTCTTTGCCTGAAAAACAAGACCATCCTCTTCTCGGGACTGCTCGGTGTGTATTACGTGCTGCTTCACAAGCTTGCCAGGCAGGAGGACATTATTGTCGGAACGGTGTTTAATGGACGGCATTATAGCTCTCAATTAAGTCAGATGGTCGGGTTCTTTGTCAATACTGTGGCCATTCGCCTAAATGTGGATGACGATCTGTCATTCCTGGATTTGCTGAAGGTTGTTCAAGACAAGGTGAACGACGCCTATTATATGCAGGATTACCCGTTCGAACGGCTTGTTCAAGCCATTAACCCTGACCGTGGGAACAACCGCAATCCGTTATACCGTGCCATGTTTAATATGGTGACGAACCGGAAGGACGGTCTTGGCTTCTCAGGCGTGGAGGAATCGGCTGTAGAATCAGAAGGTGAATCCGCACAAACCGACCTGCTGTTCGATGTGCGGCAGGAAGGAGAGCGGACAACTCTTTGGGCGGAATACAATACCGATCTTTTCCGTGAGGAGACGGTCAAGCATTTTCTGAATATGTACAAACATCTGTTAAGCCAGATTGTTGAGAGTCCGGAGGCATTACTGAAGGAACTGACACTGATCAATGACGAGGAAAAGGAAACCATCCTCAAATCATTTAACGCCGCCTCCACAGGGGATGCGACGGACAAGGACAAGTGCATCCATGATTTGTTTGAGGAACGAGTGTGCGAAACGCCTGACCATACAGCACTCCTGTTCCGGAATCAGACACTTACCTACCGTGAAATGAATGCTCAGGTTAATCAATTAGCACAGCATTTACGCCGTTCGGGTGTCAGAGCTGGAAGCGTCGTAGCCATTATCGCCGAGCGAAGCCTGGAAATGGTAATCGGGATCTATGCCATTTTGAAAGCGGGTGGAGCCGTTCTTACCATTGATCCTAATACGCCAGTAGAGAGGGCCCGCTATATGCTGGAGGACAGCGAAACAAGCCATGTCCTGCTTCAAAAGTCGGAGTTCTCAGAGCTTGTGGGTGATGGCATAACAGTTCATCCCATTGATGATCTATCGGTATATGGTGATGAAGGCACTGAGATCGAGAGCATCAACAACCCGCAGGATCTTGCCTATATCATCTATACGTCCGGTTCAACCGGCAAACCAAAGGGTGTGATGCTGGAACATCGCTCACTCGCGAACACTCTGTTGCATTTGCAAAAGTCGTATCCGGTTGAAGAAGGGGACACTTTTCTCTTCAAGACTACGTATACGTTTGATGTGTCCATATCCGAGTTGTTCGGCTGGTTCTACGCAGGGGGTAGACTGGCAATCCTTGAACCGGGGCTTGAACGAGATCCGGGGGGAATTCTGGAAGCGATTGGAGCCTACAGGATTACTCATATGAATTTCTCTCCTTCCATGCTGGCTACGTTTCTGGAAGCAATCGAACGCAGAAGCGGTACGGAGTGGGAGCAGGTGAAGTACGTCTTTGCGGGCGGTGAAGCACTGAAGCCATATGTGGTGAAGCGCTTTTACGAGCAAGTGAAGGGTGTGAGCCTAAAGAATATGTACGGCCCAACAGAAACTAGCATCTACGCGGTTATTGATTCGGTAGTCGCAGAAGATGCCGATGCAAGCATTTTGATTGGCAAGCCTGTTTCAGGCATGAGGGCTTATATCGTTGACAAGAATATGCAGCTGCTGCCTCCAGGGGTTGCGGGAGAACTTTTTCTTGCGGGTAAAGGAGTTGGCCGCGGTTATCTCAAGCAAGCTGAACTGACATCGGACAAATTTGTGGAAGATCTTTTCTATCCAGGAGAACGCATGTACAAAACAGGAGATTTGGCTCGCTTCAGGGACGACGGGATTCTAGAGTGTTTAGGGCGAATGGATCAGCAAGTCAAGGTACGGGGTTTCCGGATTGAACCCGGTGAAGTCGAGCAGACCCTTTTGACGCATCCGGCTGTGAAAAGAGCGGTTGTGGTTGTTAAAGAGGATGAGGAAGATCAAAAACGTCTGGTTGCCTATCTTGTCATGCAGGAGGACGAACAGGAGGACAACTGGGCAAAATTCTTAAGTCAATGGCTGCCGTCTTATATGATTCCGACTGTTTTCGTACGTATGGACGAAATTCCGCTGAATGCAAACGGCAAGGTCGATGTAAGAGCATTGCCGGTACCCAGTCTGACGGCTGTGTCCGCTTCTGTAGAAGGAGATGCCCCGCTCACCTACGTGGAGTCCAAACTGATTGAAATTACCGAAGCAATTCTTCATGTCAAAGGCATCCAGATTACAGACAACTTTTTTGAACTGGGCGGCAACTCATTGCTGACGATCCGGTTTGTGTCTGAAATTGAGGAAGTCTTTGGAATCAGCGTCTCACTGATGGATTTTGCTGATCTTCCAGCTTTGTCCGATCTTGCCAAGATCATTGAGCCATTATACCAAGCATCAGCGGTATAGAAGGGACAAAAGCTTATAACCGTAGGATGGAGAGTGTGTGATGGGAAACCCGTTAAGGAAGTATCCGCCTTTACTATCTGCCGGCCGTGAAGATAACTATCCTCTATCTTATCAGCAGGAACGGCTGTATTACTTATCCCTGATTCTACCGGACAGCTCCGTATGGAATCTGGTTACGTCGAAAACGTTGACGGGAAATTTGCAGGTTGACGCCATGAGAAGGGCTGTAACCGAGCTGGCAGGACGGCATCCCATATTGCGAAGTGTAATCGGCTGGCAGGGTGACGCTCCTTGTCAATCCTTTACAAGAAATACAGAAGATTTATTTGAAACTATCGATATGTCCGATATGCCAGCAGATGAGAGCAGTCAGGCTCTCCAAGACCTGCTGAAGCATCTGTGGTATCATCCGATCCGGCTGAACGGAGAGGATCTGCTGTTTCAGGCAATTCTTATTCGGATGGAAGAAGAGAAATATGTAATGTTGTTCAAGCTGCATCACATTATTGCTGACGGTACATGCCTGCAAATTCTGTGGCGGGATGTAAAGCGTATCTACAATTCTCTCTTAGACGGCATTCCTGCCGATTTGCCGGCCCTGAAGCTGGATTACGGCAGTTATACAAGGTGGCAGCGGGATACCTTTGCAGAAGAGAATACGAAAGAACAGGAAAGTTATTGGCTAAAGGAGTTTCAGGGAGAACTACCAGTATTGGAACTGCCTGTCGATTTTCACCCGTCTGCGGAGCTCAGCTTTAATGGCGCATTGACCCATTTGGAACTGCCGGAGGAGCTGGTCAAAGAGCTCCGGCTACACTGCATGACTAATCGTGTCATTCTGTTCTCCGGTTTGATGGCTGTTTTTTATGTACTCCTCCACAAGCTTTCTGGTCAAGAGGACATCGTTGTAGGAACCGTATTCAACGGAAGACACTACGGCCCGGAGTTCAATCACGCGGCAGGCTTTTTTGTCAATACGGTGGCGGTGCGCGCCGATGTTGAGGACGAAATGACTTTTTCAGATCTGCTGAAGAGCGTTCATGACAAGGTAGATGATGCATATTACATGCAGGATTATCCGTTTGAAAGGCTGATCCGTGTCCTGAATCCAGACCGTGAAAATAACCGGATTCCGCTGTTCCGCACCATGTTCAACATGGTCATGGAAGGAACAGAAGAACTTGGTTTCCTGGGTTTAGAAGAGACGAAGCTGGAATCAGACGCAAATGCCACTCAAACCGACCTTCTGTTTGACGTTCGACAGATAGGGAATCGGATGTTCCTCTGGTCAGAATACAATACCGATCTGTTCCAGGAAGAAACTGTGAACCGACTTCTTGGGATGTATGTGAATCTATTGCACCAGATTGTCTCCGAACCCGGAATAAAGGTGAAGGATTTGGTATTGACGGACCCGCAGGAACAAGAAAAGATCCTAAAGGCTTTCAACGATACAACGGTACCTTTCCCGTCAGAGAAGTGTATCCATGAGCTGTTTGCAGAGCAGGTGAAACAGGAACCAGATCAGACGGCCATGTGTTTCGGGGACCGGAAGTGGTCCTACAGGGAGGTAAATCGGCAAGCTGACCTGCTGGCGGTCCGGCTCGTAAGTGAAGGGGTGGGTGTAGGCAGCATCGTCGGAATTCTGGCAGAACGTACACCGGAGCTGGTTATCGGGATGCTTGGCATTTTGAAGGCGGGAGCAGCCTACCTGCCCATCGATCCGGTTTACCCGGAGGAGCGAAAACGGTTCATGCTGAAAGACAGCGGCGCTTCTGTTCTACTGGTACAATCCGGTCTGAATACACACCCGGAATGGAACCAAAAGACACTGTTGCTGGACGAACATGGAGCTGATGAAGGCGCCACTAGCTCGCTGAAGGACGTTCCGATCGCTGGTATTGGAGATGGTGAACAAGGTTCAGAGCAACTGGCCTATGTCATGTATACATCCGGCTCCACGGGGACGCCAAAAGGAGTAATGATTACGCATCGGAACGTAGTCCGGCTTGTACACGACGGCGGTTTCCTCTCATTTGAGCAGGGAGACAGACTGCTGTTGGCAGGCTCTCCATCGTTTGACGCTGTCACGTTTGAAGTATGGATCTCGCTGCTAAACGGTATTCCATTGTACTTGACCGGGGATGAGACTCTGCTGCAGGCAGGACGTCTTGGCGCTTTTATCCGGGAGAATGGCATTACTCTTCTTTTACTGACTGCGGCGCTTTTCCAGCAGTTAGCAGAAGAGGATGCGAAGTTGTTCGCACCGCTCCGCTGTCTCTTCGTTGGCGGAGATCAACTCCCGATACGCCAGATCAATAAGGTTCGGGAGGCCTGCCCGGATCTGCGACTGGTAAATCTGTACGGACCTACGGAGAATACGACCTTATCCACCTTCTATCCTATCGAAAGCGAGCATGAAGCCGGAATTCCAATCGGGAAGCCCGTCCCCAATTCTACCGCATACATTCTGGATGCCTATGGCCATGTTCAGCCGATTGGTGTACCAGGTGAATTGTATGTGGGGGGAGATGGTCTGGCGAAAGGGTACCTGAACCGACCGGAGCTGACGGAGAAATGTTTTGTACCGAATCCCTTTTCTTTGGGAGAGCGGATTTACAAGACAGGGGATCGGGCGAAATGGCTGCCTGACGGAAACATTGCCTTTCTGGGGCGGGTAGACAATCAGGTAAAAATCCGGGGATACCGAGTCGAGCCAGGAGAAATTGAAACGATACTGCAAACTTGCATCCACATCTCGGAAGCTGCCGTGGTTACCAGAGAGGATCGGGATGGAAGCAAGTATCTGTGCGCCTATGTGGTGTGCATCGGAGATTCATCCATCTCCGAAATCCGGAAGTTCCTGAATGAAAGGCTGCCGGGTTACATGGTGCCATCCGTCATCGTTCCACTGCCCAAACTGCCATTAACAAGGAACGGCAAGGTGGACAGGAAGCAACTGCCCGAGCCTTTAATCGATGATTCGGGAGTTATGTTAAGGGAACCCGACAGCGTGGTGGAGAAGAAGCTGGCGGAGATATGGCGGGAGATGCTGGATCGCGCACAGGTTGGAGCAGACGACAACTTTTTCGATTGCGGAGGGCATTCGCTGAAGGCAATGGTGCTCATGTCGCGGATTAATCAGCGTTTTCAGGTGGAATTGCCGCTCCGAGAGATTTTCCAAGCTTCTACGGTAAGTCAGTTGGCAAGTCGGATTGAATCACTGTTGGAGCAAGGCCGGACAAAAGATACGTCAATTCTCCCCATTGCAATAAGAGTGGAAGGATACCCCGCTTCGGCTAGCCAGAAACGTATGTACGTGTTGCACCAAATGATGCCGGAGGGTATCGGATATAACGTGCCCCTGGTGTTGCAGGCAAAAGGGAAAGTTGATGCTTGCAAGTTGGAAGAGGCGTTGAACGCACTTTTGAAACGGCACGAGTCACTGAGAACCTCCTTTCACATGGTGGATGGGAAGCTGTTGCAGCGGGTAGTGGAGGATGTATCACTGCGGCTAGAATACCGGGAAGCGGCAGATGAAATCGAAGCCAGGCAGCAGATTCAGGCGTTTATCCGGCCATTCGAGCTAAGATTAGCTCCACTATTGCGTGCCATGCTCATTGAAATAATGGATGGAAGTGTCTTATTGGTGTTGGATTCCCACCACATTGTGTCGGACGGGGTATCCATCGGGATTATGCTGAGGGAATTAAGTCAGCTCTACGAGAGAACAGCAACGACTCAACTTGCTGATTGTCGGCTGCAGTACAAGGACTTCGCCGCATGGCAGCAAGATCGCCTCCGATCGGAAGCATTCCTGAAACAGGAGACGTATTGGCTGGATAAACTTCAGGGAGACATCCCCGTCCTGAATGTTGCGGCAGATTACCCGAGGCCGTCGGTTCAATCCTTTGAAGGGGACCGGATATCCTTCAAGGCCACCCGGGAGCTGTATGAAGGGCTCAAGAGAACCGCATCAGAAAACGGCGCAACGCTCTACATGATCCTGCTTGCAGGGTATCAGGTGCTACTTTCTAAATACAGCGGGCAGGAGGACATTCTGGTCGGAACCCCCATCGCGGGCAGGCAACATGCCGACGTGCAGAATATGGTAGGAATGTTCGTCAATACGCTGGTGTTGAGGGGTTATCCGCGCGGCAGTCTACCGTTCCGGGAGTTCCTGCAGGAAGTTAGGGCGGGAGCGCTGGGTGCTTACGAGCATCAGGAATTTCCGTTTGAGGATTTGGTGGAGAAGGTGCAGCCGGTCCGGGATATGAGTCGCAACCCGCTGTTTGACACCATGTTCGCCCTGCAGAATTCAGAGCGGAACCAGCTTGTACTGAATGGAGTGGAATTCAGTGAGACAGCGTTCGAGTACCCTGTATCCAAGTTTGATCTGACGCTTACGGCGGAGGCAGACGAGGAAGAGCTGTGTTTCGAATGGGAATATGCCGTGAAGCTGTTCAAGCAAGAAACGGTTGCACGAATGGCGGAGCATTACATCCATATTCTGGAGCAGGTAACCGAGAATCCGGATCAAACCTTGTCTGCCGTGGAATTGGCAACGGGACAAGAAAAAGAACAGATTCTGGAGACGTTCAATGATACATACGCTCCCTACCCGATGGAGAAGTGTATCCACGAACTGTTTGCGGAGCAGGTAAAGCGGACACCGGATCAGACGGCACTCCTGTTTGGAAATGAATCACTGACCTATCGTGAACTGGATGAACAAAGCAATCGGATGGCTTGGCATTTGCGCAATTGTGGCATTCAATCTGGGGACATTGTGGCAACAATCTCCAAGCGGAGCATGGACATGGTCATCGGAATCTATGCCATCTTGAAGGCGGGAGCGGCTTATCTGCCGATAGATCCCGACACTCCCCGTGAACGGATACGATACATGCTGGAGGACAGCGGTACTCGTCACGTCCTGATTCAACGGCAGGAGGATTTGGTTCTTGTACCTGAGGATATAACCACGCATTTGATAAGTGATTTGCCGAAGGAAAGCCCGGCGGCCGGTGATATGGAATTGTTTTGTAAAAATAAGGCGGAGGATCTTGCCTATATCATCTATACATCCGGTTCAACAGGCAAGCCAAAGGGCGTGATGATCGAGCACCGTTCGCTGCTCAATACGCTTTTGTATCTGCAAGAAGCCTATCCTCTGACGAAAGAAGACACGTATCTGTTTAAGACGGCCTTTACCTTCGACGTGTCAGCAACTGAACTGTTTGGCTGGTTCTTTCAAGGCGGGAGACTGGCCATTCTAGAGCCTGGCCTGGAGCGGGAGCCTCAAGGGATAGTGGAGGCGATTAAACAGCACAACGTTACGCATATGAACTTCTCGCCGTCCATGCTGGATGTCTTTCTGCAAGCGGTAGACCGTATAAGAGGCGTTGATTGGCAGGGAGTCAAATATGTCTTTGCGGCCGGAGAAGCATTGAAACCTCATGTGGTGCAAAGCTTTTACGAGCGGATCAGCGGTGTAAGGCTGGAGAACATCTACGGGCCAACCGAGATTACGATATACGCCACAGCCTATTCCACTGGTGTTTTGGAAAGCCAAGAAAATATCCCGATTGGAACCCCGATTTCGAATATGAAGGCTTATATCATCGATAAACATATGCAGCTTCAGCCACCTGGGGTAGCTGGAGAGTTGTGTTTGTCGGGAGTAGGGCTGGCAAGGGGTTATCTCAATCAGGAGGAGCTGACGAAGGAGAGGTTCGTAACCAATCCATTCAATCCGGATGAACGCATGTACAGAACAGGTGATTTGGCCCGGTGGAAGGATGACGGAAACATCGAGTATCTGGGGAGGCTGGATCAGCAGGTCAAGGTGAGAGGCTACCGGATTGAACTGGGAGAAATCGAACAGACCCTGCTTGGACATCCAAATATCACCTCTGCCGTGGTGACTGTAAAGGAGAGTTCGGCTGATCGCAAGCGCCTGCTCGCCTATCTGGTTCTCGTGGATGGAGAACAAGAGGACGATTGGGAAGGTTATTTACGACGCTGGCTGCCCTCCTATATGATCCCGGAAGCATTTGTACAACTTAACGAAATCCCGCTTAATGCAAGTGGTAAAGCGGATCTCAAACTGCTACCGGATAGCGGCGCTGAAAGAAGCAAGCCGCTAACTGAGCCACGTACGCCGAGGGATATCCGGCTTGTACAACTGATAGAGGAACTGCTGCAGGCTGAAGGAATCGCTATGAACGATAACCTGTTTGACTATGGAGCCAATTCCATTGTGCTCGTTCAGCTAGCCATGCTGCTGGAAGACGAATTTGATACTACAGTTTCCATCTTGGAACTGATGAGGACGCCAACAGTTGCGGACATTGCCGAAAAAATCAGCCTGTCTGCAAGAACAACAGATAGTAGCGTTCTGCTGTAGGAGCTGTTCAAGTTCAATGTAAGGGGGTGGTTCAGTGGGGCTTACGCTGCTGAGGAAATCACATCAAAAGTTTCATTACAAACGAAGGTTGGTGATGCTGCAAAAAGGGTCTGATCCGGTTAAAAAACTATTTCTCATTCATGACGGAACCGGCAGGATCGAGGGGTATCTCCCATTTTGCGCCTCCGTTGATCCACGGTTTGAGATTTATGGTGTTGTTTTGGATGATTCTGTGGATGGAATTCCTCGTAACATCCGGATAGAGGAGCTGGCCAGCAAATATGTAGATTGTCTGCTGGATTTGACCAGTGGCCCGTTTTATCTCGCTGGCTGGTCGATCGGGGGGAACATTGCCATTGAAATGGCCAATCAGTTGGAAGCGAGGAATGAGCAAGTGGAACTCATCTGTATGTTCGATACGCCTCAGCCCGGTTTCTACCCGAAAGGAAGTGTCCCATCATTTTCGGTATCGTCCGAATATGAGTTCTTCAAGCGGTTCATCAAAAGTGATGCTTTACTCAGGGAGTTGTACTCGGCGGTGAACATGGAGTCCTTTTACAGTCAGCTCCTTGATGCTCCAGAGGGAGCAGTTGATTGGGAAGCCTTTTTTGGGGTGATGGACAATGAATGGCCGTTTCCCTTGGTAAAGCTGGCCAATCTCACTGCAATTGATCGGCTGTATCTGCTCAATATCAATCGCAATCTGCACCATGCACGAACTGAGCATATTCCTCTCAGTAAAGGAACCTATCCGGTACACATGTTCCAGGCCATGATTGATCCCATTCCTGACCTCGATGAATGGTCGAAGTATTGCGATAACTTTACAATCCATGAAGTACACGCAACACACTACTCTATCTTTGATGAAGAGCATAAAGAGGAATTGGCGCCCAAATTCCATTCAATTCTTGTAAAGGAGTCCCGACATGACACATTTGTTAGATAGCGTGTTTGCATTGCATCAGAACAGGCTTGAGCGTCTGCCGCTCGTCAACAAACCGAAGCTGGGCTTTAGCTCGATTTATACACCGGAGGAAGTGCTTTACGCCGCAGGAGTTGTTCCTTTCCGGATAACAGGCGAAACAAGAAACGTCAGTTCCGATGCCACCTCATTGTTGTCCAATAATTTTTGCTCCTATATCCTAAGCTGCATGAGTGAAGGTCTGGATCAAGTCTATTCGTTTTCAGACGGTCATATCTTTCTGGATACATGCGACATGCGTAAACGGATGTATGAAGTATGGGAAAAAAACGTTGGCGATTCCTTTCACTATTTGCTGGAGTTGCCTAAGGATGTTAAGGAAACGTCGAAAAGTTATTACCGCTGGCAAATCGAACGGCTGATTCAGGAGCTGGAAAAGCGGTATTCATGTACGATCGGTGAGACCGAGCTCCGCAATGCGATACAGCTATGCAATCAATCAAGAAGGCTGTTGCAGAAGGCGTGCAGGATGCGCAATCAGGGCATTCTCCCGATGAAGTCCATCGAGATGCTGGAACTTGTGAAGGCAAGCAACTCGGGGCTCAAGGAGGAATTTAACGAGAAGCTGGAAGCCATTCTTCAGTCACTCGAGGGAGTAGAAGTACCCGATTCCACTAAACACTTCAATGTGCTGCTCACCGGAAGCTATTTTGACAATGCGAGTATTCTGGAGATCATCGAAAATACAGGTGCACGCATCGTCTACGAGGACATGAGCACGGGATACAAATATTTTGAAGGCGAAATTGATGAGGACAGAGATCCCTTGGAGGCTATTGCAGATTATTACCTGGAAAAAGCGACGAGTGCGCGGATGATTGATTCCGATCGCAGGCTTGCCCACATCCAGCAAATCATCCGTGAGTATAACGTGAATGCGGTTCTGTACCTTCCTCTTAAATTTTGCGATACGAATCTGATCGATTATCCTTACATCCGACATTCACTAGCCCAGCTTGGAATCCCGGTCTTGTTCATCGAGTCAGAACGGCATATGACCAATATCCAAAGCATTAAAACCCGGATTCAGACCTTTTTTGAAACAAGAATGATGTAGAGGAGGCCATAATGAAACTGACGAATGATTTTAAGTTGATCGATGGCAACAACCGGAGCTTACAGGCGAAAAATATGACGGAAAATCTGGCCAGCTACGATGTGCAAAACTACTCGCAGCCCAACTTTCCCAAGACAGCCCGTGTCCGTTCTTTGTTCAATGCCTATATCATTATGCATCCCTTTAAGGAACAAACCAGGGTTGCGTTTGTCGGAGAGGTTTTTCCCAACGAGCTGTTATTCGCATTCAAGTTCATTTCTTTAAACTTTGAGAGCATTTCCACCATGTACTCCCAATCGGATGCGGTAGACAAGGTTCTGAGGCTTACGGAAGAAAATCATTTGCCGAGAGATTTATGCTCTAGCGTCCGAGCCGCCTATGGCTCGGCAATGGCCAACTGTCTGCCAAGACCGGATATCATCATTATCAACAATCATCTGTGCGATGGGCTTGCCAAATTGGGTTTTCAATTCAGCAAAATTTACGATAGCAACTATATTACATTTAACGTACCCATGTTTGATACCAAAGAATCGGTTGCCTATCTGGCCGGACAATTTCAGAATGTTCTTAAAGAAATCGAGAGCGCCACAGGGTTCGCATATGACGAAAGCTATTTTCACGAAGTCATCAAGCTGTCCAACGAGGCCAAGGATTATTTCCTTAAGACAATTGAGATTGCCAAGCAGGTGCATATCCCGGGACTGCAAAGAGAGCTTTATGAAATTATGGCCGTCAATTGCTGGGGCATGAAGGAAATGGTGAAAATTTCCCAATCCCTGTACAACGAGACTCTTGAGAAATTGGAAGCGAAAGAAACAGCGCCAAGGAAAAAGCGGTTGATATGGGTTGGACTCGCACCGGACCAATCCCACGAGTTGGTTCAATATTTGGAGAACAAAATTGAACTCATTTACTGGACCACCTATTGGGAAGGTAATTTGATGCTGCTTGACCCAGAGCGGCCATTGGAAAGCATGGCAGAACGTTCCATCTCGTATTTGTGGAATGCCAACAGAATGACAGATCAAACCGCGGTTGTCTGCGAACAAAATCATATCGATGCCATCCTTTTGGTAAATACATGGGGTTGCAGAAATATGATGGGACTTAGTCAAGCGGTCCGTGAAATGGCTTCAAAAAATAAGATAAAATGTCTTTCGGTTGACGTGGACATTCGGGACAAAAACAATTATTCGTTCCCACAAGTGAAAAATCGTATCGATGCATTTTTGGAAATTATCTAATTTTAAGAATAAAAGGAGACGGGAAAAATGATTACAGTAGGAATTGATATTGGCTCACTCTCAACCAAATCGGCTATTTTGAAAGACAAAAAAGAAGTCCTTGCCTATGATGTCATTTTTACCGGCGGCAACAACAGGGAGTCTGCTGCGCAGACCTTCCGGAATGTAATTGAAAAAGCTGGACTGAACGAAAGTGATATTGACGTTGTCGTTACTACCGGTTATGGCAGAGAAAATGTGCCGTTCTCAAATAAAAATTTTTCCGAAATCACTTGCCATGCGAAGGGCATGCATTTCCTGAATCCTGAAATCCGCACGGTTCTTGATATTGGCGGGCAGGACAGCAAGGCGATACAGCTTGACGATGAAGGGAATGTGCTTAATTTTTTGATGAATGACAAGTGTGCAGCAGGTTGCGGAAGATTCCTGGATATTATCGCGCGGGCACTTGATGTCGATCTTGCAGAAATGGGGGAAATTTCTACCAGATCAACCAATGCGGCGCGGATCAGTAGCATGTGCTCTGTTTTTGCCGAAACCGAGGTTGTCTCTTTGGTAGCTGTAGGCACACCTACTCCTGATATCATTAAAGGCGTCCATGATTCTATCGCTACCAGATCCATTGCATTGCTGAAGTCGGTGGGTATCCGCGCCCCGCTTGGAATGAGCGGCGGAGTGGCCAAGAATATCGGGATCATTAACTCTCTTGAAGAAAAAATGAACATGAAAGTCCATGTGACTGCGTATCCCCAAGTGACTGGAGCGATCGGTGCAGCTTTTCTCGGACAACAATAAGAGTGAATAATCGGGATCCATAAAGGGGGATATTACTTGGATGGATCAAACAGCCGCACCGGAAAAAATCTCGTATAAAAAAATCATCAGCGTCACGTATCCCATAATTTTATCGATGTTTTCCATCAATATCATGATATTTGTTGACCGGGCATTCATTGCTCAGTACGATATCACGCAATTTGCGGCAGTTATGCCGGCCAGTAATGTGGCAACATCTCTGGCAAGTATCTTTCTGGGGGTTGTAGGGTTTTCCTCCACCTTAATTTCCCACTTTTACGGTGCTGGCGATAGGAATAACTGCAGTAAATCCTTGTGGCAGGGAGTCTACATAAGCTTGCTCGCATCTCTTATTCTGCTCCTTACTGCGCCCGTTTTTAGTTCGGTTTTTTCACTGATGGGACATAGCGGGGAACTACTGATCTATGAAAAGCAATTTTTTTACCTGATGATCTTTGCCAACTGTGTACAGATTCTGATTGCCGCGTTTTCAAGCCTGTTTCGGGGTGTGGGCGATACCAAAAAGATCCTGTATGTTGCGGTGATATCCAACATTTGCAACATTGTTCTGGATTGGCTGCTGATTTTCGGTAATTGGGGCTTTCCAGAGCTGGGTGGAATCATGGGAGCCGGTATTGCTACCTTAATTAGTTGTTTCATTAATTTGGCGATCACCATCCTAATGCTTTGTTCCAAGTCCTATAAAGCTGGCTTTCAGGTCTTCAAGAACCTTTCGTTGGATCGCGAGTTGTTCGTGAAAATATGGAAGTTCGGCTTGCCTTCGGGAATTCAGTCCTTTGTAGGCACCGCCTATTTCAGCATGCTGCTGCTCATCATCGGGAAATCGGGGGAAAGTGATATCACCGCGGCAAATATCGTTTTTACGATTGAAGGCTTATCCATCTTTCCGATATGGGGGCTTGGCAATGCGCTGAGTATTCTGGCTGCACAGGAGAGAGGCGGGGGAAGGATAGAGAATATTTCGGTCGTCCTGAAAAAGGGCTTATGGCTTGCGCTGGGATTTAATGTGCTGATCATCGTTTCGTTTAATGTGTTTCCAGATTTTCTGGTATCCATTTTTCACGCAAAAGGCAGCCAAGGGTATGACCTGATCCGGGATATTACCATTCCGCTCGTCAGACTGACATCACTGTGGATCATCATTGATTCCGTTCAGATCGTCATCGGAAGTATCCTGAAGGCGACGGGCGACACCCTGTTTATGATGAAGCTATATTTGATCGCACCCATTCTCTTCTATTTGCTGCTTCCTTATCTCACCTACATCGTGGCGGGCTACTCCTTATTCTGGGTATGGATCGAGCTGTTACTCTTTACCGTAGTCATGTTAGTTCTCGTGACCAAAAGATACACCGGTGGGAAGTGGCGCAATATCGAGGTATTAAACAAGCAGTCGTTGACCACCTGATAAAATTAAACTCCCTCCCGATAAAACTATCGGGAGGTTTTTTTATGCAAACAAATAACTCAAATAGTTACACTTTCATATGGAAGAGACCTTGTCCACCCCTAGGTGAGAGGATACAATGGGGATGGGTTAGGAAACAGGTTTGTTATGATTGAAAAGGAGGAACACCAAATGGAACAATGGCGCTACATAGTAACAGAGCCAATGTCACCTGCGATGAACATGGCAATCGACGAAGCAATTCTTATTCTACACAGTGAAGGAAAAGTACCGCCAACCGTTCGTTTTTATACATGGAACCCTGCAACACTATCGATTGGATACTTCCAAAAGTCGGAGAAAGAAATCGATCTGGATGCCGTTCGTGAACATAAGCTTGGTTTTGTAAGGCGGCCTACTGGTGGTCGAGCAGTCCTGCACGATCAAGAGCTTACCTACAGTGTGGTCGTTTCTGAGGATCATCCCAAAATGCCTGCGAGTGTGACAGAAGCGTATCAGGTCATCAGCACGGGGCTGTTGCACGGCTTCCATCAGCTTGGTTTGCAAGCAGAGATGGTTTCTCTTGCCAGTGAAGAAGAGAAGGAGAAATACAGTTCTCCAGGCTCGTCGGCTTGCTTTGATTCTCCTTCCTGGTATGAATTGGTGGTTGAGGGCAAAAAGGTGGCAGGAAGTGCTCAAACACGCCAGAAGGGTGTCATTTTGCAACATGGCTCCATTTTGCTGGATATGGATGTTGAGCTGTTGTTCTCGTTGTTGAAATTCCCGTCTGAACGTGTCAAACAACGGATGATCGACAGTTTTGTGCAAAAAGCTGTCACTATTAATGAAGTAAGTGGCCGAACAGTTTCATTGGAAGAGGCAATTGAAGCCTTCCGCAAAGGATTTGCTTCGGGGCTAGAGGTAGAATTGGTAGAGCAGCCATTAACAGAGGAAGAACTGAAGCTGGCCCAGGAATTGGCAGAAACCCGTTATGCTACAGATGAGTGGAACTTCCGCAGATAGGCAGACATACAATTTGAGAAGGGGTAGGTATGATCCTGTCCTTTTTCGTATGTAAATTGCATGATGTTGGATGAAGAAGAGAGGGTGGAGCCATGGATGAAACTCTATACCTTGTGATCTATCCAATTTTGCTGATAAGCGTGCCGATTTATTTTGTACTATCGAGAAAAGAAGCAAAACACAAGCGAAACATCAAGTGGTGTATAGTACTTTTGCTAATTACTATAATAGGAGTAGAGGCAATCGATACTTTTACCATTAAGCCCTCCCGAATTTCCGGCAACGGCAATCCGGGTATACTGGTGATTCTAGCCAATGTCCCCTACTTTATCGGGTTTCAATTGTCATTTGGTTTTTTGTTCGGCAAGTGGATCGAAAAGTTCTCCAAAATCAAACGAGTTTGGATTTTCGGGACGACAGTTTTGCTACTCGGTTTGTTCATCTGGATTTCAGCAGAACATGCACAGAGACTTTATGAAACGTTGGCAATGTATCATGAGCCGAATGTTTATAGGGGCCGACTAAATCAGTACACCAACACAGTATTTATCAATCTGTACACCTTGTTCACAACGATTTTTCTCAACATGATGCTGGTTCAGTTGATAATAGGCAAAGAGAAAAAAGAGTAAACATACCAACACATGGGGTATGTTTACTCCTTCTTTTTGCATCAATTAGCATAAAACTATCGGTAGATCTGTTGTTCGAATGCTTCCTGTAATTTACGCACAATGGGGCCGACCTCATCCGTTCCCACTGGTGAATGATCGATAGCGATAATGGGTGTTAGCTCACTCGTCGTTCCTGTCAAGAATGCCTCATCTGCCTGACGGAAGAAATCCAGAGTGAATGGCTCTTCTTTCACCGGAATTGCCAGAGATGCAGCTAATGCAAGCACTGTTGACCGAGTAATACCATGCAGGATCAGGTTGGTAGCAGGATGGGTATAAAGTGTTCCGTCCTTTACAGCAAACAGATTGGAGGCACTGCCTTCCGTCACGGTTCCTCCCCGATGGAGAACCGCATCATGTACGCCAGATGACTTCGCAGCTTGCTTGGCAAGGACAGCCCCGAGCAGGTTCAAACTTTTGATATCACAGCGAAGCCAACGAATGTCTTCTGCGGAGATCACCTTTATTCCTGATTTCAACTGAGCCATCGGACGATCTTTTTTGCGCAAATAAGCAGTC
The DNA here is from genome assembly GCF_049846925.1 of Brevibacillus nigriterrae. Taxonomy (NCBI): domain Bacteria; kingdom Bacillati; phylum Bacillota; class Bacilli; order Caryophanales; family Paenibacillaceae; genus Brevibacillus; species Brevibacillus nigriterrae. Next base: position 71,767 of record NZ_JBNCMT010000022.1, read on the forward strand.
AATGTCGGTTTTGTGTCATTGGGAAATTCAAATTGTCGCTCTGCCGCACCTCTAGTGATCTGCAAATAGAGGACAGCGTCATCGGCAGATGTAATATTGTTTTTCAACAAGAGTTCACTACCTATTGCTTGCAGCTCTTCAAAAGTCCATGGCAATACGATATGTAGTTCTTTGGCGCTACGTTGCAAGCGGACCAAATGTTCTTCTAATTGGTAGTATTTTCCCTTGTATATTCTCACGACCTCATAGATGCCATCTCCGAACTGATAGCCCCGATCTTCTGGATGAATCGGTAGGAAATCGGCCTCAAACCAAGCCCCGTTAACATAGTACATTTGTCAACCCTCCAAAGTCCCAAATTTAAAAAATACACAATATGTTGTGGTATTTTTATGAAGAAACAGTTATTGAATCAACATATAGAATAAATAGGTTGAACCAAATAGCAACATATGGTATCGTTAAATCCGGCTCTACTAACGATAACAAATCAATAATAGAGTTTCAAACTGAAATCTTCGGGGGGAGAAGAATGTCAGCAGCAATAGAATCTCGACGTCTAGAAGGATTAAGTGAAAAAATCTTCCTGGATCGTTATGCCATGAAAGATCTTGATTTTAACAAAACCAAGGTTGGGGATACCGTACTTGTACTCACCAAAGACGATCCTCGCTTCCCGCAAAAGGAAGTAGGAGAAGTTCTCTCCATCGATGGAAAAGAAGCAACCATCCTCTTACGCAGTGGTGATACCATTCAGGCACCACTCGAAAGAACAACCAAGCCGCTTGAATTGAGCCCGGAAGATATGTGGGACAGGCTGGCACGCTCTCTCGCAGCGGTTGAAAAAACACCTGAGAAACAACTAGAATGGGAACATAAATTTCGTGAACTTCTCGATGACTGGAAATTAGTTCCTGGTGGACGGATCGCAGCAGGCGCAGGAGCAAACGATGAACTGACTCTCTTTAACTGCTATGTAATCCCGTCACCACACGATTCCCGTGGTGGAATCATGGACACATTAAGCCAAATGACAGAAATCATGTCACGTGGCGGTGGCGTAGGAATCAACTTATCCAGTCTGCGCCCACGCCGTGCACTCGTCAAAGGCGTGAACGGTTCCTCTAGTGGTTCCGTATCATGGGGCGGATTGTTCAGCTACACAACTGGACTAATTGAGCAAGGCGGTAGTCGCCGTGGAGCATTGATGCTCATGCTTAACGATTGGCATCCAGACCTGAATGAATTTATTACCGTGAAACAAACCATGGGACTGGTAACGAATGCAAACCTGTCCGTATGCGTATCCAACGGCTTCATGAAAGCTGTGAAAGAAGATCTGGATTGGGATCTTGTCTTCCCGGATACATCTGACCCTGACTATGAAACCGAATGGGACGGGAACCTTACCAAATGGCGTGAGGAACTCGGTAAACCTGTGAAAGTATACAAAACCGTACGTGCTCGTGATATCTGGCACACGATCATTGAATCTGCCTGGAAGTCGGCTGAACCGGGTATCGTATTCATGGAATACTACAACCAGATGTCGAATAGCTGGTACTTCAACCCAATCATCTGCACGAATCCATGCGGCGAACAGGGATTGCCAGGATGGGGCGTTTGTAACCTTTCTGCCATTAACCTGTCTAAGTTCACAGCAGATGGTGAAGTAGAGTGGGACAAGCTAGCAACAGCCGTTCGTTACGCTACTCGCTTCCTCGACAACGTAATTGATGCGACACCATATCATTTCGAAGAGAACAGACGCAACCAACAAAACGAGCGCCGTGTGGGCCTTGGCACAATGGGTCTCGCTGAAATGATGATTAAACTGGGCATTCGCTACGGCAGCCCGGAATCATTGGAATTCCTTGACAAGCTGTATAACTTTATTGCGCGTGAATCGTATCTCGCATCTGCTGAGATCGCTGAAGAAAAAGGAAGCTTCCCGATGTTCGATCGTGATAAATTCCTGCAAAGCGGCTTCATGAAGCAATTTGACGAAGAAGTTCGTTCTGCTATCTATGAAAAAGGCATTCGCAACGTAACATTGTTAACCCAAGCTCCAACGGGATCAACTGGAACAATGGTAGGTACTTCAACAGGTATTGAACCATTCTACGCATTCGAGTTCTATCGTCAAAGTCGTTTGGGAACAGACAAACAATATGTGCCGATTGCCAAAGAATGGTTAGAAGCGAACCCAGGTGAAGAGCTCCCTGACTACTTCGTTAGTGCCATGAGCTTGTCTGCTGAAGACCATGTCCGTGTTCAAGCTGCGATTCAGACATGGGTAGACTCTTCCATCAGTAAAACGGCGAACGCTCCGCACGATTTCACGGTAGAAGACACCAAAAACCTGTACGAGCTTGCTTTCGATCTCGGTTGCAAAGGTGTAACCATTTACCGTGATGGAAGCCGTGATACACAGGTATTAACTGTAAGCAAAGATGAAGAGAAGAAGGAAACAGCAGTAAATACAGAACAAGCTGAGGAAACGGCTCTCATTCAGAAAGCACCACATGTTGTGAAAGTGTACAACAAGCGTCCGAAGAAGTTGAGCGGCGCGACTTACAAGATGAGAACACCGCTCGGCAAAGCATACATTACAGTAAATGATATTGATGGTGCTCCATTCGAAGTGATTGTGAATGTGGGCAAAGCTGGTAGTGACGTATTTGCGATGTCTGAGGCACTCGGCAGAGTATCAACGCTCTTCCTGCGTTTCGGTGAACTTCCAGATGGCAACAAGGCACGTCTTTTGATCAAACACCTCAAAGGCATTGGTGGTTCGGGAGCCGTTGGTTTTGGTGCAAACCGTGTTGAGTCCATCCCGGATGCAGTTGCGAAAGCACTCGAGATGCACCTGGACGGAGAAGACGACAACCATGCCGTGGCTGCTACTGCACCTGTAGTATACAAATCTACACCGCAACCTTCATACCAGCCTGCTGAGATTGAGGATGAATTTGCGGATACACCTGATTTATGCCCTTCTTGCGGATCAGCAACACTGATGCCAGCAGAAGGATGCAAAACTTGCACCACGTGCGGGTATTCCAAGTGCAGCTAGAATAAAGATAGTTATATCGAATCAAAATTTGGTTTTAAAAGACACCGTGTTCAAATGAACATGGTGTCTTTTTTTTATAAAAATCCATTTAATAATCCTCAACTACTTCCTCCGATTATTGCTAGTAGGAAGGAAGTAGTTTAGCAAAGAGCCGAAAAATGCCTGGTAGGGAGAATGAACGATGAAATGGAATCGCTCAAGAAAAAGGAAATATCAAAGGGTGGATGAAGTAAATAAGAGTCAGGCAAAGGAGAAAGACGTAAAACTTTATTGTGTTACGCTATTTTCTTGAAAAATGGTACAAACTAATTATATTATTTTATTAATCGAACATGTATTCTTCTTGTATGACATTTCTTTCTTGAACGAAAGAAAGGATTTCCACTGGATGGTGATAAGGTTCAAGATGTTAGAACTCAAACGAATCTACCAAGAAATGGTGAACGATCAGGGGCTTATGAATACTACCAGAGAAGTACTTGAACAAGAGTGCAAAAAACAAGGGATTTTATCTGGTTTTTCCGAGATTGCTTGTGACTTTTTCTTTGAAATAAAGGGTTATGACTTGTCTACAGAAAAGCTGAGAAAAGTGTACATCTTGATGCAAGACAGTTTTCTTATAAATGGAGACTGGATGCCCACTGAACAAGCTAAAAAAAATGGAAAATGGAGCCAAGTTAAGCAGTCTGTTAGAAAAATTATTGGAATCTAGCAGTATTTTTAGAAATTAAATAAATACCAATAATCGATAAAAAACGGAGATATTCTCCGTTTTTTTCTTTTTTTATAAAAAATTTCCAAAACAGTTAAGATTCTTACACAAAAAGACTACATAGAAGGTGAGAATGAAAATATCAGAAAAAATACGAAATGAAAGGAGAAAAATCATAGAATAAGAACGTATGTTCCGTTAAAATAAGAACAAGCGTTCTTATTGTTGTCTCTCCATATGGATTATTCTACATAATATTACAGATTAAACCTAATATTTGCGTTGAACTACATAAAGGGAGATATCAGGGGGAAAATGGATGAAGTACGTTCTAGAAAACAAATCTTTGGATGAATTGGTTATGCAATATACGGAGGAACAAGTAACGTTTGAAGATATCGCAATTCTTATGCGAAAGCGTATAAAGTGTATTGCTTGGAAGGCAGCGAAAGCGTTTTACCGTTTTAGTGCTGTATTTGATGTAGAGGACTATGAAAATATTGCCCTTTTCGCATTAAAGAAAGCTATTGACACATGGAAACCAGAGAAGGCAAGTTTTTCAACTTATTATGAAAAAGTAGTTCATTCTGAGCTTCATGCGATTCGCAGAGGGATGAATGCTCTGCATAGGCAAAGCAACCTTGACACCATTAGCATCGATACAAACGTAAAAGGAGAGGAACAAGAGTGGCTTCGCAGCTTTGAAAGAGGGTATGCTCTTACTGATTTTTGGGAGAGTTACAGTCGTTTGGGATTATCCTATAGACAGGATGAGATCTGCCGGATGATTATGCTTGGTTATAGGAACAAAGAGATAGCAAGTATTTTGGGGATATCAGAAGGGGCTGTCAGCATGATGATAAATAGAATGCAGAAAAAATTTGAAAAAATCTATTAGCATAGCGTTAAGAAATGGGCAGACCTTCCCTATAAAGATAATGATGGGAATTATCTTTGGACCCAAAGAAGGGAAAACCATTGACAAGCCTAATGCAAAATAGTCCTAATGATTGGTATTTGGCAAAAATGATTGATAGTCACGTTTCAGCAGGGATACGTGCAATTTTACTTTATCTTGTGAATGACCTGAGTAAGAGCGAAAAGCAATCCTCAGTATCACGATAGAGAAATAGTAAAAGGAGGAACAAACAAAGAACCAAGCCGTATCTTTTCAGATGCCAAAGATCAATCATATTCAAACATCCAAAAAGGTAAAAGAAGTTCTCGATCTTGCAAGAAGCTTTATTCAAATGGGGTTTCATCCAAAGATTGAGGTAAGAGTGACAGCAGGCTATCAACTGGTGCCACGAAGTGAGACGAATCGGTTTATCAGCAGTACAGAAAGTGTGGCAATCAAAAATGTAGACATAGAAAGAATGAGAACTGAACATGTGCGGATTGTATTGGAAGCTGTCAATTCACTGGCAAAAAAAGAACGTGAGCTTATTTCGATCAGATGGTTTGGCGATGATGACCTGACGGATATCGAAGCGTACATCGAGCTCGATATGACCCATGCCACCTATTACCGGGTTCGATCCAGAGCATTTTACAAGCTTGCCCATGCATTACATCTTGCTGTTTATGAGTAATAGAGTAAGCGTGTTAGTAAAAAACGATTTAGATACAAGAGAGCCATCGAGTAGGAGCGGATGGCTTTTTTTGTTGTATCTAAAGAGTGAATTCGTCGTTCCCCTTTTCCCGAGCGGGCTGATGGCGTTGGGGAAAGGGTGGGGGTGTAGAAAATATTTCCAGTCGGTGTGGTATACTGGTTTTCGGGAGTTGCTTTGTAGAGCGTTTTCGCAGATTGTGAAATGATTAGTACGAGAGGGTGAAAACCATGAATAGAGGTAATTGGGCTTTCTATCAAGGCGAGGAGGTTAAAGTAATAGAACATTCCAAGAATAAATTCGAGTTATTTGTAAGACATCCTTTTTTAATGCATCTTGGATTTAAACTGAATTTATCACACGGGGTCTTCAGCAAGAAGGTAAAGAAATCAGAAATTGATTCCATTTATTATATTGATAACAAAGTTCTTTACAAAGAAAGAGTATTTCAACTCTCTGAAATGAGAGGAGATAGCCTTTTACTATTTGAGAACGATGAAAGTGCTAGAAAACTTGGATTTACCCAAGTCGAGCGGGGAGAATATGAGAAATGGGTTAAAAAAGAGGAAGTAGATTGCATCTAGGCGCTTTATAAAGGAATGGAGCTTATGGTGGAACAAAGTTCAGATCAGTTTGTCCTGAGTAGTTATGATCCTTCTGTTACAGCTTATGGATTTTTTCCCTATTACAATAAATATGCAAAGTATGCGGACAGGTTGGAAATCGATTCCATCTATTATTACGATACCTATGCCGAATATAAAGGAAACACTGTTTCGGTTATCGACAACATAGGAGATAATCTCCTCCTGTATGGTGAAGAAATGAATGCTGCAAAAAAACTGTTTAGATTTATTCTGCGCTTATTAGGGAAATTGTTTGCTACTGAGGAAGGTTCAGATAACGATTCGGACATAGATGATAGCTGTAAGTATGAAAAATGGGTAAAAAGAGAAGAAGTTGACCGTATCTGGACAATAAGAAAGCCAATATGGGGGTTTCCTGAACCAAACATAATAACTTCATAGGGTGTTTTACACACCACAGGTAAATCCACAAGCAAACAGCTATACTACGAAGTGAGCTCATGCAGCTCGCTTAGCTATGGTAATAGCTTTCATATCGATCCTATGCGATACCTGGAGAGACTTTGAAAAGAGTCGTGGACGTACTACAACTCACTTGGTCGTAAAGACTAATGCGATGACAAAAGATGACTGAATACATAGCGGGTGGCTTTTTCGTTGAATACAGAGAGGAGAGGAAAAGAGTAGATAGGAACATTTTGCATTCACAATAAAACAACTGATACAAGATTGAGAGAAACATGATACAAAAGTGTGATAGAGATGGAATACATTTTCGTTTTGCAGGTGCTATTCTTGTATTATCAAATCAATAGAGAGAAGCCATCCGGGTTGAACGGGTGGCTTTTTTCATTGCATAAAAAGGGGGTGATATCATCTTGAATCAAATTCTAGCCGCCTTGCAGCAACTGGTAAATGAAGCTTACCCCAATTTGCCTGTGTTGAGCAGCTATGGAAAGTGGTTGGCAGGCAGTTTTGATCCACCTTGTGTTTTTGTCTACGCAGACCATGCAGGAGAAAAAGCGAACACATTAACCAGTCATCGCAAGTTGTATTCGGGACTAATTGTGCTTCATTTTCCGAGAGATTCCACATCGGGGGAGTACCAACCCATTGCAACAGACTCGCTCACTGATATTTTGCGCAGGGAGCGTTTTATGTACCCTGCTCTGGTAAATGGGAAGAAGGTTGTTCTTACGATTGATTCGGAAAAGTTTCTCATGCGCTTGAATGGGCGAGGGGACAGAATCTATGTCACATTCCCTATCGAAACGGTGGCAAAAATCCCAGTGAGTGAGGCACCACCGATTCAAAACTTTCAATTGGAGTCAGGAGGAAGCCAATGAGAACAAAAACAAACGAAAAACAGCAGTCCCAGGAAATGGTGAGGACTGTTGATCAGTGGGTGGAGAGTCCCGCTTATCTCGGAGCTGAGCGTTTTGAGATTGCAGGCGCTCTTTTTGATGTACGGGACAAGATTGGCGAGACAGAAGTACGTCAGCGCTTGTCTACATTTCGCGGAGGTGAAAAATAATGAGTATTCAACGTCTTAGACCTGGTGTGTATATCGAATTAATGGCAAAAGCAAAAGAACGGATTCTTCCCAAGAGTGGAATCGTCTGCATTCCATATGTAGGAGAATACGGAAAACCGAATGAACCCGTTTTGGTAAGCGGCTATGAAGAACGTATGAAGGAAACGCTTGGCTTGATTGATTCCATCGAATTGGCGGCCGAGAGCGGCCCGACTCTTCTGTTGTATCGAATCTGCGATAGTGCTGCTCAAACAGCCAAGTTCACACAAGCAAACAGCTTTGAAATTTCGGCAAAATATCCTGGCCTGGAAGGAAACAAGCTATCCATTACCGTTCAGAACAGTACGGCAGAACCTGGGAAGAAAGAAGTCGTCATCAAGCACACGGAGCTTGGTTTTACGCACAAGCTGTCTGTTGCAGGAGTGGATGAACTGGTTGAAAAGACCGCCAATCTGGATTATGTCGCTCAAGCGAAAAAACTGGGGAATGACGCTATTGCTGATGTAGTTGCTACCACATTTGCAGGTGGAACCACTGGGAAGCCGGCGTCACTGACAAGTACTCACTTCACCAAACTCTTTTCCGATATTAATGGAGCTGATTTTGACGCATTGTATTTGCCAAGTGCAGATGCAGCGATTCAGGCAAGTGCCAAGCAATTTGTTTCTGACCGACGAACGCAGAGCCAGAAACTCTCTACATTGGTCATCGGGGGAAGCAGTAATACGGATGTGGATATGGAGAAGCACATCGAGCGCTCTGTCGCCATGAATGAACGCTACATTGTCAATTCTGCCATTTCCGGTTTGCACGTGAATGGAAAGACCTACAGTTCATTGGAATTTGCTGCCTGGGTAGCCGGGTTGATTGCTGCTACTCCGGCGCATATTTCGCTGACGGCATTGCCTATACCGCTCAAAAAAGCGACGAAAGACTTTGGACAATCGGAAATTATGAAAGGTTTGGCAAACGGTGTCCTGATGGCGACCCGTGATGGTTACAGCTACATCATTGAATCTGCTGTTAATACGCTTTCCGTCCTGCATACAGGCGAACGAGAGGACTTTGGCAAAATCCGTGTCTCCATGACGCTTGATCAGGTGATGAACGATCTGGTCAGTGTAGGCAAAAAGTACAAAGGCAAGCTGAGCAATAATGATATCGGACGAGCTACCTTTATCGCTGCAGCAAAGTCCTATCTTGATGAGCGTGTTCGCCAATCCGCATTGGCTGCTGGAGCAAATGTCACAGAGAGCCCAGATCTGGAAAGCTTCGGCGATACTGCCTACTTCAGAGTCAGCGCACAGCCGCTGGATGCAATTGAAGTCTTTACTATTGGTTGGGAGGTGCTCTAATTATGGCGGCACATAATCTTTATTTGAAAAACAGTCAGGTATATGACGTAAAGGGTGACCCGATTCCGGGGCTGTTAGAGGCAAAAGCGGTAATGAAAATCAAGACGGAGCCGGTACATCGTCTGCGTCAGGGTGAAATGGAAGACATCGTTTCCTATCATACGGAATTGACGTTGACATTGCCTACGCAAAACGCAAGCTTGAAATACTTCATTATTGACCAAATTACCTCTGGAAAAACACCAATTATTCCGATGCTTCTTGGCGAACATCTGGATAAGGAAAGTGATGACAATAATAAGGAGATTGTCAAGTTTACAAACATTCGGTTGGTTCCGGAAGAATTGACAATTTTTCAGGCAAAAGCAGAAGGAAACGATAAGGGAACATATGAAATTCGCGGCAAAACCAACGACAACCCTGAATTCTTAACTAAGTTTCCTGACTATGTAGAGTAAGGAGAATCTATCGATGAGTAAATTGGAAAAATACCTGGCGAAAGCCAAGGATGAAGCAGCTCGTAAAACAATGACGGTCGAAATTGACGGTGAAGTCTGGTCCGTTCGCTCGCTTACTTTAACAGAACTGCGTACATGCGAACGTATGGCAGATAAAGGAGAAGAGTTTGACTGGTACCGCTACAACGATGCACGTATTGTCAAAGCAACTGAGCATGAATTCCAGTGGAACAATCAAGATCTGCAGAAAGCTTATAAAGCGGTGGATAAGTATGACCTTCCCGCCAAGTTGTTTGACCATGATATGGAAGGATACGCCAAGCTGCTTAATGCCATCCGTGAGATTTCTCAGGAGCAGAGTGAAGAAGAGCTTGTGGAAGAAGCAAAAAACTGATCCGATCCGACGGCGAAGCCTCTCACATCTGCCGAGCTTTTTTAAACGGCCGAGGCCGTCCTGAGGATCTGGTTGAATACGCAGTTGATCGATATAAGCAGAAACTGTTTATCATCGCCTGCCAACTGATTGAAATTGAAGAGATGGAGAAGGCGTTCGACTAGTCTTCTCTCTTTTCCCGAGCGGGCAGATGGCGTTGGGGAAAGGGGTGGGGATGCAGAAAATATTTCCAGTTGGTGTGGTATACTAAATTTGGGAAATTGCGTTCGGAGAGCGTTTTCGCAGATTGTGAAATGATTAGTACGAGAGGGTGAAAACCATGAATAGAGGTAATTGGGCTTTCTATCAAGGCGAGGAGGTTAGAGTAATCAGACATTCTCAAAAAAAGTTTGAGTTATATGTAAGAAACCCCTCTTTGATGCATCTTGGGTTTAAGCTGAATTTAGATAGAGTCTATAGCAAGAAGGTAAAGAAATTTGAGCTTGATTCCATTTATTATATTGATAACAAAGCTCTATACAAAGAAAGAGTATTTCATCTCTCTGATATGAAAGAAGATTGTCTCTTATTATATGGTATAGGCGAAGATTGTGAAAAATTTGGATTTAACCAAATTGATCGGGGAGAATATGAGAAATGGGTCAAAAGAGAGGAAGTAGATTGCATCTGGGCAGCAAGAACTCCAACAGAGGATCTTCCTTTGCCAGAGAATCAACTGAAAACTGGAATCTGGGCACTTTATAAAGGCATGGAGTTTATAGTGGAACGGGAATCAGATCGGTTTGAGCTATATAGCTATGATCCTTCTTTAACCGCTATTGGATTTGTTCCCTATTATAATAAATACCTAAAGTTTGTGGACAAGTCTGATATTGACGCCATCTATTATTATGATAACTATGCCGAATATAAAGGTAATACCGTTTCGGTTATAGACAGTGTAGGTAATAATATCCTTCTGTATGGCATGGATTTTTGTAAAGAAATCGAAGCTGAGCGGTCCGAAGTCAAAAAACAGGACGGATTTGTACTGCGAATGTTAGAAAAATGGTTTACCGTTGATAGCAAGGATAAAAAATCGAACAAAATTGAAATACCAAACATAGATGATAGCTGCAAGTATGAAAGATGGGTAAAAAGAGATCAAGTTGACCGTATCTGGACGATAAGAAGGCCGATTTGGGGATTTCCCGAGCCGAACATAAATGAATAAACAATATTTTTTTCTAAAAAGCCATTTGCTCCAAGAGAGTCAGGGCTTTTTTTTATTCCTCTAAATGGTCAATATCGGTGTTTCAGAATTGAAAATGGAGGTGAAAGGATGGCAAAGAGTTTCTTCAAAAAACTATTTAATATTGGTAGTGCTAATAAACTTGACATTAAGCAAATTCTTGCACAGAAGGGGATAACACCTGAGTATATTCTTAATTTAGTAAACAAGAAAGAGGAAATGACAGAAGAAGAAATGAAGATCCATTTGGATGTTTTAGCCTCTCTTCCAAAAGTAAAAAAAGGAACGAAGATTCAAAAGGTTGTTGATGCTCATGCAGTAGATTGGCTTTTTAAGGTTTCTGAAAGGCAAAGCTTTCGAGCTAGGATTAATAATCTTCTTAAGAGGCGAGTAAAGGAGAAGGCAGAAAAGCAACTAGAATTACGTGGGTTTGTGGCACAAGCCCAAGATGTAAGCGATTTGGATTCCTTCCCAAAAGCATATAAAGGACTTGCTCTTAATTATTCTGGCAGTACACATTTTGGGAAGACAATGGCATTTGCTATTAGTTATGAAACAGAAAAACCAGAAAATTATAAAAGGCCATTGAATAGTCGAATGTATAAATTCGCCGAAACAATGTTCCCTGGAGCTATAAAAATATTCAAGGAATTAAACTTACCTTCTCCATATGGAGGAAATGCTTATACGGTAAGTAAAGATGGATTATTTCCTGAGTTAATTGCTGATCCAGAAAAGATGAATAAAACTGCTGTCGTACACTTACTAACTAAACATGGTAAAAAAAGAGTGGCAAAATATAGTGAATCGGATGGAAAGTTCGTTATTGATGCTAAGACTTATCAAGAAATTATGGAATGGTACAGAAAGCAACCTCCAGATTTTAAATCAACACAGGTAAAAAGGGAAAAAGTGAAAAAACATCGCCAAACTCGAGGTGGCAAAAAGTATGATATACCCAAAAAATTCCAATATTCAAGTACCGGCAGAAAATACGTCAGTCCACCTAACCAAAAGAAATCTTTCATGCAGAAGTTCAAAAACGGGATTGGCAGCAAATTAAAACCTTTCGCCAACATCGGCGGAAAGGCTCGCAACATATTGCCATCCGTGAAAAACCTAAAAAACGACCTGTTCAACTACGCCAAGCTAACAATTGAAAACCTTATTCCTGCTGAGAAAGATCAGAATGACAGCGATATCGGTGGATTTACAGATATAGACCCCATGTTGCCTACTGGAGGTTGTGATTGTCAATGCAATTGCTGTTGCTGTGATGGACAAGCGGATGGCACAAGTGAAAAGTCAGAACATGACAAGAAACAAAAGCAGAAACGAAAAAGAAAAGGTAGAAAAGGGAAAGGGAAAAATAAAAAGCAACCTCCAACCGGACGTGGAGGAAAGCCGAATCAGCCGAATAATAGCAAGAAAATTCAGAAATCAATAACTCAACAGCCTAAATCTACTGGGAGAGATACTTCACCAAAACCAAAAGAGTCTGTAATGAATAAGGTAAAAACTCGTCTGGGTGGAGTAGGCAAAACGATTGGAAATCTGTTTGGAAAGGCAAAAAACTGGCTGCCATCTGGTAAAACAGTTGGAAATTTGTTTGGAAAGGCAAAAGACTGGCTACCATCAGGAGAAACAGTTGGAAACCTGCTAGGAAAGACAAAAGGTTGGCTACCATCTGGTGAAACGGTTGGAAACCTCATTGGAAAGGCAAAATCCTGGCTACCATCTGGAGCAACAATTAAGAATTTTGGAAAAGGCGCATTAAAGAAACTCCCCTTAATCGGTACTGTTATCGGTGCTGGCTCGGTACTAACATCAGATAACAAACTGGATGCCCTCTTGCGTTTGGGAGCAGAAACTGTAGGGGGAGTGTTGGGCGGTGCAGCAGGAGCGGCGCTTGGTTCTATAGTACCAGGTCCAGGTACGGCAATAGGCGGTGTGGCCGGAACCGCTCTTGGTTCAGCAGGTGGCGGTTACCTTTATGATAAGGCAAAGCAGTGGTTGACGGGTAAATCTAATCAGAACCATCCATCATTTCGGGGACCTGTTAATCCAGCTCGTGTTATCCCAAAAGTGAATGCAGAGCAGGTAAGTCAACCAATTAAGCCTGTTGCCCCGACAAAACCGACAAAAGGTCAAAACAAACTAACTTCTTTGACCGTACAATCCATGCCAATCACATTGAAAGCAGATGGCGTGTTGCAGGATGTTTCCGGAATGATGCGCTTATTGCGTGATCCCTCGATCAGCAATGAAATCAAGCGTATTATTGAAAAAGCGTTTGTTGACGCCTATGAAACGAAAGGCGGCGCCACGCAGGGAGGTGTGATCGTATGATCCGATTGCAAGGCCAATATCGTCTGACCTTCCCCGTGACACCTGGTGAGGTTTCATTCAAAGGGTATGGAAATGACATCGAATCGCAAACCTCGATTACCCTGGTAACTAAAAATCAAATCTCAGCCATGCGTCCCAAGGCGATCTCATTCGATTTTTTTCTCCCAGGGAATATCGAGTCCTCACTGATTGAAGTTGAGGGCTATCAAGGTCCGAGAGCATGGCTGGAAGGATTGGAAAGGCTCTCAGGAAAACCAGTACTACTCACGATTGATGAACTAAATCTTGCCTGGAACGTGCTTGTTGGCCCCTGTGACGGCAAATTCTCGGGAATGAACGCTGATTTTCACGGTTCCATCGAGTTTCCTCTTTTTATCAAAGAGGAATTTATCACCTGGTCCAACTCCAAGCAGTTGTTGGCTCCGGCTGCCGTCATTTCCAAGCAGGTAAAGCAGCGACCCAATACCACAGGAAAAACAAGTCCAAAAAAGACTGTGCAGATTAGTAAAAGTTTGCAAGATGAGCAGTTGAAAAGAATCGAACAAAAATTGCGATTGAAAAATCTGGACGAATAGAAAGGAGGGCCACAGATGAAAGTCATCTATGGAAAAGATGCCACTCGCATCGACCTGACACCAGCGGTAAAAGACATCTCCTGGTCCTCTTCCCGAGGACAGATAGCACAAACGTGCGAAGTGTATATTCATGACCCGCCAGCGCTTGAAGCGGCGGGTTTTCTTATGGTCTTTACCGGGCAGTTACAGGAAGCAGAACAGATTTTTCATGGGCCCATCGTCCGTTTTCAACGAGATGAAATAGCGGGTGGTGTCCAGGCCACAGCCTATGAGCTCTCCTGGTACCTACAGAAAAATGAGACCTCACGGATTCTTGTAAAAGGAGATGCAGGTAAGGAACTGGAACGAATCATCCGGGCTACAGGCATTTCATTTTCGGTTCCTTCGTTTGGGTTTCAAGTCAACGAGCGAATGTCAGCACAATCTTATGCCAATCTGTATTCGACCCTTACCGAAAAAGCTTGGGAGCAAAAGGGCATACGTTATTTCCTCGACCATCGGCGGGACAAGCTTGCCGTCATTCCTGAGGGGGGCAATTCACAAATTCCGTTGTTTCGAGCGGGGATGTTGTCTGCAAGCAGCAACGGGGAGAGCATTGAAGAGCTGTATACTGTCGTTACCGTGGAGAGGTATGCAGATGACAAGGTGGAAAGCAGTGTAACCAAAGAGCATGGAGATTTGATCAAAAAATATGGTCGCATGCAAAAAGTAATCGATGCCGGAGAAGAAAAAAATCTGGGTACTCTTGCCAGCAGTCAGTTAAGTAAATTGTCAAAGCTGACCAAGACACGCTCGATTACCGTTATGCACGAAAATCCTCAAGCTGCCTTTCTTCGTTCGGGCTGGGCGATCAAGATTGCGGAGAAAGACGGAAAAACCATTACGGATTGGATCGTCACCTCCTGCCGTACTCGTTGGAGACAGGATCAGTATACGATGGATTTGGAATTGGAAAGGAGGGAGTAGCGTTGTATCAAGCTTTGTCACGAATCATGGAAGGGGCAAAACACGGAATTACCAATACAGAAATCGAATTTGGCAGTTTGCAATCTCACAGCCCTGTCAGTATCAAGCTGGATGAAGATCCGATTCCTTTGCAGCAGGAGGAACTCGTTTTATTTAAAGGTACCGTTTTTAAGCCTGAGCAGGTAGGGACACGTCTTGCTCTTTTGCGTTGTACAAACGGACAGTATCTCGTTTTGGGTGAGGTGGAGTAGGATGTTTCCTGACTTTGAGAAGGAAGAAGTAGGGGTTCTTTTGCTAGGAGTGGCAGGTGCGATTCCCTGGACCTATCGATTCAACTGGGAGAACAAACAGCTCGTCACAGGATTAGATGGACGTTTTCTGAAGACATTGACCTATGCAGAATATCTGGAAGAAGTCGCAAAAAAAATCCTTAACACCAAACGCTTTCAATACAGTATCTATTCTGAACGTATGGGTGTTGATTTTCTTGATGACATCGGTAAACTTCGTAATCAACTGTCTCTGCCTGCCATCAAAGTCCAGGTGGAAGAAGCACTGGAAGCGCATAGTGAGATCGAGCAGGCAGAAGTCACAGATATTCATTTTGAGCATGAGCAAGTGGTCTTTACAGTTGCCATCGAAGGTGTTCGAGGAAAAACGAGAGTAGAGGTGAATGTATGGCAACGTTAGAAAAGCCGGAAATGCCGATATTACGTGAGACACCCGAGCAGATTTACCAGCGCATGGTCAATCGTTTGACGGCTATGGCAGAAAAAAGAGGCGAAACAGCCCCAGCAACGGCAGAAGGGGAAATATTTTATGACTTGTTGTTTCCCATAGCAGCAGAGATTAGCGAGCAGCAACAGCTTTTGGAATATGCTTTTTTGCAAGGGTTCGTGCCTTGGGCTGATGGGGAATATCTGGATGCTCATGGGTTTCTGATCGGTCTTGCACGTAACACGAACGAAACAGATGAGGCATACAGAATGCGTCTCATCGAAAGGGCAAGGTTGGAAGAAGGAAACGGTCGAAGAATCGATTATGAACAATGGGCCCGACAAATTTCCGGAGTGGGTGGTGCGGTCGCGATTGAGAAAAAACGCCATGATTTATCCATCGATGTCTATATTACGGATAGTAACGGACAGCCTTCCACACCCGAATTTGCTCAACAGGTACGAGAGATAATGGAAAACAAGCGCATCGCTCTACATGACCTGCAAGTGCATCCCGCTGTTGTTTTCGCAGTAAATATTTCGGTGAAAATAAAACTTCTTCCGGGCTCGGATCAGGCAGCCGTCCTTCCATTGATAACGAAGAGAATAAACAATTACCTGAAAGGGCGAGCATTAGTTGTGTATCAACAACTTGGTGCTCTCTTTTTGGTTGATGGAGTTCAAGACTATTCTCAATTTACCTTAAATGGAGGAACATCAAATCTAACAGTACCAGATAATGCTGTATCCGTACTGATGCTGGGGGTGACTTCATGATCGAAGAAAAATACCGTGAAAGATTGCCACCTTACTGGTACGAGAACAAAGTAGCAGAATACTATTTTGAAGGCTCTGGACAAGAGGTCTTTCAGCAATCAGAGGTCATTCAAGATCTAAGCAAGCAAATGGTACTGCCTTTTGCCACCTACTCCTTGGATACCTGGGATTGGATTTTCTTCGGGGATACACAGATGGGCAATCAGCAAGAAAGACGAAAGGGGATTCAAAATAAAAATCTCGCCAAATCCAGTTTTTCCATGGAGACTCTACGGCAAATGGGAGTGATTGCTGGAAAGCTCGACAAGGTGACTGAAAATTTTGTTACCAGAGAAATCATGTTTGAGTTTTCGGACATCATGCCAGTATATCTGATTGATCTTGAAAGAGATTTTGAACGAATACGGCCCGTTCACGTCCAAGGTAGTCAAGCATTGATAAAGTCATCCGGGGGTGCGGTGATCGTCAATGCATACGTCCGTTCCTTTGAGGTGGATTATCCAATTTGCGGTACATTTTACCCGGAGGATGGCTTAGAAGGTCGAATTTATCGTGAATCAATTGCGCTTAAGAGCGCAGCACGTACACACAATGTTAACTATCCATTAACGAATGAATTTTATTCCATGGTGGAATAAGGAGGTGCCACTATTGGCAATTGTGCAAAATCGATTATTGGAGCTCTTGCAAAACGATGTAAGCAATCACATCAATAAAGCTCTGGTGAATGTCGACGGCCAGTTGAAGTCCTATCCAATCTTCAAGACGACTTCATCTGGATTCAAGGTCACGAAATATGTGTACCTGGATGATATTCAGGCGCAAGGTCAAATACAAACCGTTTCACTCTTAGATAGTAGCGGAAACACACTTGCCACTAAATCGCTGAACATTAAAAAAGGCGACAGTGGCCTATTAATTGCATTTGAACTTGAAGTGAAAGTTGAGGTGAGCTCATAGTGTCGTATGTAAAGACAAATTGGATTGATCACATCATCGATCCGACAACAGGTAATATCGTACAGCAAGGCACCAAGTTTACATCCACACGGGCAAACAAATTTGAACAAGGGATTGAAGATGCTCATAAGCTTGTGGAGAGTTTGGCAGAGAATGTGGTCGGAAGTTCGGTTATTTCGGGTCTTTCGTTTTCCGCAAGTGGTCTCACTGCTAACTATACGGCCGGTATCGCTTACGTAAATGGAGTTCGTTTTGAAGTGGCTGCCAGTTCACTGCCATTAGCCGCTACTCAAGGACAATTTATATACTTGGACAGTGACGGACTGGTGAAGACTACCACTACGCAGTCTACAGCAGAAGCAAAATGCTTGCTCTGGTATTTTGCGACGGATGCTAGCGCTGTGATCACGTCAAATGACAGAAAAAAGAAATTAGGAGTAGTCTGGCACTCAGGAAACTTTAATCCAACTACCAAGGCAGATTTAACACAAGTAGTACGAGCGGATGCGACTACAACGATGAACAAAACTACAGAGTTAAAGAAAATTGCCAATAACGATGGTGCGACATACACGATCATTGACGCAGATGCAAAACTTTATCGTGCAGTCTATAACGACTTGGCAGAGTTATTTGAACATAAGGAACCCAGTGAACCTGGCGATATCCTTGTTTCCGTCTACGGCAATGTGGAAAAGAGCTCCATACCTTATGATAAACGTGTAGTTGGCGTCCATTCAGATACATTTGGCATTTGTTTGGGTGGAGAAAACAAAACATCGCCGCAAGAAAATTACGATAAATATACTCCTATTGGAATATCCGGTCGTGTTTTTACGAAAGTAATTGGAGACATCGAGGAAGGTGACTTAATCACGGCCTCGGATATACCTGGTGTAGGGATGAAAGCAGAAAACTATTTACCAGGAACTGTAGTAGGAAAAGCGCTGGAAACATGTAAAAATACGCAGGGAATTTACCGGGTTCAAATGCTCATCATGAACTTGTAGGAGGATCGGAATATAAATGCCAAAAAATGGACTGTATATCACGGAATCCGATTTCCAGCAGTGGGGAGATCATTTTTCAACATTAGCCAATTCAGCCTGTTCAAGTGACAATCGGGAAGGAAGAGGGATTGTTGCAAGAAACATTACGTTTATCGTTACAGAACAATGCAATCTGGCCTGCACCTATTGTTATGAAACTCATAAAACCACGAAGCGAATGAGCAAAGAGGTAGCCAAACAAGCGGTCGATTTCATTTTTGACAAGGAAAAAATAAACGGGTATTGGGGCGATGAATCGCAGGGGGTCATTTTGGATTTCATCGGCGGAGAGCCTTTACTTGAAATTGATCTCATGGATTACATTGTAGAATACTTCAAGTTCAAAGCATTTCAATTGAAACACCCGTGGTTCACCAATTATATGATCAGTGTTAGCACGAACGGAACACTATTCCTTAGCAATAAGGTACAAAGGTTCATGGAAAGAAATCCCGGAAAAGTCAGTATGTCGATCAGCATTGACGGCAACAAGGATTTGCATGATGCATGTCGTGTTTTTCATGACGGACGAGGCAGTTATGATGTCGTAGAGAAAGCTGTTAAGAAAAACGTTAGTTTAGGGAATGTTTACACAAAAATGACAGTATCTCCGTTTAATATCCAACATTTAGTGGAAGCCATCCAAAACTTATGGGATCTCGGACTGAAAGGTGGAATGATGAATGTCGTTTTTGAAAAAGGATGGAACATTCATCATGCCAGATTACTCTATCAAAAGTTAAAAGAAGTCGCCGACATCATGATTGAAAAGGAGATATACAAAACACATTTTGTTTCATTTTTCGATGAAAGTATTGGAACCCCAAGAGTCAATAATAACAACTATTGTGGGGGAAATGGAGAAATGCTGGCAATCAGTGTAGATGGAAAATGCTCACCCTGCCTCAGATTTTTGAAATATTCTCTCTTCCGCAGAGAAGAACAGATCGTGGGCGATATTTTTACCGAGTTGGAGTCCAAAGAAAAAAATCGTTGGTTAAACCGCTTGAAAAATATTACCATGACTTCTCAGAGTCCGCCCAAATGCCAGGATTGCCAGGTGGCATCTGGATGTGGTGGTTGTACAGCTTTTAACTACGATTTCACCGGGAATCCGGATCAGAAAGCTACATTTTCCTGCAAAATGCACCGTGCCAGGGTTTTGGCAAACGTTTATTTTTGGAATCGATTATACAGACGTTTGGGTCTCGCTAAAAGGTTTCCGATGAATATGCCATTAGCCTGGGGATTGGAACTGGTTGATGAAGACGAGTATTGGATGCTTTCTGAGTTAGCAAAACACAGTAATTAAAAAATAGGAGGAATGAAAAGATGTTGCAAGAAAATAGGGAATTTTTGGTGAGTTTGTTAAACCTGAATTTGAAGCTGGATGCTCTGGATGAAACGATCGTCAATGAGCTTGAAAGTATTTTTGCCAATGAAGCCATTAACAACTATGAAAAACAGCTGGTAGTTGAACAGTTGAGAAAACGAATTGAACTGATCAGTGATCAAAACAAAGATTTTTTACAGAAGGTTGTCAGTCATTTCCCAGACAATATCTACGTACATGATTACTTACGGTTGCAGTTAATCGAGCTGGGAGATGTTAAGGAAAATATCAGTTCCATACTGGAGAACATTTTGAATAAAACCTATGATTTTGCGGAGGATCAAAAGCTGGAATACATGTTTTACGATAAAATTGTTAAATTTACCATTCTCCAAGGCGAATCTGAACTAATTAAAAAGGCTATTGATAAAATTCAATCGATTTAGC
Organism: Brevibacillus nigriterrae; assembly: GCF_049846925.1. Classification (NCBI taxonomy): domain Bacteria; kingdom Bacillati; phylum Bacillota; class Bacilli; order Caryophanales; family Paenibacillaceae; genus Brevibacillus; species Brevibacillus nigriterrae. The sequence goes on from NZ_JBNCMT010000022.1 coordinate 91,896, forward strand.
TGATTGAATTTTTAAATTAGATTAAGAATTTACAAGTTTGGGGCCCCGCCCGACGCCAGTGATAGCTTGTGTCGGGTGGGTTTTCTTATGGGGGGATAACAATATGGTGGCTAGTTGTAGTACATGTAGTGGTACATGCGATAGTATGTGTGGTTCGGCATCACAAAATGGTTGTATTGGTTGTACAGGTACATGTAGCAGTACATGTGGGGGTGGTTGTTCAGGGATATGCACAGGCTGTACGGGCACCTGCTCAACAACTTGCACAAGTAGTTGTGGAACGGGTTGTTCTGGAACGTGTTCGGGTACATGCTCAGGCACCTGCACAGGAGGCTGCGGCGGTTGTTCGGGCAACTGTTCGGGTACATGCTCAGGCACCTGCACAGGAGGCTGCGGCGGTTGTTCGGGCAACTGTTCGGGTACATGCTCAGGCACCTGCACAGGAGGCTGCGGCGGTTGTTCGGGCAACTGTTCGGGTACATGCTCAGGCACCTGCACAGGAGGCTGCAGCGGTTGTTCGGGCAGCTGTTCGGGTACATGCTCAGGGACTTGTACAGGAGGATGCAGTGGATGTTCTGGAACTTGCTCGGGTACATGCACAAGCTGTACTGGTAGTTGCACCGGGTCATGCACGGGAACTTGCTCAGGGGATTGTAATAACGGATGTACCTCTACATCTGCCTCTTCCTTCATTTCAACGCTGGGCAACAATATCAAAAACAAGGGATATATTACCCAAACAGACTTTAATGATTTATTGAAATCGATAAAAGGTGAATTAAGCAGACGTGGCAAGGTGATTCCTCAACCAAATTATGTTACTACTCCGGCACAAGGCATCGCAGTTTTGCTTGAGCATGCTCAAAAATTCTTTGATAACGTGAAAGCGATGAATGCGGCAAGAACAGATAGTGTGGGTGCAGATAAAATTGTAAAGACCAATGATATCAACTCGGCAATCGATTACGTAAGAACTTTGATGGCACAAAATATTAAGGCATAGGTTTTGGTTTCCATTGCTGAAACAAAAAGATTATTGATGGCTTCTTTTGGGGGATTGGCCACCCCCTCCTTCTTGATAATATGGATAAAAGGTAAGGGGAAAATGGTATGCTGATCAATTATGTTTTGGAAGTGGATGAAACATATCGACATAACGGAAAGCGAAAAAGGTATCTATTTGAAGTACAAGACGAAGATAAAGCAATTGAAGCGTATGAGAATGCGTGGAGAGGTATGGTTACATTATCTATTGTAGAAATGGACGACGAATATAACATTGTCAAACAATATTTGCACACTGACACCTCTGGCAATAAGTACATCAAGGGAAGCCCCTATTATCATTTTCCAACGGTTCCGAGAATTGCAAAGGCAGAACTACTGCAAAGGGGGAAAAAATTAAAATGATTTTATATGCACAGGATCAATTAATGCAGTTGGTTTTAGATTTGAAAGAGGAAGAAAGAATCTTTATTGAAGCAAATGCTGAAGTATGCCGGAGGATTAATTATTTGATTTTTCAAAAAACCGCGTATCAAAATCTCTTTTTATCGTATATCAACAAAACGAGTGAAGAGGCGGATCGCTTTCATCTCGAAGATTTTCTCCAACAGCTAACTCAAGTATACCTTGATGAATATGAAGAAACCAAAAATGAAGCAATACGATTGTTGGGACCAGAATTGTATTTGCTAATTATGGAGCCTCGTAATAATAGACATTACTACATCGATACAGAGAGAAGACAACTAATCATTTCATTGAGAGGAAAGCAGAGGGTCAATCTCCATTCGTGTGATTGTGCCACTCATTCAAAGGTATAGGGGTTATTATGGAAAAGGATTTTACTTATTCTCCACTAGATAATAACGATGTAAACATATATGAAGATAAAAATGCCAAATTTGTCCCACCCATAGGAGGATGCAGTGTTAGTGAAGTCAACAAAGAGCATTCAGAAAGAAAAAAAGCAGAAAGTAATGTAAATATTGAAGAAAAAGTGATTGATTGTCTTGAAAAAATAAGACCCTACCTTCAAAAGGACGGTGGGGATGTTGAATATGTAGGTATTGAAAAGAATTGGGTACAGATTAAAATGCTAGGGAATTGCAATGGCTGTAACAGTGTCGGGTTCAGCCTGGTTGAGATTGAGGAATATTTGGTAGAAGAAATAACAGGAATCAAAGGAGTGAGCTGGGTGTAATTTTACCCGAACATGGCTTGCTTTTATTTTTACATCAATGTAGACGAGGTAATGGTTTGAAACATGATGGAATATTAACCACCGTCAAAGGAGGCACAATCGCTACGCTTACCTACTTGCTTGGCGGGCTGGATCATCTGATCTTCACTTTTTCCATATTTCTAACTCTTGATTACATCACCGGTGGACAAAAAAGAGTGAAAAAGGCAGAGGATTTATCCCCTGCCTCTTCACATCTTCAAAAATTACATACTAATTCCTCAAAAAGCCTCCGATATATGAAAAATTAATTTCTCCAATAAGAACATTTTGCTCCCCAACAGGGGTTTTTAATACTATGCTATCATTTGGAGAAACCAACAGTAATTGTCGACCGATGGGTGATAACAAAGAGATCCGGTTCCTGTCAGGATCAATCTCAGTAGGGTATACAACCGTAAATTGCTCTTCTAATCCATCATCTTGAAAGATAACCTTTACGCTGCTGCCCAATAAGGCAACGGATAATAAGGACTGGGCCAAATAACTATCGTCCATTGCCAGAAGTTTCTCCAATGTTTGTGAGTATTGTTGTATGAATCTTTCCATGGATTGCTTTTCTTTTCCCTGGTCAGGGAAATAATCTTGTAAAAAGTTGGACTGTTCCTCATCAAAAAACAAAAGCTGATTAACCAAATGCTTACGAGTTCCACTGACGATACTATGGTTCATAATAGATTTCACCTCCCTGTTGGTTATCCAAGCAGCGTTTGATAAATTTTTCATTTTTCATAAAAAAAGTACCTCCTTTGTAAAAATAGGCCCTGAATTGGGCCTTCCAATCATTGTAACAGGTTTTTACCAGCAGTTCACTATCTAGTTAGATGTAACCATTTTGTAACCCTTTACGTCTCAAGTCAGGGTATCTTTGATAGCAAGCAATGAACATGAAGTATGGATGGAGTGAAGGCTAGTGAATCGAACGTTTTTTTGGAAGAGTGGATTAGTGGGGCTCCTACTTTGTCTTGTGAGTGGGTGTCAAGCAGTCTCTCCCGGTCAAATGATGAAACCACCGGCAATTGAAGATACACAGGCAGAGCTGATGCGTGTGATGAAAGAGTCTATTCCACAAGGTGCACAACTAACGATGCCAGCCCTAACGGAGCAAAAAGACGTTTTGTTTTCCGTCAACCTTGATCAGGATCGTCAAAATGAGATTGTCGCATTTTACGAGCGTAAAGCAACATCTTCTTATGAAGGTGCATCCAATGGCATGATTGTGATGAAAAAAACAGGTGATGCATGGAAAAAAGTGAGCGAGCATGAGGGAAAGGGAGACGAGCTGGAGAGAGTGATCTTTCAGGATATGACAGGTGATGGTCTTCCGGAGATCGCTGTAGGCTGGTCAAATGGGGAAGGGATGAATAAGGAACTTACCGTTTTTACTCCCCAGGTCTCCCAAATAACACTACTTTGGCAGCATTCGTATACGGCAATGGGAATTGGAGAGATAACAGGAGATTCTCAAGCAGACGTAGCCATCGTTCTACATGATCGCGATAATATGACGGCAGAAGGAAAGATTTTTGCCTACCAGCAAAACCAGATGAAAGAAACCGATACCTTGTCTCTCGATGGTAGTGTCAATGGGTTTTCACAGGTTCTCATTGGTAAGGCAGCACAAGACCAGCAAGGTTTGTTCATTGATTCCCAGACAGGGGCTCACTCAGCACTCACCGATTTGTTTGTCAGGAAGAATGGCAAGCTTGTCAATGTCTTGCTGGATGCAAGCGGGCAAACAACTGCATTTAAGGCATACGCGTTAGACTGCAAAGATGTGAATGGTGACGGGATCATCGAGATTGGTTTTCTAACGGAGCCACTTGATTCAGAAGACCTTGCCATGAGTGCTATACCTTGGATTAGTACATGGAACCAGTGGAAGCCAAACAATGAATGGCAAGTGGTGCAAGAAAACTATACAAACTACCTTCTTGGGATCGATTTTACTATTCCACAGAAGTGGCTGAACCACTATACAGTGGAAGTAAAGAGTGAAACCAACCTGGAACAAATCCAGTTTTCTTATACAGGAGCAGCAAAGAATAAACGAGCAGTGCTATTTACTCTGGAAGCGGCAAAGAAAAAGGGAGAACAGAAGCAGAGTAACAATCCGAAAGAATGGATCCTGGGAGAAAATAACGACCGTGTTCTCATCGTGAAAATGCCCGAGGAACCGACAGGCTTATCTGCTGAAGAGATGACCCAATATCGCAGTCTGTTGTTAGATCCAGAAATGATTCGCCAATCCATCAAGATATTTTCGATGTAGAATCGACTGTACAACCAAGGGTAGGAAGACAAGGTGGAAAAAAGCATGAAGATACTCGTGTTAGAGGACGAACAATCGATCCGTGATTTTATCCGGATTAATCTAAAAAGACATGGTTTTGAAGTGAAGGAA
>NZ_JBNCMT010000023.1:0-95903 GCF_049846925.1 Brevibacillus nigriterrae
GTGATAGGAATCCGAAATTTCAATGTTCTCAATGATGTTATTGGATGAATTCACCTTCACTGCCGCATATTCTTCACGTGAATTCATGCTTTTGCTTCCATGCTCCACCTTCAACTGATCGAGATGGACATTTGGTGAATCGATTTGGATCACATTGCCGGTCGCATCTCCACGAATAATGGTATTGCTCTTTCCTATGATGGTTAGCGGCTTTGTGATTACGAGATTCCCCTCATACGTTCGATCGTCCAAAGTAATCGTTGCATTTGCTTGCGCCTGATCAATCTTCTCTTGCAACGATTCCTCTGCGAATGTGATTGACATGCTGATTGACCAAAGAAGTACTCCTAGCCACAAAGCTGCTAATTTTCTCATTGATTTCGTTCCCTCCATAGCGGGATTACGAGTAGAAGGAATGCCGCTCCAATTAGAAAAGAACCATAGGTAAAGTAGCTGTGAGTAACAAAGTTGGCGATTGTGTTCTCACCGATCATCGGTGGAATAAATGGATCAATTTTGATCGGAGCTTTCGGATCGAGATTCGTGCCAAACGCTTTTAGCCAACGATTAATGTCATAAAGCCCAAGAATTCCCCCTACACCGAAGAGTCCTACTATTCCGTACAACAACGATTTCTTTCTTAGTATTGCAACTACAAGGGTGAGAACCGCCATCCCGCCAATCACCCAAGGCAAGAACTGCAACTCTGGGAATGTTTCTTCGCTGAATGGAGCCATGCCAACGTAATGATTCAGTCCGTTTACAATGTCATATTTTCCATCTAGCTTATAAGGGTAAACAATAATATCAAGTCCTTCTGGATATTGAGGGGCAAAAAATTTCATTTGCCACCAAGGGAAAAAGATGGACACCGCTATCAGTACAGAAGCAATACCGATCATCACAGTAGAAGTCAGTGATAGTTTTCGTGCCACTCTACTCATCTCCTATTTAAATTAGGAAAAGAAGGGGCATCACATGGACACCCGCTTCATTTCCAAAGTCTGAACCTCTTAATTTTTTGGTTTTACCAGCAAGTAACCTGTCATTTCTTGGTGAAGCGCAGAGCAGAAGTTTGTGCAATAGATCGGGAATGTTCCCGCTTTATCAGCAGTGAACTCCATTGTTCTTGTTTCACCTGGTTGAATTTCGAAGTTCAGGTTTAAGTTGTTGATACCAAAGCCGTGGGTAATGTCCTCATCCAAATCGATGTTGGTCAGATGGATGACTACTTTGTCGCCTTGGTTTACTTCAATAACGTCTTGACGTTTTGCTTTTGCATCAAGGATGAACTTCGAACGCATTGCAATACCGTAAACGTGTACTTCATTGCCTTTACGCTCGATACGTGCATCATCAGCTTTCCAAACAGAATTAGGTCGTTTTTCATCCTTCTCAATAACTTCAGTTGTCTTGATCTTGTCTGCTTTGATCATTTGAGCATAGTGAGGCTCTGGGTCAACTGGTGCTGATTGAATGACTCTCATCTTGTCTCCAGACAGATCAATCAACTGCATGGATTCAGGGTGAGATGGACCTACAGAAAGATAGCTGTCTTTTGCAATTTTGTTCAGAGATACTAAGTATTTACCATCTGGGCTAGCACTGTCACCTTCTGCTGCAGCACTGTGTCCAGGAGAGTATTGAACAGCAACACGGTCAAGAGTTTCACCGGTTTGTACATTCCACTTAACTACCTCAGATGAGATGAACATGGTTGTATAAGCTAAACCTTTGTCGTCGAATTGAGTATGAAGTGGTCCAAGAGCATTCGGTGGGTTCACTTCACGTTCCATAACGGAATTGTAATCAAGAACTGGAATGCCTTTTTCTTCGCCAGAGAACTTCTTGTTTTTGATAGCATCGAATGCTTTTTCAAAAGAGAACACAGTCATTGCAGGAGCCAATTTACCAGAAGCAATAAAATTCTTACCATCTGGAGTTACGTCAACCCCGTGCGGAGACTTGGCAACTGGTACCAGGTAGATACCACCCTTGTGTTTCTCAGGGAAGATCACCTTCGAACCGCCAACCTCTTCAAATTGACCAGCAGCAACCATCTTTTCGAGCTCTTTCCAATTCCAGAGAATAATGTAGTCGCGGTCTTTTTGGGAAGCGTTGATTTCCAGGTTCGTTGTTGCTTCTTCTGTATTGTAGGTTGTCATAACAGCCCACTCATGAGAAGGTCCTTTACCCGCATCGGACAAGTCATAGTTCCAAGGTGGCAGGGCAACTTGCCAAGGAATGGAAAGTTTTTTGCTCGCCTCATCAAATTTCACAGCAGACAATGTACCTCTGAACTCTTTGCTGTAGTCATCGAGTGACGCATATTTGCGCTCGAGCGGAACAGCGAAACGAGTCGGCATGAACAAGTACTCTGTATTTTCAGTAACGAAGGCAGCGCAGTGAGGACCCGCAACGTTCGGTGCTTGAATCATGTCAATAGTCTGGAATGTTTTCAGATCCATTACCGCCGCACGGTTGTTGGCTACGTCAGTAGCGAACATCCATTTTCCATCGTATTCCCCTTTTGTTTCAGAGAATGCCGGATGGTGGAAGTCACCCCATGTGTATCCGCCTAACATTTCTTTGGTTTCTTTTTCATATCCATAACCCGTTGCAGAATCGATGGAGAATACAGGAACCGTACGGATCTTTCTCATGGATGGAACGCCATAGACGAACAGATGTCCAGAGTGTCCACCAGAAGCAAACAAATAGTACTCATCCAATTTACCGAAAGGTACGTGTACTTTTTCGGCATCAGATTTGATCTTCGTGTCTTCCGCTGTTGTTTTAGGACCTACGGAAGTTGAGCCAGCAAAAAACACAGTTGCTGCAATGAACCCCGTAAGAACCCCGGAGACGATTGGAACAATCTTCTTCATGAAGAATCCTCCTCAAAATTTTCATCAAAGAAATAAGATAATTACTTTTCTGACGCTAGTTTTAACGCTTTCAGAATTGCTTCGCGTTCCTCATCTGTCAATGGATTACCACCAATAACGCCAGACATTACGGCAGAAGTCGGCTTCTTGAGGAACTCTTCAATTGGTACCCCGTGCTTATCTTTCACGTTAACAAATGCTTTGGATAAATCAGGTCCAGCTGCTCCACCTTGCAAGTTTAGAGCTGAAATGGAGTGACATCCAATACAACCTTTTGTTGTAAAAATCTGACCTTCTGATGAAGAAGCAGTTGCCGCAGGTGCTGCAGGTGCTGCAGGCGTTTCTGCTTTACTCTCATCTGCCTTGGCAGGAGTAGAAGTTGCAGGTTCGCTGGCAACATCCTTAGAACCCTGGGATTGATAGTAAACATATCCCCCTGCAAACGTGATTGCAAAGCAAAGGAAGAATATCAAAAGATTTTTATTCATACTAAACCTCCCTTCATTCGTACTTCACTTACTATGATATTCCTATAATTTTCCCATACCTGTGTTTTCTGTCACACTTCACAAAGTTGTCAAACTATGTCACAAATTAGCAAAAGCGCTTCTTCCATAGCCTCTCGAGCCGTTACCACTGCGGTTTCTATATCTTTTTTAGTTGCTTGATCAATATGAATACCAACAATAACTGTCACAGATTTGTTACATTTCCGGCATGCTTGTCTGGCAAATTCGACTGCAAGTTCGTCCTCTCTATGACCAGGCACGGTAACAAGACCTACTTCTACTTCGCCATCAACAAGGTAAGCTGTTGCCGTTGCGCCGATGTGTGCAACACCTCCTGTTACTAGAAAGACCAAGTCTTCCCCCATTTGATAGTGTTTTACTTCGATTCCAAACGGTCTCAAGCTCATGCATATACCATCCCTTACCATTATTTATAACATGTAAATGTTGGAAATGATAGATTAAAAAACGAAAAAACTGCACCATCCGTCAATATCTGACAGATAGTGCAGAACATGTCGCTCTATTAAATATGGTTGCCTAGTTGATCTCGTTAAATTTTACTACCAGCTCTTCTTTTTCTGCGTCAGTCAGCATTTGTTGAGCCATTGGGAAGAGCACATTTTCTTCTTTCATAAAATGCTCTGTCAAAATCATATAGGCATTCATTAAATGGGAGGCAATACCTTTTGCTTCGTCTTTTTCTACTGTTTCGCCGATTGCAGCCATTTTTTCTGTGAATTGTTTCAGGTTTCTCTTTGCTTGATCATGCTCGTATTCCATTACAGAGATTGGTCCTGTTTCGCGGCCGATGTATTTTGCCATCATCACGAACAAAACATCTTCTTCACGAATGGAGTGAGGATCCAGTTCACTGATAAACTTCTGTGCCTTTTCGTTCAAATGACGAAGTGCATCCGCCCAGTTACTTGTCGCTTCGTCTCCGCCAATGTCTTTTGCAAGTAGATAAAACTCGTCCATTTGTGCACGTAATGGAATATGCTCTTCTTTGAGACGAGCCAATGCGGGGCTCAAAGGTAAATTGTTCACATTTGGAATTCCACATCCGAAACTCATAGTTAAAAGCCTCCTTCGTTTTACTCTAAGCAACAGTATAGTCTTTCACCTAATTTGATCTGTTAATCTGATCACATTTAACAATAATGAGACAATTTGTTTTAAAGCCATTTTACCACGTTCCAGAAGGATAAAAATGTGATTTTTGTCATACGACTCGTGTTGAAAGCATGATATAGTAAAACCTGAAGCATTGATAAAGATTATCATTTTCCTTTCGGAGGCAAGTATGAAAACATACAAAAATCTTGTCGACATCCAGCCAGGCACAAAGGTATGCATTTGCGATATTTCCAAGGTTAACTCGATCGTACTGCGGCGTCTCATCGATCTGGGTATTATGGAAGGTACAGAAATTTGCATGAAACGCCGTAGCCCATTCGGAGGGCCGCTCACATTAGAGGCGAACGGACAAAGCATTGGCATCAGGCGCAATGAAGCAAGCATGATCGAGGTGCAGTTCGTATGATGAAAATAGCGCTTGTAGGCAATCCCAATACAGGAAAGACCTCGCTCTTCAATACGTTGACTGGCTCATACGAGTATGTTGGCAACTGGGCGGGCGTTACTGTTGAGAAAAAAGTAGGGATGCTTAAAAACAAGCAAGGGCATCTTATTGACTTGCCGGGAATTTATTCCCTTAACCCGCTTTCTCGTGATGAAGGGGTTGCAAGTCAGTTTTTGTTGACTGAAGATTTCGAAGCGATTTTAAATATCGTCGATGCTTCTCAATTAGAACGTAATTTGTACTTAACTGTTCAATTACTGGAGTACGGGAAACCCCTGTTAGTTGGTTTAAATATGGTCGATGTGGCCCAAAATCGTGGGCTTGATATCGATCACAAAAAATTGTCAGAGCGATTGGGAGTTCCTATCGTTCCTATTGTTGCGCGTACAGGTAAGGGAAGTAATGAACTTTCATCAGAATTAAACACCATTACGAAAAAGCAAACTCAGCCCCTCACCCTCTACTATGGTGCGATTGTTGAAAAAGCGATACTGCGTTTAGCCAATCACCTCCCTTCTGATACGACTCTTCCTGTTCGTTGGTTAGCTTTGCAGTTCCTGGAGGGTAATCCGATCGTCCGAACCGAGTGGGAAAAATATGTGGATGCGAAAACACTCGCTGAATTGTACCAAGATGTTGAGCTTCAAGTGAAACAGCAGCAACTTGCATCTTCTCTTCCGCATTTCCTCCGCCAGATTCGAACGACCTTTATTAAAGAAGTGATTGATCAGGCATTGGTGCGAACAAAAACGATTGAACATACCTTTACTGACCGGATCGATGCCATTGTGACCAACAAATACTTAGGGATGCCGATCTTTCTGCTGTTCATGTATCTGATGTTCAAATTAACATTTGATTGGGTGGGCAGCCCGCTCTCCGATCTGTTGGATGAGTTCATTTCTGGTCCGCTGAGTGAAATGGTCGTTTCGCTTTTAACCTCGATGGGCGCATCGGAATTTACTCATGCCCTGATCGTGGATGGTATTATTGGCGGCGTCGGCGGCGTACTCGTCTTCGTTCCACAAATATTTATGTTGTTTTTCCTGATCTCTTTCATCGAGGACTCTGGTTATATGTCCCGTGTTACCATCGTAATGGATAAATTAATGGAGATTGTCGGTTTGAATGGAAAGTCCTTTATCCCGATGATCATCGGATTTGGTTGTAACGTGCCAGCAGTAATGACTGCCCGTACCATTGAACAGCCAAAGGAACGCCTGTTGACAACTCTTTTGATCCCGTTGATGTCATGTTCGGCACGTCTTCCTGTATACAGCTTGTTCGTAGGTGCTTTCTTTGTAAAAAATCAGGCATCGGTCGTTCTTTCCCTATACGTTCTCGGAATCGTTTTGGCCCTTTTACTGGCGAAGTTGTTCTCCTCTACATTGCTAAGACAGGAAACAACGATGTTCATTGTTGAACTCCCTCCTTATCGTCTGCCACAAGGTCGCACCTTGTTCCGCAGCACCTGGGAAAAAGGAAAAGGATTTATTCGCAAGGCGGGTACATTTATTCTCGGGGGTTCTGTTCTCATCTGGTTCCTCTCCTACGCTGGCCCTGGCGGTTTTGATGTTGATATGAATCATAGCTTTCTCGCCATGATTGGTGGAATCGTCGCACCTCTGCTTTCCCCAATCGGTTTTGGCAACTGGCAAGCAAGCTCGGCATTGATCACCGGATTCTTCGCCAAGGAAGTTGTCGTTTCAACGATGAATATTATTTATAACGCACCAGATGTGGACAGTTTGACAGGAATGGTAGGACAATTTTTTACGCCATTGCAAGCATTCTCATTTATGGCTTTTGTACTGCTTTATGTTCCTTGTCTGGCTACTGTTGGGGTTATTCGCAAAGAAACGGCTTCAACTCGCTGGACGTTGTTTTCGATTTCCTATTCACTGGTTCTAGCCTACCTGATTTCATTCATTATTTATCGTGGAGGCTTGCTAATCGGTTTAACGTAATGGAAGGGAGATGAATTTTTATGATTGATATTCTCATCGGCTCTCTCGTGTTTGGTTACGCAGGTTGGACAATCTACCGATACGTAAAAAAAAGCAAGCAAGGCTCTTGTTCTGGCTGCGCCCATACTACAAGTTGTGGAGTTACCGATTGTTCAGAACAAAAATAAAACAGTGATGGATACAACCCTTTCGAATTCATCGATTTTCTTGATTCGAAAGGGTTTTTTGTCATTCTTTTATTTTACTGTGACGGGTATTTTTATCAGTTCACCATCAAATAGAGCCTTGATAGTCGCTTCCCCTTTATCTTTTGCTTCAATCAGACCTGCCTTTACTCTCGCAACCTTGCTTTTCGTAGTAGTCCATTTTGCAAAGGCAGTGACATTTTCCCTAGCGCCATTTTTATATACTGCTGTAAGCTTCAGTTGCGTTTTTGCACCTTCTTTTAACGTAACACTCTTTTTGCTAATCAGCAGTTTCTCTGCCTTGAATTCTTTTATTACATAATTCCAGAACAAATCAGCGACAACTTCATACCCTTCTTCACTTAGATGGATATTTAGTGGATTAGGCAAATACTTCTCAAAATCCTCAGCAATTGCATCGGCTGTCGGTACAAACGTCGCTTTTTCATTCTTGGCTACCTTTTGAATCGTCTTGTTAAGCAAATCAAGGATTGGTTTCAATTGTTTCTGTTGTTCCTCTGGAAGGTACGAGTACGGATTGTAATACCCCATGATATAGAGGGACACATCATCATTCAGTTCGTGAATTTCCCTTGAGATGAAAGTAAGATTGGAACCGATTTGAGTCAAAACCTGTTGCACGACAGCAGGATCAGCATTGACAGTACCATCTGGTAATATTTTTATTTGCTTTAACAGATCATTGGCACCTGCATCCAGTGTGATGATTTCGGCGTCACGAATATTTTCACGGATGCCTTTTTCATCCTTACTTGAATCTGTATCTTTTTTTACATCATTTTTGATATCATCGAGCACGTTGGTGGTCGTATATCCTGGTACGGCATATCGCTTGTCCCAATGTGCGAGATAGCCAATCCGTTCGATTCTCTCAGCCAAAAAATCGGTATACCCTTTCCCCAATTCATTATACGGTGTCACACCCGCTGCAAGAGAATTTCCTAATGCCAAGTAATCGACTTCTTCTCTCTGCTCCTGCTTGGCAAAAACACTCGTAGCAAAAACGAGTGCCCAGATCAGTGTAAGCGAAACAATGATTTTGGTGCTATGATAGAAACCCTTCCGAAGATTCACGATGATTCCCCCTTATAAAATAGAAATGATCAGAATAGTACCTATATTCAACCAAAATTTGCCAGTTCCTTTCTGTTTTGCCCATCATTGCCTAGTAAGAAAAAACGGAAGTATTCGACGAAAAACCCGAACAGGAATCTGCTCGGGTTTTTTGAGGACAGTTTATTTTTTTGAAGGCCCTATCCAATCATGCGTTCGATGGCAAGTCCCCGGTGGTGTCGTAAATCCAGGTATTCATCATGGCGACGGACAAGCGGCCTCATCGGTTCATCCTGGTAAATGAGGACCACTTCCACCTCATCTCCGCTATTGAGGACAGCACGTGAGCCTGTATACAAGGTTGCAATGAAATGAATGAAACGAGTAGCAATTTCTGCGTTAATTTTGCCTAAACAGGCCTCATTCCATAACAAATTGGCTGCTTCAAATGGAGATGTACGTCGTTTATAAACACGATCAGAGCAAATGGCATCAAATACATCTGCAACCATTACAATTTGTGTGTAGTAGGAAAGACCTTTTTGAACCCGCTTCTCCGGATATCCGGAACCATCCAGTCTTTCATGGTGAGACAAGGCGATGTCAGCAAAAATTTCAGACCCACCCTCCATTTTGGATAGCAAATTATATCCATGAACGGTGTGTAGCTTCATTTGTTCGAACTCTTCTTCCGTTAATTTACCAGGCTTCATCAGAATCTCTTTGGGAACTAACATTTTTCCCACATCATGAAGCAGCCCCGCTTGTCCAATCAGAATAATTTCTTCTTTTGAAAGCCTAAGTAATTTTGCAATTAAGGCAGATAGAATTCCTACGTTAATAGAATGCCGGTATGTATAACCTTCTGAGCCGTCAAGGACATACAGTGCTCTGAATATTCCCGATTGGTTCAGGATTTGGTCAACTAACGGAAGAAAAGGGCCAGAAAACTGATTGATCGGTGGAATGTAATCCTCCCGAATTTCGTCAAAAAGTTGCCTTGCATTATCCAAAACGGTAACATAGGCTGCTGAAACTTCTTTTTCAATATAGAAATTTTGTAGATGTTTACTCAGTTCTTCATTGGGATCATCTTGTTGAGTTGATGTTTCATTCTTGTCCTCTACGTCGACGTACATGATCTTTTGTCGCAGCATTTTAAAGATCTCTGAACTGGATAATACCGTTCCTCTGGAAAGTAGAAGTAATCCGCTTCTGCTAAATACATCCTGGTTCAGTATACGTCCTACAAGAGAAACATCTAATGGTACTAACGCCATAAGTCTCCTCCCTTTACTAGATCCCTACAAATTTCATTCGTTATGTAAACAAAGTAAATTAATTCCAAAACCTAACTTGAGTATACAACCATTTGTCGAATTATCAAGAAGTAGCATATGAATTAGAGTAAAGTACCTAAGAGATATACTTTTTTAAAAGATAATCTCTATTACTTCAGTCCTATTATTTGATAACCGGGACTTTTATCCTAATTCCTTTTTTATCAAATTTCTGTCCAGTGCACGATACCGGATTGCTTCAGCAACATGGGCAGCAACTACCTGATCGGATGCACTGAGATCTGCAATGGTTCTTGCTACTTTCAAGATTCGATCATACGCTCTTGCACTTAACCCCATCGTTTCAAAAGCTACCTTCAACATGCGCTTGGCTTCCTGATCCAGTTGGATGAATCGTCTTATTTCTCCCGAGCTCATTCTGCTGTTAAACGGCAACTCTTTTCCATGGGAAAACCGCTGAAGCTGCAGAAGTCGGGCGTTCTCTACCCGTTTCTTGATACTTACAGATGCCTCTTCTTCCTTTCGATCCCCTAACAGTTCAATTGAGACCCGAGGAACTTCCAGCTGGATATCAATGCGGTCAAGCAAAGGTCCTGAAATGCGTGAGCGATAACGCTGAACGTGAGACGGATGGCAAGTACACTGCTGTTGATTTGCCGAGCCGTAGTAACCGCATGGACAAGGATTCATCGACCCAATTAAGAGAAATTGAGCTGGATATGAGTAAACCTGCTTCACTCGCCCAATTGCCACCTTGCCTGATTCCAATGGCTGCCTGAGCACCTCCAATACACTACGTGGAAACTCAGGCATTTCATCGAGAAACAGAATACCGGAATGGGCTAAACTGCATTCGCCTGGACGAGGGTTATGTGCGCCCCCTCCAATCAATGCGGCTTGCGTAATGGTATGGTGCGGAGCTCGGAAGGGACGCTCCCGGATTAACCCGCTTTTCCTCGTTAAATGCCCTGCTATGCTGTATATCTTGGTTGTCTCATATGCTTCGTCATTGCTCATCTCTGGCATGATGGATGGCATGCAGGTAGCGAGCATGGTTTTGCCAGATCCAGGTGGCCCGATGAGTAAGACGTTATGAAATCCTGCCGCCGCTACCTCCAAGCCTCTTTTCACGAGAGCTTGTCCGCAGACATCGGCGAAATCCTGTGTTGTTCGTTGTTCTTGAGATACTTTTTGATGATGAGTGTCTTCGATAAAAATGTGTGGAGAGTGAGGGAGATTGTCATGATGCACTGTTGGCTGCGAGGTTGGTTGATCTCCCTTCCACAGTTGGACAGCTTCATGCAGGGTGGATGCGGGGAGAATGGTCGCATTGACTAATCTTGCTTCTGATTCATTGTGTATGGGAATAACCACATCGGTAAAGCCTTGTTTCGTAGCTTCTAGAAGAATCGGTAAAACGCCGGGAATGGGTAGTAGAGTTCCATCCAATGCGATCTCACCCAATATCACGGTCTTCTTTTCACGTGGTGGTATTTGTTTGGAGGCAAGCAATATCCCTAATGCGATGGAAAGATCAAACCCAGAGCCCTCTTTTCTCAGGTCGGCAGGAGCGAGGTTCACGGTTATCCGTTGCATGGGAA
Organism: Brevibacillus nigriterrae; assembly: GCF_049846925.1. NCBI lineage: Bacteria > Bacillati > Bacillota > Bacilli > Caryophanales > Paenibacillaceae > Brevibacillus > Brevibacillus nigriterrae. The sequence goes on from NZ_JBNCMT010000023.1 coordinate 11,111, forward strand.
ACTCAAAGCCGGAATTGCGAAGTGCTGCTCTCACACGATCCCTGGCTTCTTTGACCGCCGATCCTCCGAGTCCAACTACATCGAACTGCGGCAATCCGTTGGAAATATCCACTTCTACGGTAACGATCATCCCGTCGATTCCGAGTATCGTTCCTGAAAAGGTCTGTGCGTACATGATCTGTCCTCCTCAAAACTCGGTTCTATGCTGTGATCTGCTATATGAACACTGTTATAGTTTTAGAGTAGGAGAAGACAGAGAAGGGGGCAAATAAATTTATCCTATTAGAAATAAACCTACATATCGTTTAATCGAGCTAGCAACTCTTTTGCCTCTTGATCAAACTCCCATTCTTTCTCATTCGCACTAGGATTAAAAGCTAATCTTCTTAACTCTGGAACGATTTCGATTAACACTTCATTCGGAAGTTCTTTTATAATCCAGCCTATACATGCAAATTGCCATGTATCATCTCCTGAGTTTAATATTCTTTTTAACTCAGGGATGATTCGTTTTCCGCATTTTAATAATATTTTTGGTAGTATCTGAGCTACTGGCCAATTAATATTTTGCATCCATTCCATCAATTCCGGAATTACAGGCTGTAGTTGATCTGAGTCTAAATCTAGTAGCCTTTCAACTGTTTCAGTATCCATTTTGTCTTTAGGAATAAGATCGAGTAGAGAAGGCGATTTGGTCAATGTTCTTTTAATAAAATTTGTAGCAGAAAAGGAGTGGCCGTAATGTTTATAAACGAGCGCACCAATCATTGCTTCATCGAGATCGTTAAACCACCAACCTACTTCTTTGAAGTCCACATATGCAACATACCGAATCATTTTGTTATTTGAATAGTCATATGTTGTTTCTTTTTTTACAAATTGAAAATCTTCCATTTCAAATATTTCTAGCACAGTGGTAACATATGAATCGGTTTTGCTTTCGTTCAGTTCTATTAATTTCTTTTTTTTCTCAGAGTCCATCTTCACAACTCCTTTTCTAAAAAACCCCTTCTGTTGTATTCTATGAAATCATGAAGAAACATTGTATATACCGATAGCACTAATCGTTGATCGATCTTTGTCCCAACCACTTAGATTCCTTCAGCTTCTATAATTATTGTAAAGTCATACCTTAAACGAATGTAATAATCAGATGGCAGTTTATCCCGTAAGTCTTCCAATCTTTCTCCCAAACAACCTAATTGCCATCTTTTTCATAAAAAATATCTACCTTTTTTATTCCTCAGCATCCATCTTCTCTATGATTTGTTTAAATAAAATAGCATCAGTATGGTCAGGGGTTATTTTCAGTGTAGTATTTATATCCTCTAATGCTTCGTGAGTAATTGCCTGCTCTAACTCTGAACTCGCTCTTTCGAAATCTTTAATTGAATCTTCAATAGCTCCTAAAAAGTCAGCAGAATCAAATTTTGTCATTCCTCTGAAGTAAAACGCCTGAGAATCAGACTGATCTAAACTAATAATCCTTGAAAAGAGCTTAAGTTTATGCGGGATATCACCATGATCATATATTCGTTTGTAATGGTGAAAGGAACTGTTTAAAAAGTTTTTTACGATATGAAATAACAAGGCTTCAATAAAAATCCAGACGTCCAGTATCATCATTATTCTCTCATTCTTTCTTTCCATTGATAAACAACTGACGAAATGACAATTCCAATCCAAAATCCAGTGATGGGAGCGACTACAATTATGCCTAATTTATTTTCACTGGAGCTGACTGTTAATTTTAAGATCAATACAAGCAGGGTAGTCAGCAGAACAATAAACCAATATCTGATTTTTTGTTGGATACTAGCTGATTGAAATCTTTGGACTGCTGTACCTTTTTTTACTCTATTGAGCAACAGTAAGATCGGTACGATTAATCCAATTAGTGACAAACTGTGCTGTAGAATTTTATATGTTGGTAATCCCAATGCTTTGCTTTGGAGGAAAGTGCTTTGTACCACAAAATATCCTCCGACGTGTGTAAATGAATCAATAAATATGTGAGTCAAAAACCCTATAATAATTGAAACTATGAAAGTTACCCACTTATTTAGTGTGTTAAGTATCCACTGTTTTCTCTGTATGCTTATGTTCTGTCGGATTTGTTTACTGAAAGGCAAGTGAAACAGCATCTGTCTTTTCACGACATAATGAAATAAAAGAGCTAGACAAACACTTATCGGAATTGCCTGAAAGAACAAGCCTTGTAGTGTGTGTCCGATCGTCTGGTAAGGTTCCAACATGAAAAAGTATTCAAAATCTGGAGACATGCTTCCGAGAATCAGTCCTGTAAGACTGAACCACCTTGGTTTTACTCTCTTGAAAGGAGCCGCATACAGTGGATGGGCAAATGTAAATGGCATTGCATCAAATCCTTTTTTATACTTCCGAAATGTACTTCTTATCTACCCTATCTGCTAACCAAACCATCTCATTGCCATGGTAAAAACGAATCCCATCTAGCCAAGCATCTTTCGCATTTATCTTGAGAATTACCGGCTCATTATCTCTTCTTTTTCCAACTTGAATAGCAGTTTCTTTTTCTTCTGAAAGGTGTACATACTGCCTTCCTTTTGGCAGCAGTCCCTGTTCTAGAATAAGAGCAACAAATTTCTTGGGTGTTCCATGAAAGAGAATGTCTGGTGGTTTCATCACATCTTTCATTATCTTCCTCGGTACTGAATGTCCATACAGCGCTCGTATTTTTCCATCTTTAATCTCATGGCGTTTCTTATCCGATTGAGAAATCATTGTATGTAAATCATTTTCGTCAAGATTACTCCACTTGGACTGTTCGTGGAATGAATATAGCAACTGTTCGATACTGACCCATCCATGTTCATCTAGTTCTAACTCATATTCATGAGGGGCATGTCGCAGGGCATAGGAGAGTTCTTTACTTAACTTTTGATAGTCCATACAGTCACTTCCTTCTTTCATAGAAATCTCATCTCAAAATCTCTTCCGTATGTCCACCTTTGTTCAGCATGTTGTTTCTCTCTTTTTACCCGATCGTACCATATATGGTGGATTAATACATTCTGATTTTTAACAAGAAAAGCCTTGCCCTTCCTCGAATCAACAGGAAAGACAAGGCAAATATCACAACAATTATCGATTACCGAAGCTAAGGATAAACCGAACCCTCTCCGATCCTTCCAAAGAAAACATTCCACTCCTACCAGACGCAATATCCAATACAATCTCTTTATCTGTCCAATATTCTGCCAGCGTTTTGTTGCTGTAGATCTGGCATTCTCCTACTTTGCCCAATAAAATATCCGATTCGCCAATCAGTAATTCTCCCACAGGCAAGCACATCGGCGTTGTCCCGTCACAGCACCCGCTCGACACATGAAACAGGAGCGGACCGTGCTTTTCCTGCAGACGTTCTATTAGCTTCAATGCGGCATCAGTAGCAACTAATTTTTGCTCGTTTGCCATTGAACCGTTTAGAAGAAACCTAATGCATTAGGGCTATAACTGACGAGCAAGTTCTTCGTTTGCTGATAGTGTGCGAGCATCATTTTGTGCGTCTCCCGACCGATACCTGAAACCTTGTATCCTCCAAATGCCGCATGTGCTGGGTACGCATGGTAGCAGTTCGTCCAGACACGTCCTGCTTCAATACTCCGCCCCATCCGGTACGCCGCATTGATATCTCTTGTCCAGACACCCGCTCCAAGCCCGTACAACGTGTCATTGGCAATGGCCAGTGCTTCTTCTTGATCCTTGAAAGTAGTGACTGATACTACGGGGCCAAAAATCTCTTCCTGGAAGATTCTCATTTTGTTATTACCTTTAAATACGGTAGGTTGAATATAGTAACCGCCCTGCAAGTCACCTTCAAGAACTGCTTTGCCCCCGCCGATCAGACATTCAGCACCCTCTTGTCGCCCGATGTCTATGTAACTGAGGATTTTTTCGACTTGTTCCATGGATGCCTGAGCTCCGATCATTGTATCTGTATCCAGTGGATTTCCCTGCTTGATGCTGGCTACTCGTTGCAGTGCTCTTTCCATAAATGGTTCGTAGATCGATTCTTGGATGATTGCACGAGATGGACACGTGCACACTTCTCCCTGATTGAGGGCAAATAAGACGAAGCCTTCTATGGCCTTATTAAAGAATTCATCATCCTTCTGACAAACGTCTGCGAAGAAAACATTTGGGGACTTGCCACCCAGCTCCAATGTTACGGGGATAATCGTTTGGGAAGCGTACTGCATGATCAGGCGACCCGTTGTTGTCTCTCCGGTAAAGGCAATTTTCGAAATCCGATTACTGGATGCCAGTGGCTTTCCTGCTTCCAAACCGAACCCGTTGACGACATTTAGCACTCCAGGAGGGAGCAAATCCTGGATCAATTCAACCAATACCAAGATGGAAGCTGGTGTCTGCTCTGCTGGCTTCAACACCACACAGTTACCTGCCGCAAGTGCCGGAGCGATTTTCCATGCTGCCATCAGGATGGGGAAGTTCCACGGAATAATCTGACCCACTACTCCTAATGGTTCATGAAAATGATAGGAAACCGTATCTCCATCAATCTCACCAAGGGTGCCTTCCTGTGCACGAATACAACCGGCAAAATAACGGAAATGATCGATTGCGAGCGGAATATCAGCAGCAAGCGTCTCACGTACTGGCTTCCCGTTTTCCCACGTTTCGGCTACAGCTAAAGTCTCCAGATTTGCTTCCATGCGGTCCGCAATCTTGTTAAGTATTGCCGCTCTTTCTGTCACTGATGTTTTGCCCCATGCTCCTTTGGCTGCGTGTGCGGCATCCAATGCAAGCTCAATATCCTCGGATGATGAACGGGCAACTTCGCAAAACGCCTGTCCTGTTACAGGGGTAATGTTCTCAAAATACTCTCCTTTCACGGGAGCAACCCATTTGCCGCCAATGAAATTATCGTAACGTTTTTTGAATTCTACTTTTGCTCCAGATTGTCCGGGTTGTGCATAAATCATGTAAATGTCCCCCTTCAAAGGATTTTTTTATTGAACAGTTGAAGAATTCTATTAATCAATTGTCAAAACGATCCGACCATTGATTTGACCTTTTTCCATTTTGTCGAACACGTCATTGATATCATCGAGTTTAAAAGTTTCATAAATGACTTTCACTTTACCTTCAGAAGCGAATTGCAATGACTCTTGCAGGTCTTTTCTTGTACCGACAATTGAGCCTTTTACTTGTACTCCATTCAGGACAGTATCAAAAATCGGGAGCGGCAAATCCCCTGTTGGCAAACCTACGATGACGCAAGTACCGCCACGACGGATGGACCGATAGGCTTGCTCAAATGCTTTGGCAGTCACCGCTACGCTGATGGCTGCATGTACACCGCCAACCTGCTCTTCAATAAAGGCTACAGGATCGGTATCCATTGCATTCACTGTCAAATCAGCACCCAATCGGGTAGCCAACTCCAGCTTCTCCTGATGAATGTCAACAGCTACTACGTTGAGTCCCATCGCTTTGGCATACTGCAGGGCCACATGCCCAAGACCGCCGATACCATAGATGGCAACCCAATCACCCGGTTTGGTCTCGGATACCTTCAATGCTTTATACGTGGTTACGCCAGCGCAAAAAATCGGTGCTACCTCTTCATAGCTCAAATTGTCCGGAATTTTGCAAACGTACGCCGCAGGTGCCTTGCAGTACTCCGCATATCCGCCATCGACTGAGTAGCCGGCATTCAACTGATCTTTGCAGAGCGTCTCCCATCCTGTCAGGCAGTATTCACATTCGCCGCAAGCTGAGTAGAGCCAGGGGATTCCTACACGATCTCCCACTTTAATGTTTTTGACGCCTTCTGCAACTTCAACTACAACACCAACCCCTTCATGTCCAGGGATCAAAGGCAGCTTTGGCTTGACTGGCCAATCACCATGTGCAGCATGGAGGTCTGTATGGCATACCCCGCATGCTTTAATCTGTACCAGAATCTCACCGTGTTCCAATGTTGGTTTTTCAACCTGCTTGATTTCCAGCTTCTCTTTGAATTGATTGACTACCGCAGCTTTCATAACCATTCACTCCCCCAAAAATGTAAGTGCTTACATTCGTGAAATATTGCATGTTTGATGCCAACAGTTGAACATGGCATTCTCACCTATTTCATCTGTAACTTTTGCCTGCAATCGTATCTCAGTTGTTCCATTGTGGAGCAGTACAGTGATCCATTTTGGAACAATTGTCTCGGCAAAATGAACACTAACTCGAGAGATCAGGTGTGGCTTGGCTTCAACTAAAAACAGGCAGAGATATTTGTCGGCATATTTCCTGAAAATTCTATTATCTTTTAGTATAATCTGTTACAATACAAGTAACTTTTTGTGAAAACTTCTTATCTTTCGTGATGTGAGGTGTTTCTATGACGATTGATTCTGTCAGATCGACAGGGGTAATTCCCTTACATATTCAAGAATCTTGGAAGCGCTGTCAGTCAACCGGACTACATCCTACAACCATTGATAAAGAAATCATCATCGGGGAGTACGAGCTAACCGAATACAATGAGCGGTATGCTGAGCTTCTCTACTACTCTGCACCAGTTCTAGAAGATGTCTACCAGTATATTCGTGGAACAGATACTCTTTTGCTGATTGCTTCTCCAGAAGGTTACATCATTGATTGTTTGGGAGACCCCTCCTTCATGCGCCATGCTGATCACGTCTCTCTTCGGAAGGGTGCTAACTGGCTGGAAGAATTCAAAGGTACCAATGCGATTGGAACTGCTATTGTGGAGAAAAAGCCTGTCCTAGTTCACGGTAACCAGCACTTTTTACACGATAATCACTTTCTCACCTGTGCGGCTACACCTATTTACCATCCGGAAGGACAATTGCTGGGTGTTCTCAATGTAAGCAGCTATCACCAGAACTATCATCCTCATACGCTAGGCCTGGTTAGAAGAGTGGCGCACAGTATCGAACAAGCTATTTTTCTTGCAAACTCTCAGAAAATGACCAGGAAGCTGTCAAACGACCTTGATTATATTTACTATCATCACCCTTCTTCGCTCATTACTATCGATAAAAAAGGAACGATTACCCGAATCAATTCAGAGGCAGCACGGATTATCGGATGCAGAGAAGAAACCGCAGTCGGTCTTCCAATCACCCGCTTCTTGCCAGAGATTCATACCAGCAAGCTTGCAGACGCATCGGAACACAAGAAATATGTTTGTAAAAACATTGTGTTCACCCCCCGCCTCCTTCCAAGCAACCATTCCGATCAGGCATATCTTCTGTTACGCGGAGAACCCCTTAAGCAGCTCGACACACATGGCAATCGTTACGATTTCTCAGATATACTGAGCGCTGATCCACAATTGGATGAAGTGACCTCAATTGCTAAACGAGTGGCGCCATTGGATATGAGTATCTTGATCAGTGGTGAAAGTGGTACGGGCAAGGAGCTGTTCGCCCAGTCCATTCATGCTGCAAGCCTACGATCTGACAAGCCTTTCATTGCTATCAATTGCAGTGCGATTCCTGACAGCTTGCTGGAGAGTGAGTTATTTGGGTATGAAAAAGGGGCATTTACCGGGGCAAAATCAAACGGACAAATCGGGAAATTCGAAGCTGCTGATGGAGGTACATTGTTTCTGGATGAGATTGGCGATATGCCTTTAGCTGCACAGGCAGTTTTGCTTCGGGTATTGCAGGAAAAGTGTGTGACGAGAATTGGCGGAATTATTCCTCGTCCGGTAGATGTGCGAATTATTGCCGCTACTCACAAAGACTTAACCAAAGAAATTGAGGCTGGCAGGTTTCGAGCCGATCTGTATTTTCGTCTGAACGGTTTCACACTAAGGCTGCCTGCCCTTCGTCATCGAAGCGATTTGCTCATGTTGGCCGATCACATTTTCGCTCAGCTTCCATTTACCAAAGGAAAACCTGTCTGTACCGAGGATGCCAAACGGTTTATCCAGACATATGAATGGCCAGGTAATTTCAGACAGCTCTATAATGTCTTGCAGCAAGCTGCATTTTTGGCCGAAAACAAACCGATCACCCATTCATTGCTGCACACTCTCTGTCCGACTGCTCCTTCTTCTTCACCGGCCAAGAGTCAAACTCAGCAAGAGAAAATGAGCATCCGTGATCAGGAAATTGCTTTGATCAAACAAGCACTGGAACTGCATCAGGGAAATATCACTCAGGCTGCAAAACAACTGAAAATTGGCCGAAATACGCTGTATCGAAAGCTGAAAGAGTATCAGCTTTAGCAGCTTTTAACATACAAGTTACCATTTGCACTCTTGCGTTTCCCATCGGGGAGAGAGTACTCTACCAGTAGGAATTGTCCGTACAATTAGCCTGCGAAAGTGGAGTGACGATCTTGCCCGATCTTTTTTTCGTCTCAGCAATAGTCAATATTTTCTTAGGAACATTTATTTTCTGTATCGGACTGCTTTTGATACATGCTAGCTTACGCAAAGTGAATCCGGAAGCCACTTTTTCCATTCGTACATATTGTCTGATATTTATGGCGGCAGCAATTGCCTATGCCCTCATCTCGCATGAAGTACCTTACTTCTTTGTGATCGCCGCTATCGTGCTTTCCGTGATTGCGCTTGTTGTGATCTGGTCGATTTTCGTCTACAAGCGGCTGTCTGGGAAATAATTCAAAAAAAGAACCCTCTGACTTTGCAGAGGGTTAAGAGGTGATGATGTTTGGAGGAGTTCATCGCGTCGAGTACAATACATCCTACGCTGCAATCATGATACTTGCTGTAGACGTTTCCCCAACTGGCAGGCCTAATTCACCCTGTCAACCTGCCTAAATGTGTGATTTCCTCGTCCATTTGCCTCTTTGCCCATTCGTTAAAATGCATGTGGGATATGGACAATCTCATATTTTTGATTGGCAGCCAGTACGATCGAACAGACATCAAACCGAAAAGAACTCGCCCCTTTATTCATTTGCAAATAATGGAGGGCGAGTTCTCGAAGTTTTTGCTGTTTTTTACGTGTAACGGATTCAACCGGGAGCCCGTATCTTGCCTGGCGTCTCGTCTTTACCTCAACAAATACAAGCGTTTGACGATCAAGTGCAACGATGTCAATCTCTCCATATCTTGTTTGAACATTCCGCTCAACAATTTTCAGACCTTTTTTTACAAGATATGATGCAGCGATTTCTTCTCCCCATTGTCCTAGCTCACGCTGATTCATCTGGGGCGACCTTCCCGGTCCATCCGATAAATGAATGCTAGTATCTCTGCAACCACCTGATACAACTCAGGTGGTATTTGTTGATCTATATCCAACTTGCCCAGCAGCTCAACCAATGAAGGATCTTCCTGAATCGGTATCCGATGTTCTTTTGCTTTTTGCAGGATGTTTTCGGCGATGAAACCTTTGCCCTTGGCAACTACAGACGGTGCTTCAGATACACCCGCCTGATACCGAAGGGCAACCGCCTGCTTTCGTTTCGGGACAGTTGGTTTGTCGGATTGGCTCATACTCGGAGGTCCACTCCTTTATAAGCACTTCCTAGGTTCACTGGCTGTGGTGAATTGCCTGATCTGCTCTTCCCTTCCGGAATCGGTTGTGACTTCAGATTGGATAAGAGATAGCCTGCGTCTCGCAATTGTCCCGCAAACGTATCCTTGCCGACAGCAATCAGTCCTTCCACCCACGGCAAATCATTATAAATGTTGATATTCACAATTTTATTGACGATATTTACATCTACCATGGTGATCCCGAGGGAATGCAGATCGAGATTAAAGAACAGGCGACAGTTATCCGGGTCAAGCTGTCCGCCATCTTTTTTCTTAGACTCAATTTGAATAAAAGCCGTCTCATCTCCATTTTCGGTACGCAGTGGAATTTGCATGACTACTTGAGAAATGGCTTGATTGGTTGGTTGCGAAAGCATAAGCTGTTGGCCTGTCACTTGCTGAAGCAATGTTTCTGCGGCATCTTTCAGACCTGCAGGCAAATTTCCTGATGCTTGCGATACCTGTAACAGCAGTGATTTTACATTTTCCAAGCTTGTATCCAGTTTGGACAACTCGGCAAAGCGAGGGCCAACCAGTTGCCTTTCGTGTGAAACACCCAACTTTTGGAACAAATCCTTCAACAGTTGAGATTTGTCATCATTGCCTGTTGCTCGTTGATTAGCCAGTTCACCTGTCCCTACATTTTCTCCCGGGTTCAATCGGTTCGGATTGGTGAGGTTTTCTTTTCCATTCACAGTTGGTTGTTCTGGCGGGAAGCCAACAAAGCCACTCGGTGAATAAATCGAATTGTTGACCTGAATCGATCTTGTCTCCATGTTGGCAGGAACCGCTGTCTGTTGTGTCGTATTGTTCAGTGCTTGTATTCCCTCTTTTTGGGTAGGGGTTGCATTCGCTGCAGCAGGTGTCACCTTTTGTGAAGCAGGTTGGCTCTGCGATGCTGATTGACTTTGCGATGCTGATTGACTCTGTATTGCTGTTTGCCTTTGTGCTGCAACTTGATCTTCGCCAGTCAAATTCAGGTTAGGGACGGTATTGCCCTGTGCGCTTGCAGATTGGTTCAGTATCTGTTGCTGATTTCCTGCAGCCTGACTGAGTGTAGTAGCTTGATTGGTTTGCAAAGGTATACTTGTATTGGGTACCGGTTGGGGTACTTGGTTTCCTGTTGTCAATGTGTTCGGTTGAGCAATCGACGCTTGTGTGCTCGTTGCCTGATTGTTCATTGCCTGATTACCACCTTGCTGTGTGGTGGCAGATGATAAGTTCGGATTGCTACCCTGTTGTGTGGTTGTAGTGGCTTGCTGTACACTTGGGTTGCTTCCTTGTTGTATGACGGCAGGCTGTGTTCCTGGATTGTTATTCTGAACCACATGTAACTGGTTTGCATTTGCTTGGGATGACACTGTTTGTGCTGTATTTGTCTGTCCAGCATTTCCTTGAGCACTGTTACCAGATAAGGAGACAGGCGACGGATTGGCTTTCGTCTGGTTTTCCGATTGAGCGATCACAGGCAGCTCTACTGGCAAGCTGCTGACCTTTGCCAATGCTTTGGAAACCAATTGTCGCAACCCTGTCTGATCTGCTACGGCAGCCCCGTTTTTGGAAGATGGCGCTGTAGTAGTTTCATTTGGTTCCTGTGCCAGAAAAGCTTCGACTTCCTTTACGAATTGTTGAATGGTTTCTGAAATTGGCTTGCCTGATAAAAAGGCCTTGAGAGAACCCACCACATCATTCGTTAATGGGAGATTTCGTTTCATCGCCAAAACAAACACATCCACAACTTCCTGGGAGTTCCCTTGCGCCTTCGCTATTTCAAGAAAAGCATTGACTGTTTCTTTGGTTACAGGAAGGTTCTGTCTCACCAAGGTCTGCACTAGTGCCCGGCTTTCCTCGCTCTCCGGGATACCCAGCGATTTCATCAGACCTTCCATCGATGGCTCCTGCAATTGCTGCGGATTTTCTGGAGAGGTAAGTACTTTTAACGTAACTGGATTTGTCGAAGGCTGTACTTGCAACCACGCTTTCTGCCCTACTTCCAGATTCGCTTCCAGCTTGGCAGAGACCGTCACGCCCCCCATTTGGACCAGAGCCATATTGTCGGGAAGCAGTTTGGTCACTGTCCCTTTGAAAACTTGTCCAGGCTCAAGCTCGATTGGTTTTTGCGTTGTGGACGATATGCGATTGAACATGGACGACATTAGTTGCCCGGCCTGTATCATATATTCCCCCTCCTTTCAACAACAGTGCATTAACCGATTTGTTCTTCCTTCACTCCGCCAAAAGACATACGGTGAATTGGGGATGGGCCCAGTCTGCGGATTGCTTCCATGTGCTCTGCCGTACCGTAGCCGGCATTTTTTTCAAAACCATAGCCAGGATACTTGTTGCCCCACTCTTCCATGAGCTTGTCCCTTGTCACCTTTGCCACAATCGAGGCAGCAGCAATTGAGATGCTTTTGCCATCCCCGCCGATTATCGGGATTTGCCGATAAGGCATGTTTGGAATATGTACTGCGTCAATCAAACATACATCAGGTGTGCAACCTGCATCCTGAACAGCTAGAATCATAGCCTCACGAGTAGCCTCCAGGATATTGATTTCATCAATTCGTTTTGCATCTACAATCCCCACACCTACGTGAAGGGCGTCTCGTTTGATTATTTCGTAAAATGCCTCTCGGGTAGCAAGCGGTACTTTTTTCGAATCGTTCAATCCTGGCAAATAGAAATCTTCTGGTAACGCTACCGCACAAGCAACTACTGGCCCTGCCAGCGGTCCTCTGCCTACTTCATCAATCCCGATGATGATCCGATTCCCCTGTTCTCTCAGTTGCCGTTCATGCTGGCTCATTTCTTGCCATTTTTGGGCAAGCTTTTGCTGTGCTTCTCTTTTTTGATGATATATTTTCACTAAATCAAGAACACCTTTACGCTTATCCGACAGTAACAATTGTTCCGTTTCAGCCGGAAGATCTCCACTTAGTTGGTCGAGCCATTGCTTTACTTTAGTTATCGACATTTTTGCAAAATCCATCTAGTATTTCTCCCTGCATCAAAATCTGGTGGTTCGAAAAGATAAAAACCGCCTACTTTTCATAGTAGACGGTAACAGCTCTCATCGCAATTTTTTCTTTTCAACCACTATTTACTATCTTCGTAGATCGAAGAGGGCTTGCCAATTGGGACTTCCATCTGCCAATCGATCGGCCTCTCCAGCGAAATCGTTCCTAACTTGCCGGAGCGCAGTTCACGGAGGAAAATCTCGGAGGCTTTATCATAATCAACCTGCCCTCCAGAAATCAGACAGCCACGCTTTTTGCCAACAATTTCAAGCATTTCAACGCCATCCTCTGGCAACTGATCGATCTTGAATCGGTCTTTGAGTTGCTCTGGATAGTAATGCAGCATGTATCTTGTCACAAACAGGGCAACTTCTCCAAAGTCAAGCAGTTCGTCTTTAATGGCACCACTCGCTGCCAGTCTGAGACCAACCATCTGATCCTCAAACTTCGGCCACAAGATTCCCGGAGTATCCAGCAATTCCAGGGTATCGCCCATTTTTACCCACTGTTGCGATTTCGTGACCGCAGGACGATCTCCTGTTTGCGCAACGGAGCGTTTGGATAATCGATTGATCAGAGAAGATTTGCCCACGTTGGGAATACCCAAAATCATAATGCGAATGGCACGTGCTTGCATGCCCCTGTCTGAGCGTTTTTGCAGCATTTCGGATGCCAACTCCTGGCAAAGTGCAGGAAGTTTGTTTACCCCTTTACCTGATAACGCATCGATCGGCAGCGTCCGTATTCCTTGTTCCCGAAAGTAAGCCATCCACTGATCAGTTGCTTTATCATCCGCCAGATCCGCTTTGTTGAGCAGAATCAAACGTGGTTTTTCCGCGACAATCTCATCAATCATCGGATTGCGACTGGAAAGGGGAAGTCTTGCGTCCAATAACTCAATCACAACGTCAATCTGCTTTAATTTCTCTGTGACCTGACGACGTGCTTTAGCCATATGACCAGGGAACCATTGAATCGCCATGTTATCACCTTCTTTGTCAATTAATAAAATACCCACCCGACAGATACGCTAGGTGGGGGCTGATTCCTATCACTTGCTACTACCTTGTCATTCTTACGGAATTCAATGGCCAAAAGACAAATTCCGCTCGTCCGACAACTGTTTTCAGATCAACCGGGCCAATCGCACGGCTGTCGTGGCTGTTTAATCGGTTGTCACCCATCACGTAAATTCTGCCCTCGGGAATCGTAAGTGGCCCGAAATCTTCCGTTAACGGGATATCCTGGCCTTTGATGTTCTCTCGGTTCTCGGCAAGATACGGTTCATCCACTTCTTTGCCGTTAATAAAAAGCACATCATTTCTCATCTCGATGGTATCACCGGCAACGGCTATCACTCGTTTGATGTAATCACGCTTGGCTTCAGCATGAAATACGATGATATCGCTACGTTGCGGTTCACCTATGTAGTAAATGGCCTTATTTACCACTAGCTTCTCTTCGTTATGTAGGGTGCTCTCCATTGATTGCCCTTCTACGATAAAGGGAGCAAACAAAAAGGTCCGAATAAAAAAAGCGAGTGCGATCGCAACAGCAAGAGCTTTTACCCACTCCCACGCTTCATTGTTGCCTTTGCTGGAGGTTTGTGCTGCTTCACTCATATCTATTATCCTCCTGCTTCTTTATAAATATTAACGTGATGTTCGGTCTGTTCGAAAACAGCTTTGTACAAACACGATATAGATTACTATAGCAAAATCCCGCCTATATGAAAAGTTTATCAAGAAAACGTTATATTCTCGATAATCCAGTTCAAACGTGAAAAAAAGGAGGACTGGAATCCAGACCCCCTTTGGTTCTCTTATCGACGAATTTCTTTAATACGAGCTGCTTTACCAACACGGTCACGCAGGTAGTAGAGTTTCGCACGACGAACACGTCCATGACGAACGATTTCGATTTTATCGATTTTCGGTGTGTGCAAGAGGAACGTACGCTCAACACCAATACCGTAAGATACTTTACGAACTGTGAATGTTTCGCTAACACCAGTACCACGACGGCGGATAACTACGCCTTCGAACAACTGGATACGTTCGCGCTGACCCTCGATAACTTTTACGTGTACACGTACAGTATCACCCGGTCTGAATGCAGGAAGGTCCTGTTTCAATTGTTCTTGTTCCAATGCGCGGATCACTTGATTCATTATAATTCCCTCCTTCCACCAGACGTTCATACTCGCCTCAGGTTCGTTGCGAGATGGCACAGTTGCCATCTTACGAGTAGCGGACCGTCTTACTAACGGGCAAAATTGCCACAAGAAGTATATTAACACATTGGACAGGCAACATCAAGAGAAAATCCTAAATTATTCGGTTTGTTTTTCCAATTCGGATTGTAGTTCTTGCAGTAGCTGTCTCATTTCCTTAGTAAGCTCCATCTCTTCCAACAGCTCAGGGCGACGCTCCAGTGTCCTGCGAAGAGACTCCTTCAGACGCCAGCGCTCGATATTGGCATGGTGTCCAGACAGCAAAATATCAGGAACTTTCCAGCCGCGATATTCTGCGGGACGTGTATAATGAGGGTGCTCCAAGAGTCCGGTGGAAAAAGAATCAGACACGGCTGAGGTTTCATTCCCAAGAGCGCCCGGCTGCAAACGGACGACACTGTCGATAATGACCATCGCCGCCAACTCGCCACCAGTCAGCACATAGTCCCCGATGGAGATTTCATCTGTCACCAAGTGTTGTCTGATCCGCTCGTCATAGCCTTCGTAATGACCACATAAAAACACGAGATGCTCTTCATTGGCCAACTCTTCTGCGAGCTTTTGATTATAGCGCTTTCCCTGCGGGCACATAAGTACGACACGAGGTTTGGAATCACCTGTGACTGCCTCTACTGCGTTAAACAGCGGTTCTGGCTTCAGCACCATGCCTCCGCCTCCACCATAAGGTGTGTCGTCCACCGTGCCATGTTTGCTTTCCGAGAACTCACGGAAGTTCGTCACCTGGAAGTTGACGATCCCTTTCTCTGCTGCCTTGCCCAGGATGCTTGAATGTAGAACGCCAGAGAACATTTCAGGAAAAAGCGTAAGGACATCAATTCTCATATGCGCCCCCCTACAGCAACCCTTCCATCAGATGGCAGACAATCCGTTTGTTCTTCACGTCTACCTCTTTGATACACTCATCAATAAACGGAAGCATGATCTCTCCACGCTTTCCTTTGACGACCCAGACGTCATTGGCACCTGGCTGTAATACTTCGACGATCTTGCCCAAATCCTCACCGTCATCCGTGACAACCTGACATCCTACCAATTGATGGATATAAAATTCATCGTCTTCGAGATCCAACAGCTCTTCTTCGCTGATTTTCAATTCTCCGCCTTTGTACTTCTCGATGTCGTTGATCGAATTGTAGCCTTGGAACTTGAGCAATTCAAAATCTTTATGGTTACGCCTAGAAGCGACTTTTAGCCGAATCGGTTGGGACAGGGTGGGGTGAAATAAATACAGTTCAGCCCCAATTGCAAAGCGCTCATCTGGAAAATCCGTTGTCGATACCACTCGCACTTCGCCCTGTAATCCCTGTGTGTTGACAAGCTTGCCAACGGTGTAAAACTTCTCACTCATCGCTCTTCTTCCCTCCTTGCCGAATGTCGATGACTACCCCGTCTTTTAGTATGATTTCTGTACCGTCCATGATTTCATCCCATACATCGCCAACGTTTACCTGTACACTGCTCTCAACAGTCGTATGGTAAATCTCGCTGCCTTCCGGGAGGTTCTCCACTTGTTTCACCTGAAATTGAAGCATCTCCATTTTTTCTTTTCTGATGCGTTCCTCACGTGCGATTCGTTCCGCCATAAATTTGTATGTATCGCCAGTCTTTTTCTGTGCATCGGCAAGTAATTTTTTACGCTGGAATTGCCACTGCTCCAACTCGCTCTGCACTTGTTTTATCTGACGGTTGTATTGAGAGAGCAAGAGCAACCGAGATGCCTCCGTCAGCACTATTTTCACTTGAACGGGTCGATGAATCGTGATCACAGAAAAACCTCCCCCCTCATCCGGACGCTCGCACACTCTTTACTATAGTACAAAAAAGACTGGGACGCATCCCAGCCTTCTTTTTTATACGATTTCAACGGTCACACGCTTGTCTGAATTGACTCCAGCAGCAGTAACAACTGTGCGTAGAGATTTTGCGATACGTCCTTGTTTGCCGATGATTTTACCCATATCACTTGGGTGAACAGATAATTCAAAGACCAGAAGACGTTCCTTCTCTACAGCGTTGACTCGTACCTCTTCCGGATGATCTACAAGAGCCTTTGCGATCAGTTCGACTAACTCTTTCATACAGAACCCTCCGTCAGAGATGCTTACTTCTTGCCAAATTTGGCTTCGTTCACTTGAGCAAGTACACCTACTGTAGAGAGCAGGTTACGAACTGTATCGGTTGGAGCTGCACCGTTCAAGATCCATTGAACAGCTTTCTCCGTATCGATATTGAGAACAGCCGGTTGAGCTACCGGATTGTAGTAACCAATCTCCTCGATGAAACGACCATCACGTGGGGAACGAGAGTCAGCAACAACTACACGGTAGAAAGGAGCTTTCTTGGAACCCATACGCTTAAGACGAATTTTAACTGCCATGTTGTTCACCTCCTATAAAAATCAACGCATACAACGTTGGTATTTCTTTATCTGAACTATCGCTTGGATGCGATAAGAGTTCAACTTTATTTAAATGGTGGTTTGAAGTTAAACGGGAAGTTGAGTCCGCCCTTCTTCTTGTCATCCATTCCCGGAAGCCCTGGCAAGTTTGGCATTTTGCCTCCGCCCAGACCTGGGATATTGAATCCACCTTTTTTGTTGCCTTTTTTCTTCATTTTGGTAGCCATGCCAGAGAACTGCTTCATCATTTTCTTCATTTCTTCGAATTGCTTGATGAAACGGTTTACTTCCTGAACAGTCGTACCTGCACCTGTTGCGATGCGGCGACGACGGCTTGCATTCAAAAGATCAGGGTTGGCACGCTCTGCTTTGGTCATCGATTTCACAATGGCTTCTGTGCGAGCCACTTGTTTCTCGTCGATCTTCAGGTCTTTCATGCCTTTCATCTTGTTCATGCCAGGCAGCATTCCCAATAGATCTTCCAATGGACCAAGCTTGCGCATTTGTGCCATCGAGTCGAGGAACATGTCAAAGGTGAATTCCCCTTGACGCATTTGACGCTCCATCTCTTTGGCCTTCTCTTCGTCAACCGCTTCCTGTGCCTTCTCAATCAGGCTGAGTACGTCACCCATGCCAAGAATTCGGGAAGACATGCGGTCCGGATGGAATGGCTCCAATGCATCCAGCTTCTCACCCATACCAGCAAACTTGATTGGCTTGCCAGTTACTGCTTTAACGGAGAGTGCTGCACCACCACGGGTATCACCGTCAAGCTTGGTGAGAATGACGCCCGTCAACTCCAACTGATCGTTGAAGCTTTCGGCCACATTCACGGCATCTTGACCAGTCATCGCATCGACGACGAGTAAAATCTCATCAGGTTTGGCTACTTCACGTAACTGTTTCAGCTCATCCATCAATGTTTCATCGATGTGCAAGCGACCAGCGGTATCGATCAGCACGTAGTCCAGGTGATTCGCTTTGGCATGCTCAATTGCTTGTCTCGCAATTTCAACCGGACTTACCTGATCACCCAAGGTAAACACAGGCGCTTTGACCTGCTCACCTAAAACTTGAAGCTGTTTGATCGCAGCCGGACGATAGATGTCGCCTGCAACCAACAGTGGTTTGCGATTTTGTTTTTGCAGATATTTGGCAAGTTTCCCTGTGGTGGTCGTTTTACCGGCACCCTGCAAACCTACCATCATCACGACAGTTGGCGATTTTGGAGCAACGGCAATTGATGCTACGCTGCCTCCCATTAACTCGGTCAATTCCTCGTTAACGATCTTGATGACCATCTGTCCTGGAGTTAAACTTTTCAGTACTTCCTGACCTACCGCACGCTCTTTGATACGAGCGACGAAGTCTTTGACAACTTTAAAGTTAACGTCAGCTTCGAGAAGAGCGAGTCTTACTTCACGCATCGCCTCGTTGACCGCTGTTTCGTCAATCTTGCCTCTGCCTCGCAGCTTGTCAAAAGCATTCTGCAACCGACTTGCTAAACTTTCAAAGGCCATGTCAGCCCCTCCTAATCCATCTCAGACAGCTGGCGGAGCAAAGAAAGTAGCTCCTCTTGAGAATCACTTCTGTTCAAGTTTTTTACCAAGCTAAACATCTTCTCTAGCATCAACTGGCGCTGTTCATGCTTATGAGTAAGCTGCAGCTTTTGTTCATATTCAAACAGTTGCTTCTCTGCACGTTTGATATGATCATAAACCGCTTGACGACTCACTTCATGCATTTCGGCAATTTCGCCTAGCGACAGATCGTCCAAATAGTAGAGCTCCAGATATTCTCGCTGTTTCCCTTTGAGTAGCATGGCATAAAAGTCAAACAAAACATTCACTTGATTGGTCTTTTCTAACATGGAACCAATCCTTTACTTGATGATTCTCTTATGAACAACGTGTAAAGTTTTTCCCTTTACAGAGCCAGATATAATACTATCTAATTCTCCGCCCACTGTCAAGTATTTTTATTGACACAGAAAAATTGAATTTTATTCGGTCGGATTTGGCTGTTCCTCGGCCTTGTCAATCAGCCCTGCAAATAGGGCATGAACGAATTGCTCCGCATCAAATGGCTGCAAGTCATCCATCTTTTCACCAAGTCCAACATACTTCACCGGGATATTCAATTCATTGCGGATGGCGATGACAATACCACCCTTTGCCGTGCCGTCCAGCTTGGTTAACACAAGTCCAGAAACTCCTGCCGAGGTACCAAACGTCTTGGCCTGCGACAATGCATTCTGACCAGTAGTTGCATCGAGAACCAGAAGTACCTCATGAGGCGCATCCGGAATCTCACGCTGTAACACCCGGTATACTTTATTCAATTCATCCATCAAATGTTGTTTGTTTTGCAAACGTCCTGCTGTATCGACCAGAAGAACATCTACACCTCTGCTCTTTGCTTCCTGAACTGCGTCGAAAACTACGGCTGCAGGATCAGATCCCTGATCTTTTTTCACTACATCGACTCCGACACGCTGCCCCCAAACCTCCAATTGTTCGATGGCTGCGGCACGGAATGTATCGCCTGCAGCAAGCAGCACTTTCTTTCCTTGCTGTTTAAACATGTGTGCCATTTTACCGATCGTGGTTGTTTTTCCTACCCCGTTTACCCCAACGTATAAAATGACGTTCATTCTGCCCTCTTTTACGTTCAGGGAGACGTCCTGTTTCTCGTCATTTTTGAGCAACCCAACCAGCTTTTCAGAAAGAATGGGCTGCAAGTCGAGAGCGTTCTCGATCTTGTGCTTCTTTGCTTCTACACGAAGCTCGTCGATCAGCTCCATAACAGTGCTGACGCCTACATCGGCAGCAATCAAAATTTCTTCCAACTCTTCGAAAAAGCTCTCATCCAGCTTTTTGTACCTGCGAACCAGTGCTTCTACCTTTTCCACCAGAGCATCTCTTGTCTTGGTCAACCCATCAGTAAACTTTTGAGTGACCTCTTCGGACTTCTGGAATATGGCGTCTTTCAGCTTTTTAAAAAAGCTCATGGTTTATTTCCTCCTTCAATGACTTCGGGCTGTGGCAAAATTCGTGCTAGGATGCGCTCTCAATCATTTTCTTGGTATCTTCCAGCTTGACGGACACCAGTTTGGATACGCCGCCTTCCTGCATGGTAATACCATATAATACATCTGCACTTTCCATCGTGCCTTTGCGGTGGGTAACACAGATGAATTGGGTCTGCTTGCTAAAGTGGTGCATGTACTCGGCAAATCGGCTCACGTTGGCTTCATCAAGGGCCGCCTCTACCTCATCGAGCACACAGAACGGAACTGGCTTTACTCGTAAAATGGCGAACAATAACGCCATGGCCGTAAAGGCACGCTCCCCCCCTGAGAGTAGGGCAAGGTTTTGCAGCTTTTTGCCTGGAGGTTGGGCCACAATGTCGATACCTGTTTCCAGCAGGTTGTCTGGATTGGACAAGACGAGATCTGCTCTACCTCCGCCAAATAATTGAACAAACACATCCTGGAACTGTTCACGGATCAAATCGAACGTCTCCCGGAATCGGCGTGACATCTCTTCGTCCATTTCTCGAATCACCTGATACAGCATATCCTTGGCTTCATTCAAGTCTGCTTCCTGACTACTTAAAAACTCCATGCGCTCCGAAAGACGCTCATACTCTTCGATTGCGCCCAGATTCACCGTGCCCAGTGCGGCAATTTCTTTTTTCAGTTTGTTTACGATCTGCTGCTGTTCGTTGATGGCAAGCTCTGACGGGTATTTCTGCTTTGCCAGCTCATAGCTTAACTCATATTCTTCAGAAAGTTTATTTAGAAGATGATCCAATTCTACATCGAAGCGATTTTTCTTCACTTCTTCCTGATGCAGAATATCCTCTAATCCTTTCACTTGCTTACGGATTTCTTTAACCTCTACTTCGATTTGTTCTTGAGCAGCAAATAGGGTAGCCCGCTCCGAACGCCGCTCGGCAATCAGGTTGCTGACACGTTCCTTATCCTGGCGCAGCTCACTGATTTTGCTGTCCAATTCGGTAGTAGATGATTCGTTGTTGCCCTCTAACGCATCGTAGGAGGCCAATGTGCGGTTTGCTTCATCCCATTCGTGTTGCAAACTGCTCTTTTGCTCGGCAAGACGCTTCACTTGCTCTTGACGGGATTGATACTCCTGCTTAACTTGTGCGGCTTTTACCTTAAGCGAAGTAATGCGTTCGTTCATTTCTTCCTTGTTGGAAAGCTGCTCTTGACGTCTCGTCTCAGCAAGCGCAATTGCCTCTGTCAGTTGTTTCTCTTCTTCTGTGAGGACAAGCAGTTTGTCTTCAGATTGCACCAGCTTCGTTTGAGCATCCTTGATTTCTCGTGAATGCCCCTCCAAATCCTGGGTCAAAAGGAACAGGCGTTCAGACAAATTCTTGCTTTCTGCTTCCACTTGCTGCAACAAGCCCTTGAACTCCTGCTCTCGCAAACGGAAACTCTCACCCTGTGTACGAAGCTCTTCCTGGCGAGCTTCGGTCTCCTGCACCAGACGAGACAATTTTTCGATCGTCTCTTGATGCGAGATAATCTGTTTGTCTACTTCGGCGAGCGTTGTTTCCAGCTCTTCTGCCTGACGACCACGCCCCAACAAATTGGAGGTGTTCTTTTTCAGCGCACCACCAGTCATGGAACCGCCTGCGTTCACCAAGTCTCCATCTAATGTAACGACACGATAGCGGTACCCTAGCATGCGAGCGACCTGGTTAGCTTGCTCCAGTGTCTCTGTCACAATGACGGTACCAAGCATGGACTCGACAATCGCACGATAGGTGTTGTCAAAAGAGATTAACTCACTGGCAATCCCGACGACACCCGTTGCCTGTTTCAGCTGCCTCTGGTCTGAATCCTGCAGTGTGCGTGACTTGATTACGGAAAGCGGCAGGAACGTCGCTCGTCCCAAGTTATTTTTCTTCAAGTAGGCAATTGCGTCACGGCCTGCTACTTCGTCGTTTACGACTACGTTTTGCAAGGCACCGCCCAACGCAACTTCTACTGCTGTTTCCACTTTCTCAGGCACTTTGATCAACTCGGCAACGGCACCGTGGATACCTTTCATTCCTTTGTCCCGTGCTTTGAGAATTTCTTTAACGCCTTGCTGGAAACCGCTGAATTCAGCCTGCATCTCTTTAATTAGATCAAGACGGGACTTCAAGGATTCACGACGTTGCTCATCTTGTCTGAGCAACTGACGGGCTTTTTCCACCTGAAGCTGATTGTTTTTCATCGCTTCTATTAATTCTTTATAGGTCGTAAGCGATGCTTGTATACTCTCTTCAAGCTGGGAAAGTTCTTTTGTGTATTCATTTTGTTTGGTTAAACGAGCTTGTTCCTCTTGATCGAGCTTCGATTTTTCTTGTGTAAGGCGATCAATTCTTGCTTGATTGGTCTGTGTTACCTGTTGCAGGTGGCGAATCTCGTTTCGCAGGCTGGCCATTTCATTCAGTTTCTCAAAGTAATCACTTTTGAGCTTGTCCACATCGTCAGATGCCGCCTGGACAATTTCAGCATATTGAATGCCCGCATCGTCGAGCGATTTTTGCACTTGATCGAGATTTTGCTTGGCCTCATCCTGCAATTTCAATTCTTCCTGCAATTCTGCTTCGATCGTATGCTGCTTCTCGGTTAACCGGTGCAACTGCTCCATGGTCGCTTGTCGGTTGGCTACCAGGTTACGCTGACGCTCCTTGAGTACTTCCCGTTGACCTTCGACCTTCTCCGTCTCTTCACTCACCGTCAGGAGTATTTGCTGCAACTCTTCGATCGATTGGTCGATCTGGGTGACTTTGAAACGAGCCTGCTCCAGATCAGCTTCACGGGTGCTGGCTTGTGTCGAGAGCTGCACCAATTCCCCCTGCAAGCGATCGACTCGCTGGTTCGCTTCTTCCCATTTCTCATGTGTGGCTTCGATTTGTTGCACATAGAGAGCTACCTCGTGAGTCTTGAGCTGTTTGCTTAATTCCAAATAGGATTTGGCTTTCTCTGCTTGCTCGGCAAGCGGTCCGACCTGTTCCGAAATTTCGCTTACAATATCGTGAATACGAACGAGGTTCTGTTCCGTTTCATCCAGCTTTTTCTCAGCTTCCCGCTTACGGGACTTGTATTTCACAATACCCGCCGCTTCTTCAAATATGCCACGGCGGTCTTCTGCTTTGGTACTTAGAATTTCTTCAATTCGGCCTTGTCCGATAATGGAATAAGCCTCTTTTCCGACACCCGTATCCATGAACAGCTCCATGATGTCCTTGAGACGGCAGGAGCGTTTGTTAATGTAATATTCACTATCACCTGAACGGTACACCCGTCTGGTCACTGTAACCTCAGAATATTCAAGGTCAAGGGATCGATCCGTGTTATCCAGTGTCAATGAGACTTCAGCAAAGTTAACCGGCTTGCGTGAGTCGCTTCCGGCAAAAATAATATCCTCCATCTTGGTACCACGCAATGATTTGGCGCTTTGTTCCCCTAACACCCAGCGTATAGCATCTGATACGTTACTTTTGCCGCTGCCATTTGGCCCGACAACTGCAGTAACACCCGGTACAAACTCCAATTCGGTACGATCGGCAAATGATTTAAAGCCGACTATTTCCAACCGTTTCAGATACATACGTGCTTCATCCTCCTAATTCAAAACGGTCATGACCGTTTTTTGACCGCAAGCGGTCACATCCACTTTTATGACAAGGTACCTCAGCGTCACACCTGGCATCTACTTCGGTAAAAACGTCGAGACGTTTTTCACTGAAAAGATAACCAAAAACTTCGGTGCAGCCAATTTTAAAATAATTACTTCTGTATAACTGTATTATTTTATCATAGAACGAAAGGGGAGAGAAGATAAGAAAAGACTTCGTCCGTTTACGCTCAGTGGAAGTTCGCAAAGAAGATCATCAAGTCCGTTCTTCCACCTCTCATCGGGTGGCTGAAACGTCGCTCAGTATCACTTCCAAGGAGACTGAAAGCGGACGAAGTCTTTTGATATGAGAAAAAGGACTGCCCCATAAGTAGCACCCTACTGTCGGGACAATCCTTCCGTTCCTCTATACTTCTATTCTTCTGTACACTCCAAGTATACTAGCTGACCAGGTTGAATCAGGTCGAGCAGATGTAGATCTGCTTCTGCTACTGAACCGACGACATTCACCCTCTCGTCAGCAGCCAAATCATGCAGCGTGATATGCAGCTCCCCACGATAACGCCCATACAAGTCATTATCTCTCGTTACGGTTCCCCGTGGTCTGACCTGCGAAATGTCATCAGGTGGAATCGACTCACTTGAGCGAGTATCCATAAATCGCATTACATCACGGGCAAAGTCTGGGCGCGGCCGATAGACTCCACTTTTTACTGCACCGGAGTGAATGCGAATGGGAATGATTCTGTTTTGATCGTAGGCAACCAATTGCTCCAACAGTCCCTCGCCAGGCTCAGGATCACCGACATATACATCATCGATTCCCGCTGAGAAAAGTTCGATTGTAGCATGGAACGGATCAAGGCTCCGGTGGGACTCCAACGTAGGCAACCCCTCTAACAGCGGCCCTCGCTTCTCACCACGCCCGGCGACAAAGGCAGCCACTCTGATGTCATGGCGTTTGTACAACTCCGTCTGTTTCTGAAAAAAGGCTTCGTCCAATCCCGTCTCTTTACGTGGATAAAAATTGTGCCAGGCAATCAACTGATTGGTGTCAAAGCCTCTTAATAACAACTCCAGCAAATCTCGTTCCAATACAATGCTGGCATTTAAGGCGATTTGAAACTGCTGGGAAAGCTCGATGATCGTCTCGTAGTCAAAGAAATCATCCAATCGTAGGCCCACTACCCCAAGTGACCGCAGTTCCGAAAGATCATTCAACCCCAAATGACCCGGTGTCCTCATCGACACATCTGCGTACACGTGAACTCCCAAATCCTTTGCCAATTGCAATAACTGTTTGGCCCGATTCGCCAACTCTCCTGACTCTTCGGGAATGTGGAGCGAGGTAAAGGCGTTGGTCACACCTTTCCCCGCCGCTTCCGTCAATCGCTGTTCAGCTAATGGATCGTTTAAATAGAAGGAAATTCCGATCATTCAAACTCACTCGCCATTTCATCTTTAAAGCCGAACAAGTATGTGCAGATAAAACCAGCAATATAAGCAATGAGAAGCCCAACCAGATAAAGCAGAATTTGATGAGGCAGGACGATAAAGGTCAAAGGCAAGCCAGAAACACCAACAGCAACCGTAGCAACGCTAAAGTATGCTTGGAAGGCTGCACCGAAACCGGCACCAAGGCACGCTGTAATAAACGGACGACCAAGCGGCAAGGTTACACCGAAAATCAGTGGTTCCCCGATTCCCAACATCCCCGCAGGAAGCGCACCGCCGACAGCACGTTTCAGACGTGGTTTTTTGGTTTTCATGTAAATCGCAAACGCCGCACCAACCTGACCCGCACCACCCATGGCAAGAATCGGCAAAAGTGGATCGTTACCGATTGAATTGATCAGCTCAAGGTGTACTGGTGTCAACCCTTGGTGCAATCCAGTTACTACAAGCGGCAGGAAGGTTGCTCCCAAAACGAAGCCAGCGACAATTCCGCCCATGTTAAGAATAGCGAGCAAACCTTGTGTAATTCCTGCAGAGATCCAGCCACCAACCGGCATAAAAACAAAATACGTTACGATACCAGTAATCAAAAGCGTGATGGTTGGTGTCAAAATGATATCCAATGCTGCCGGGATAAAGCGACGAACTCGTTTTTCAACAAAAGCGATAAAAATGGCAGCTAACAGAACCCCGATTAACCCGCCACGACCTGGCAAGAGCTTCTCACCGAAAAGCGTAATCTTGGCTACCTCCGGGTTGATGATCAATATCCCAGCCAAGGCGCCGAGTGCCGGAGTTCCGCCGAATTCTTTGGCTGCATTGATCCCGACAAGTACGCCCAAATAGGCAAATAACCCGCCACCGATAACAGTCAAAATAATAGCAATTTGCGAATCAGCAGGAAGCCACCCAGCCTGAACAACCCCTTTGGACAGACCTGTGATCAATCCAGATGCGACAAGGGCCGGAATTAGCGGGATAAAAATGCTGGCAATTCGCCGTAAAAATAGCTTAAAAGGAGTGGCATTCTTTTCTTTCAGCTCTGCCTTTTTCTTGTCTGCAAGCGCTTTCAGATCAAGCTCACTGGATGCCGCTGCTGACGCCCCAGACGCCTGCAACAATTTGCCGAATTCCTCTGACACATGATTGACAGTTCCTGGTCCAACAATGATCTGGAGTGTCTCTTCCTCCACCACGCCCATGACGCCTTCTATTTTCTTCAAGGCATCCTTGTTTACCTGAGCTGGGTCTTGCGGTGTAACACGCAGACGGGTCATGCAATGTGTGTACGAGACTACGTTAGTTGGTCCGCCTAAAGACTCCAAGATTGCGGCGGCCAGGACTTGATGTTTCTTCTCAGCCATAAGAATGTACCTCCCTTTTGTCAGGTATTTATGTTTTTGTTACCGTACTGCTGCTTTTGGATGATCAAGTAAGAGCATCACTTGTTTTTCTTGGTGATAAACCGAATTGCTTCTCTCGTCTTGTCAATGTAATCGACTGTCTCCTCATACTGCTGAGACGCCATGCACAGGAACAAAATATCGATCAGATGCAGTTGAGCGATACGAGAGGATGTCGCTGCACTCCGAAAAGGAGCTTCATTTGAATAGGAAGTAAACAAGTGAATATCAGAAAGAGTGGCCACCGTAGACTGCCCAAATCTGGTCAAGCTGATGGTCTTCACGCCACGCTCTTTGGCAAGTGACATCATATTCACCACTTCCGGTGTTTCGCCCGAAAATGATATGCCAAAAACTACGTCATCTTCATTCGCATTAGCAATCAGTGCTGCAACAAGATGGGCATCGGTGAAGGCTGTAGCCGCTTTGTTGATACGCAGGAGCTTTTGCTGAGCATCGGTTGCAATAATACTTGAGGCACCAATTCCAAAGAAATGGACCGTTTTTGCCTTCAGCAAGGCAGAGACAGCTTGTTCCAGCATGTCATAATTGATGATTTCTGCCGTGTCACGCAGACTCTGAATGCTGTTGTTGGTTGTCTTTTGTACGATGGAGTACATCGATTCGTCCGGCTCAATGTCCCGGTATCCCTGTTCGGCTGGCTTGGTCAAGTCGCCTGCCACCCGCAGTTTCAATTCCTGAAAACCCTTGAGCCCAAGCGATTTACATAATCGGATCACCGCTGAACTACTCGTATTTGTGCTCGTACCCAAATCACCAACGGTCATGTTCACTGCTTCATGAGGGAATTCCAACATGTATTCTGCAATTTTTCGTTCAGATGCCGGAAGCTGTTCTAGCATACTCTCCAGCATCTTCAAGCCACCAGTTGCCAAAAACCCTTCCTCCTTCCACTCGTTATTTCAATGAAATGGCGCTGCGCACATAACCATTGGCTCTGTTCAGCAGTTCCTTTGCTTCCGCATAGTCAGCGCCAGTTTTAATCATCACAATGGATGTCTTTACTTCCTGATTCGCCTGTTCCAACGTCGCCATCGCCGTTTCATAGGAAACCCCGGTGATGGTTCGTATGATCTGAACCGCGCGTTCTTTCAGCTTGTGGTTGCTGATATTCACGTCGATCATCAGATTTTCGTACACTTTGCCCAAGCGAATCATGGCAGCCGTTGAAATCATATTCAGCACCATTTTATGAGCTGTCCCCGCCTTCATCCTCGTTGAACCTGTCAGCACTTCCGGCCCGACGATCACTTCGATTGCCTGTTCTGCGAATTGACTAATGGCTGCATTCTCATTACAGGACAATGCAACGGTATTTGCTCCGATGCTTCTCGCATACTGCAAGGCACCAATCACATAAGGTGTTCGGCCGCTTGCAGCAATTCCAATAACGGTGTCTTTGCCTGTCAAGTTGATATTCTTGAGATCAGCTTCTCCTAGCTCCGGTTTGTCTTCTGCCCCTTCTACTGCTTTGACAAACGCATTCTGGCCACCCGCAATAAGACCAATTACCATGTCAGGAGATGTACTGAAGGTCGGAGGACACTCTACCGCATCAAGGACACCCAGTCGTCCACTGGTTCCAGCACCGATATAAATTAATCGTCCGCCTTGTTGCAAGGAAGCAAAGGCAAAATCGACTGCCACTTGCACTTCTGCCAGAACTTTCTGAACAGCAAGGGCAACCTGTTGATCCTCATCATTTATCGCTTTCAATATACTCAGTGTATCTGCTGTATCAATTTGCTTCGTCTGACTATTCCGTAATTCGGTTGTAAGTATACTCAGATTCTCTTCCACTTTTGATCAGTCCCTTTATAGGAAGTTCAAAAAGTCCGGTCCTCCTTTTTGAACTACCATTTTATTGTTTTATATGAGCTGCTTGGACTTATCTTTTGTATTTTTGAAATGTACTTATGGCTTTATTATATCCCTCCTGAAATTATATTTCAACATTTTCGTTTTATTACTGAAATTTTATGTCGGAATGAATAATAAAAAACCGCACCACCTTAATCGGCGATACGGTCTCTTTCACTTTCTTATTTAGCACCCAATTGAATTAACGCTCTAGCAGCCGCCTGTTGTTCAGCTTCCTTCTTGGAACGTCCAATTCCTACCCCAAGCTGGGCATTGTTCAAAAGCACTTCCGAGACGAACTCACGATTATGAGCAGGCCCTTTCTCCTGAATAATGCGGTATTGGATCTCGCCCAAGTTGTCTTGTTGCACATATTCTTGTAACTGACTTTTGAAATCCGTAACCTGCGTGAATTCACCTTTGTCAATTCGCGGGTACACGTATTTCTCCATGAAATTAAATACTGCATCAAGACCCTGATCAATGTACAAGGCGCCGATGAAGGCTTCGAACACGTCAGCTAGAAGGGCAGGGCGTTGTCGACCACCAGTTAATTCTTCTCCTTTTCCCAACAGGACAATATCGCCAAAATGTAAAAGCTCCGCAAATTTGACCAGTGAAGGCTCACAAACAATAGCCGCACGAAGTTTGGTCATTTCTCCTTCGCTCATTTTAGGAAATGTCTTGTAAAGAAACTGAGAGACGGTCAGTTCAAGAACAGCATCGCCCAAAAACTCCAGGCGTTCATTATCCTGAATCCGTTTGCCCCTCTGTTCGTTAACATAAGAAGAATGGGTGAATGCTTGACGCAACACGCTCTCATCCCGAAAGCGAATGCCGATCTCTTCCTGTAGCTGCGTAAAATTCAACACCTTCACCACCATTCCAAAGCATCCCTCTTCTTCTAATTATGCTTCATATCTTTTCAAAACAATCGTAGCATTGTGTCCGCCGAACCCAAACGTATTGGACAAGGCAACATTAATATTTGCTTTGCGAGCTACATTTGGTACGTAATCGAGGTCGCACTCGGGATCTGGATTATCCAGATTAATGGTTGGAGGCAGAACCTGATCACGAAGTGCGTATGCGGTAGCAACTGTTTCAATACCGCCAGTCGCACCAAGCAAATGGCCTGTCATCGATTTCGTAGAGCTGACTGCCAATTGGTATGCATGCTCTCCGAAAACCGATTTAATCGCCATTGTTTCAGCGACGTCACCTTGGCCAGTCGATGTACCATGGGCATTGACGTAGCCTACTTCAGAAGGATCGATTCCCCCATCTTTCAGTGCATTTCGCATACAGCGTGCTGCACCCTCTCCACCTGGAGATGGAGCTGTAATATGATGGGCATCTGCACTCATGCCGTATCCAACCACTTCAGCAATAATGTTGGCACCACGTTTTTTCGCTGACTCCAACTCTTCCAGCACGAGAACTCCCGCACCTTCACCCATGACAAAACCATCACGATCTTTGTCAAACGGACGACTTGCTTTCGTCGGCTCGTCATTTCGAGTGGACATTGCTTTCGCAGAACAGAAGCCTGCCAATGCCATTGGGCGAATCGTCGCTTCGGTACCACCCGTAATCATGACATCAGCATGACCGTGCTGGATCAGCTTGAACGCATCTCCAATCGCATTGGTACCTGTTGCACAAGCGGTAATCGCACTTGAAGTCGGTCCCTTGGCACCGAGTTCAATCGAAACTTGTCCAGAAGCCATGTTGGCGATCATCATCGGGATAAAGAATGGGCTCACACGACGCGGGCCTTTTTCCATAAGAACGGTGTGTTGATCTTCCCAAGTAGCAAGTCCCCCAATACCGGAACCGATATAGACACCTACTTGTTCAGCATTTTCTTCTGTAATGGTGAGATTTGCATCTTGAACAGCCATTTTGGATGCTGCCAAAGCAAATTGCACAAATCGATCATTGCGCTTCACTTCTTTTTTATCCATGAACTCTTCAGGATTGAAGTTTTTTACTTCTCCAGCAATACGAGTTGGATACTCAGATACATCGAATGACGTAATTAGATCAATCCCGGATTTACCTTCTAACAAACTGTTCCAGAAAGTTGTTGCATCGTTACCCACTGGTGAAATAACACCTACACCGGTGATTACCACTCTGCGCTTCATCAGGCTCACCTCTATATTTAAATCAGCATTTCGCTTCTCATCTTCATGTTCATGATCTTTATACAAACAAATAAAAAGGGTTCATGGCATATCATATGGTTTTGACCAATGTACAGGTGAAGTTGAAGGAGAAGTCCCGCTTGTGACGGGACTTCCTGTAAATCTTACTTGTGGGATTCTATGTATTTTACTACCTCACCCACAGTAGAGATTTTTTCTGCATCTTCATCAGAAATCTCCATATCGAACTCATCTTCGAGTTCCATCACCAACTCAACGATATCCAGGGAGTCAGCACCCAAATCTTCTTTGAAAGAAGCTTCAAGAGTGATCTTGGACTCGTCTACACCAAGACGGTCAACGATGATTTTCTTCACAGTGTCAAAAATATCAGCCATTCTACTTCACCCCCTCTCCCAGTATTATACGGGATGTCCTTGGTAAAAACCAGCTTACATGTACATGCCGCCATCGACATGCAATGTTTGCCCCGTCATATAATTTGCTGCGTCGGAAGCAAGGAACAAAACTACTTGTGCAATGTCATCAGCCTGCCCCAACCGTCCTAATGGAATTTGAGTCATCAGACCGCTGCGCACATCTTCCGGCAGTTTGGACGTCATATCCGTATCGATGAATCCTGGAGCAACTGCATTCACTGTAATGTTACGGGATGCCAGCTCTCGAGCGGTTGTTTTGGTCAAGCCGATTACGCCTGCCTTAGCCGCTACATAATTGGCCTGCCCTGCGTTACCCATTACCCCTACTACAGAAGTAATATTGATGATGCGACCACTTCTTTGCTTCATCATTGGACGAGTAGCAGCCTTGATGCAATTGAATACCCCTTTGAGGTTGATATCAATGACATCATCCCACTCGTCTTCCTTCATCCGCATGATCAGATTATCACGAGTGATACCTGCGTTATTGACGAGAATGTCAACCTGCCCGAATTGATCGAGCACGGCTTTGAACATGTCGTTCACTTCATCAGCATTGCCCACATTGGCACGAACCATAATCGCTTCGCGGCCCAATGCTTTGATCGCTTCTACCGTTTCGGCTGCTGCTGCTTCACTGCCAGAGTAGTTAACAGCGACATTCGCTCCTTCTTTTGCCAAACGAAGTGCAATGGCACGACCGATTCCACGAGAAGCACCTGTGACCAGCGCTACTTTACCAGCTAACATAAAATCCCTCCGCTCAACAGTTCTTCCAATGACTCCATGTCTTGAACAGCAAAGATTTGAACCTCTTTCGGCGCAATTTTTTTAATGAGCCCTGCGAGAACTTTGCCTGGACCTACTTCAATAAAGGTTGTTACCCCTTGCTCGACCATGTACAAAACAGAGTCTTCCCACAATACCGGTGACGCCACTTGCTGCACCAGGCTTTGCTTGATTTCCGCAGAAGAGGTAACAGCCGTTGCACTGACATTTGCGACAACCGGCGTGTGTGCATCCTGAATGGAAATCCCGTCAAGGACACTTGAGAGCTTTTCTGCTGCCGGGGCCATCAAGGAAGAGTGGAAAGGACCGCTCACGTTGAGAGGCATTACCCGTTTGGCACCACTCTCTTTGGCTTTCTCCCCTGCCAGCTTCACGCCTTCTGCACTTCCTGAAATTACAATCTGTCCTGGCGAATTCAGATTCGCAAGCTGTACAGGGAATCCTTCTGCGCTGACAGCTTCGCACACCTGATGAAGTACTTCTCGCTCCATCCCAAGGACTGCAGACATTGCTCCCTGACCTGCCGGGACGGCTTCTTCCATGAACTGTCCACGAGCACGTACTGTCTTCACTGCGTCTTCAAACGATAGAGCTCCCGCCGCGACTAGCGCTGAGTATTCACCCAAACTGTGACCAGCCGTAAAATCAGCACGTACATCAGGATGCTTTTCCTTGATTGCTTCCAATACCGCCACACTCATAGTCAGAATGGCTGGTTGAGTATTTACCGTTAATCGCAGTTGTTCTTCCGGTCCTTCGAAACAAATCGTGGAAAGAGAAACTCCTAGCGCTTCGTCTGCTTTATCGAAAATGGCTTTGGCAGCAGCCGATTTTGTAATCAACTCCGCTCCCATACCTACAAATTGAGAACCCTGACCCGGGAATACCAAGGCAATTTTGCTCATGAATCAGCTCAACTCCTTCTGTGCTCTTTATCCTCTGGGGAATTATTTTGCTTCCTTCACAGACCACTTGCACAACGCTGCACCCCAAGTAAGACCCCCGCCGAAACCGACGAGAATGACGGTGTCGCCTTCCTGCAAACGTCCTGCTTGCACTGCTTCATCTAATGCAACAGGGATCGAAGCAGATGACATGTTTCCGTAGCGATCGAGATTGATTGCAACTTTGTCCTCTGACAAGCCAAATCGCTTGATCGCCGCATCAATAATGCGGAAGTTTGCCTGGTGAGGAACAAGCAGGGAGATGTCTTCCTTGGTCATGCCTGATTTCTCCAGCACGGTTTCTGTTGCAGAATTCATCACCCGCACAGCAAATTTGAACACTTCGCCGCCAGTCATCTGTACGTAATGCAGCTTGTTCTCAATTGATTCCTTGCTGGCAGGGATTCTCGAACCGCCGGCAGGTTGGGATAAAAGGCATCCGCCTGAACCGTCTGCTCCCAAATCAAATGCTTTAAACCCGTATTCCTCTGCCACTGGACCAAGAATGGCCGCTCCTGCGCCGTCTCCAAAAAGGACACATGTATTTCGATCTTCGTAGTCCACAATCTTGGAAAGTACTTCTACACCAATGACGAGAATATAGCGATACATTCCAGTAGTGATGAATTGTGTAGCCGTTGTTATGCCGTATAAAAAGCCTGTGCAAGCCGCAGAAACATCAAGTGCACTGGCTTTAGTAGCTCCCAGCTTTTCTTGCAGGATGCAGGCAGTCGACGGGAACATGGTGTCCGGCGTAACGGTTGCAACAATGATCATATCAAGCTGATCTGCAGTAAGATTGGCTTTAGCCAAAGCTTTTACTGCGGCTTCATACGCGAGGTCAGAAGCTGCTTGCTCAGGAGCTGCGATCCGACGTTCACGAATTCCAGTACGGGAAATGATCCATTCATCAGATGTCTCCACCATTTTTTCTAAGTCTTTATTTGTCAAAACCCTGTCAGGTGTATAAGAACCGGTTGCCAATATTCCTACTGAGCGCAATCCATTCATCCCATTCACTCGCTTTCTGTTGTATTAATGGATTTCAATTCTTGCTGGATCGAATCGTTCACACCAAGCTTGACGAATCGAGCCGCAGCATGAATCGCATTTTTGATTGCACGTGCATCCGATGAACCATGCGCCTTGATCACTGGCTGGCGAAGGCCAAGTAATGGAGCGCCTCCGTATTCAGCATAATCCATTCGATTTTTGAAACGAACAAGGCTAGGCTTCAGGATGGCAGCAGCTACCTTATTCAAGAAATTGGAAGTTAATTCCTGCTTTAATTGTGAAAAAACGGCAGACGCTACACCTTCAATGGACTTAAGCAGTACATTTCCTGCAAACCCATCACTTACCAGTACATCACACTCACCAGTCATGACATCTCTGGCTTCCACATTGCCAATAAAGTTGATGTTCGCTCCCGAAAGCATGGGATAAACCTCTTTGGTCAGTTCATTTCCCTTCGCTTCTTCTGTTCCTACGTTAAGCAAACCAACACGGGGCTTCGACAGCCCAAGCACCTTTTCCACATAGAGGCTGCCCATGATGGCATACTGGAGCAAATGGAGCGGTTTGGCATCCATGTTTGCACCGACATCCAATACGAGCGTCACGCTGCCTTTGGTGTTCGGGATCAACGCTGCCAGTGCCGGGCGCTCAATGCCTATATTGCGTCCTGTGATTAACAGTCCTGCTGTCATCAAGGCTCCCGTATTCCCAGCAGAAATAAATGCGTCTACTTCTTGCTTTCGAGTCAGATCTGCCGCAACAACCATTGACGAGTCTTTTTTGCGTCGAACGGCACGAACAGGCTCATCATCTGCTTCGATTACTTCTGTTGTGTGGCGAATCTCAATTCCTGCGGGAACATTACCGGGCAAGACCTTTTTTATCTCTTGTTCATTACCTACCAATACTACAGTTAGCGATGGATCAGACGAGACAGCTTGCAATGCGCCTTCTACGTTGCTGCGCGGAGCAAGATCGCCTCCCATGGCATCTATGGCGATACGCAAATGGAATTCCTCCTCAGACTACAATCCGCTAATCTTCCGGTTGAAAACGTTGTCGAAATACACGGAAGGTGGCAGTGAACACTGTTTCTCCCTGTACCTTGGTTTCAACCCGTACCCTGCTTTCGTCTCCCTTATGTGAACGGACAACTGCTTTGGCTATCAATTTCTCACCAAGCTTCACCGGGCGAATGAATCGAATGCGTGCGGTTGCGGTCAATGCAACGTCTGCATCAATGACAGCAACAGCGAGCGAGTTGGCTTGTGCAAATATGTAATGACCACGGGCGATCTGTGTTCGAGTAAATACATGGTCTTCTTTTATTTCAAGTACAGAGATACCATGTGAATCGAGCTGCAAATCGATCACTTCCCCAATCACTTCATCAATCCCAAGCGATTTTACATGATCGAAGCTTTTTTCTGCCACATTTTTGATCCTCTCGCGCAGTTCAGGAATTCCCAATTCCAACCGGTCGAGCCGAATCGTCTGGATACTTACGTGATATTGTCCTGCAAGTTCTTCATCCGTTGCAAAGGGGTTATCTTGCAAGAAGTTGATTAGCTGTGTTTGACGATCTTTTTTGGGTAATC
The DNA here is from genome assembly GCF_049846925.1 of Brevibacillus nigriterrae. NCBI lineage: Bacteria > Bacillati > Bacillota > Bacilli > Caryophanales > Paenibacillaceae > Brevibacillus > Brevibacillus nigriterrae. Next base: position 46,657 of record NZ_JBNCMT010000023.1, read on the forward strand.
GCATATTAGCCAACCCCCCCATAAAAAATAAATGTATGTATGTAAAAAGCGAAAGAAAACTGAATATTAAGATCAGTTTTTAATACCAGGTACTAAAAAGAGTATAACGGATTCTCGTCACTTTTACAACCCCGTGAACATGTTTTCCCACCAACGGACAATTGGCACAAAAACGGCCATGACCGTTTTTGCTGACCGCATGCGGTCACATCCACTTTAATGACACGGTACCTCAGCGTAACATCTAGCATGTGCTTCGGTAAAAACGTCGAGACGTTTTTCACAAAAAAAAGAACAGAGGATGTTACTCCCCTGTTCTTCGACGTTATTACTTCGCGATTTTTTCGCCTTTGTAAGTTCCGCAGCTTGGGCATACGCGGTGGGAAAGCTTGTGTTCGCCACAGTTATCGCATTTGATCATGCCTGGAATCTCTAATTTGAAGTGCGTACGACGCATTCTTTTACGAGTTTTGGAAGTTCTCCGTTGAGGTACTGCCATCTTCCTTACACCTCCTTCAACTGATGTGTCTCAATTATTGTTTACACCCTCTATTGAAGCACTCTTTTTATCGAAGAGCAGCAAATCCAGAGGTGAACATATATGGATGGAATACCATCCGTTCAAAAATGAAGCTAACCATCAAAACGATTGTAAGCCACATTCTGAAAACAAAAGTAATTCTCGGTTATTCCTTTTTGAATAAATCTGCAAGTCCTGCCAGACGAGGGTCAATCCGTTCGTTGTTGCACGAACATTTCTTCTCGTTCCAGTTGGTACCGCAGGTCGGGCAAAGCCCCTGACAATCTTCTTCACAAAGCGGAATAATCGGCAGTGCAAGAAGAAAATCTTCTTGAAGAATCGGATCCAGCTCAATTTCATCCCCGCTAACGAGATGAATATCGCTATCTTCGTCATAGTCCACTTCTGACTTGTCCGATGCGAACGTTTCGTCAAAAGAAACATTCATGTGTTCCCGAAACGGCTTCAAGCAGCGAGCACAGACAAAATCAACATCTGCCTCCATTTTGCCTTTTACATAGTACAGTCCACCGAGCAGAGCGGCTTCACCACTTGCATTGACCTGTGACAAGTCGGTAATCTCCTGATGACGAGATTTCAACTCTTGCGGGTCTAACGTTGTGTGGAAAGGCAAGGCTTCACCTTTTCGATGATCTAATTCTGTCAATTTAATATTCATATTCTTTCACCTCATGCACAACAAGGATGATTATATCTGTTACCAAATCCTTTGTCAACCAATTTTGCTTGACACCTTACTTGAGAAAAAGCAAATACTTTGTAACGTTTGCCAACTGAGTCAAGCATCCTTACACTAGAAGAAAATGGTCAAGTAAAGGACGGTTATGAATGAAAACAGTTGGACTGGTTGTTGAATATAATCCACTGCACAACGGCCATAAATACCATTTCGAAGCGGCCAAGGAAAAAACAGGCGCCGATGCATGTGTCATCGTGATGAGCGGTAATTTCCTGCAGCGAGGCGAGCCTGCCCTCCTGCACAAACGTGCTCGTGCTGAAATGGCTCTACGATTGGGCGTTGATTTGGTCATTGAACTTCCCGTCGTTTATGCCACTTCCAACGCTGAGATGTTCGCTCATGGAGCCATTTCGATACTCGACAGACTCGGTGTTGTTGACGCCATCTGTTTTGGAAGTGAGAGTGGCTCGATTGAATGGATGCATACGCTTGCCAAGCATCTGGCAGTTGAACCAGCTTCTTTCAAAGAAATCCTGAAAGAAAAACTGGATCAAGGGAACGCTTACCCCATAGCTTATGCACAAGCGGCGAGCCAATACATGCAATCTCTCGGATTTATCGAGACTCCCCTAGATCAGCCGAACAACATTCTCGGATTTAACTATCTGCTTGCTCTTGAGCGTCTCGGAAGCAGAATGGAAGCGACCACGATTGAACGCCAAAAGGCAGGCTATCACCAAAAAACCATAACGGATCAGCAGATTGCCAGTGCAACTGCTCTGCGCAAGCTTCTTTTTGAAGATCAAAAAGACTTGCCCGATCTTGCGTCCTACGTTCCTGAAACGACTTTGCTTGTAATGAACAGAGAGTTTCAGAATGGGACAGGACCTGTTTCATGGAACAATTTCACACATCCTCTGTTTCATCGCTTGCTCCAGCTCACACCAGAGAAACTGGCAGACTACCACGAGATTGAAGAGGGAATGGAGTACCGAATACTTGCGCAAGCAAAACAAAGTCATTCCATTCATGACCTTCTCACTCAAGCCAAAAATCGCCGGATTACCTGGAACCGTCTACAACGAATGCTGCTTTCTGTCCTGCTCGATCTGAAGAAATCAGATGTTCGAGCGTTCCGTTTGCGTGAAGGCGCTCCTTATGCAAGAATTCTCGGTTTTAGCGAAAAGGGTCAAGCCCTTTTGCGAGAAGCCAGAAAAAAGTCAGCCATCCCACTTGTTACAAAAGTAAAGGACGGGCTGCATCCTATGCTTGACCTTGACTTGCGGGCCAGCATGGTTTATCAGCTTGGCCAGCCCACAAATCGCTCAACGAACTTCCTTGCAGAGTACCAACAACAACCGCTTAACTCTGCTTCGCTTTCAGATTCGTTAAATACGTAATCGCATCGTCAAAAGTTTTGACAGGGACGACAATCATCTTGGTGCCGATTCTCTTGGCAGTTTCTACTGCTTCCTGATAGTTCGATACAACATCACCCGTGGTCGCCTCATCTGGAGCAAAGAAAATTTCGGCACCTGCTTTATCAGCAGCAATGATTTTGTGATTGATCCCACCGATACGCCCCACTGTGCCATCTGCCGAGATGGTCCCTGTTCCCGCAATGCGGTATCCTTTTGTAATGTCCGTTTTTTTCTCAAGTTGTTCGTATATTTCCAAAGACATCATCAAGCCCGCCGATGGGCCGCCAATCCCTTCAGCAGAAATTGTTACTTTCTTGGGAATCTCGATTACCTGCTTGTTTTCCGGACGAATCCCAAGTCCTACACGACTAGTGGCATGGCCACTTTCGTCAGGCAGGGCCTTTAAGGTAATCGTGCCGGAATTTTCTTTTCCATTCCGATTATAGGTTACCGTAATGGTATCACCCGGTTTCTTTTGCTTCAGATAATCTAGCAATTCTTGCGTGGTAATCAGCTTGGTCTGGTCCACTTTTGTGATGACATCGCCTACTTTTAATACTTCTTTGGCTGGCATCCCCGCAATAGTACCCATCACCAGGACTCCGTGGTTTTCGATATTGACAGGGTACCCTGCACGTTTGAACGCAACAGCTTCCGCCAGCTTCTGTGAATTTCGCATGACTTCAAGCTCTCTTTGCGTAAAATCCTCGTCAGATTCTCCATGACTGAGTACCAGATTTTTATCAATCAGCTCTACATCGGGAGATATCTTGGAGTATAGATACCACAGCAGCTTCGCTTCTCCCATACGAACCGTTGTCAACATGAAGGTGCCCTTCTCGTCCTTGGTACCGTCCTCTACTTGAATAATAGGTGAAAGCTCAATGGCGGAACCCGGTCTGGTTATGTAATACGGAAGCGGTATATAAAACAGACAGACCAATGTGACGATCAGAGCCACGAAGCTCCATCGCAGACGTTTTTTCATGCTGTCGGAGCGATGTTCAACAGTTTGATTCATCGGTGTTCCCCCAATTCTCAATCAATTCCTTAATTCGATCTACGTTCTCTAGCGCAGCCCGCTCGCCTTCTGCAATGATATCTTCAATTCCCGTATAGTTAATGCTGCTATGGTGCCCTACATCGGGGCGAATGACCAAATCCGCAGAAAGCATCCTGTGTCGAAAAATTTCTCGTTCCATCACATCAATTGCTTGTGCGATGACATCAAAAATGGACGTCACTTTCATTTTTTTGTCAATGTGGCCAACATCAACTGCGAGAACGATGTCCGCTCCCATCTCTCTCGTAACCGTTATGGGTACCCGATCAATTACGCCCCCATCAACCAACAGGCGCTCCCCTACTCTTTCTGGAACAAATATGCCGGGAATGGAGATACTGGCTCTCACGGCAACGTCGATTGGTCCCTCTCGAAAAACAACCCTTTCCCCATTCTCAATATCTGTGGCGACAATGGCCAGTGGTTTGGGCAGCTCTTCAATCTTTTTACCGTGAGTGAGCAGCCTGATCAATTCCTTGATTTTTTGCCCTGAGACGAGGCCCATATTCGGTACAGTCAGGTCCAACCAGTGCTTCCGCTTCAAATTCATCGCCAGTTTTTCCATCATGTGCGGTTGGATATTGTTGGCATAGACGGCTCCGATGAAACTCCCCATGCTGCTTCCTGCAACCAAGTCGATTGGAATACTATGCTCTTCAAACACTTTCAACACACCAATATGTGCAAAGCCTCTAGCTCCTCCCGATCCGAGGGCTAACCCGATTTTTGGTTTTTGTTTGGAAGCCACAAGCTATCCCCCCTCCCCAAATGAATATGTATCTTCTATTGCATAGTTTCGTCCATCTTTACGTAGACATGTACTATCTCTCATACGTCCAGGAGGAATGTATGGCACACCGATCTCCGTTTTTAACACTTACACTCGCTATTTCGTCCATTGCTCTCGTGATAACTCTCATTACGAATCCCGAAACGTCTTTTCGAGCAGCAGTAGAAGGCTTGAAGATTTGGTGGGAAGTTGTTTTTCCTGCCCTGTTGCCTTTTATCGTTGTCTCCGAAATCCTGATGGGGGTTGGGGTCGTACATTTCGTTGGTGTACTGCTCGAGCCGCTGATGCGACCGTTTTTCAATGTACCGGGAACAGGCGGATTCGTACTCACGATGGGCTTTTCTTCCGGATATCCGGTTGCAGCAAAATTAACGACAAGCTTGCGGGAACAAGGGAATATCACCCGTGCGGAAGGAGAGCGTCTAGTTACATTTACAACAACTGGCGACCCTCTGTTTGTCATCGGTGCAGTTGCTGTCGGGTTCTTTCACAGTGAGCAGCTCGGATACATTTTGGCCATCACGCACTACTCATCGGCCATTTTACTCGGGATTCTCTACCGGTTCTACTCTACGGAGGCACCATCGACAAGACAACTCAAAAAAGATGACAATCCTGTCATATACAGAGCCCTGCAAGCCATGCATCGTGCCAGACTGAAAGATCATCGGCCTTTTGGCAAGTTAATGGGCGACGCTGTCTCATCGGCCTTGCAAACACTGTTTATGGTAGGTGGATTTATAATCGTTTTTTCGGTGATGCTACAGCTCCTGTCAGAAGTAAAAGTGACCGATGCGTTAAGCCATTTTCTTGCTGTCTTTTTGATGCCATTTGGCTTTCCTACATCATTTAGTAAAGCGTTGATTGCCGGATTGTTCGAGGTTACCCTCGGTGCACAAACAGCCAGTGAAGTAACCGGACAGGTATCCATGATGTGGAAGGCTGCCGTTGCAAGTGCGATTCTTTCTTGGGGTGGACTTAGTGTTCATGCTCAGGTTGCGAGCATTTTAAGTAAAACCGACATCAAAGTAGGTCCTTACTTGATCGGACGAGGCATCCATGCCTTTCTGTCTGCCTTCCTGACGATCTTGCTTTGGAAGCCCTTGGAGCATTTTACCCAAACAGCTTCAGCCGCACTGCCTGTTTTTTATACAAACAAGCATTTGCCCCCTGTTCATACCTGGTTGTATCACATCAGCCATTCGGCGTTTACAGTCGGAATCATTGCTATTGTATTACTGATTCTCTACGTCACCTTGAAACGCATTCCGAGCCGTATCATCAAGTAGTAGGCTTGGGAAACTTGGTCAATAGCGCCTTCTCTACGTCTGGTGGAACCAGGTCTGTTACTGGCGCATGATACCTCGCCACTTCCTTGACAATGCTGGAGCTTAAATAGGAATACTGATTATTTGTCATCACGAAAAATGTTTCCACATCCTCATCAAGCTTGCGGTTGATAGAAGCCATTTGCATTTCATATTCGAAATCAGAAACGGCACGCAACCCTTTTAGCAGTACCCTTGCTTCCTTGGTGCGCATGTAGTCAATTAACAATCCGCTGAACGTATCGACCTCGACGTTGGGTAAATCCTTTGTAACCTTGCGCAACAGTTCCAACCGTTCTTCGATTGTAAAGAGTGGGTCTTTTTTGGAGTTCACCAATACGGCTACAATCACTTTGTCAAAAATTTTGGCACCTCTTGAAATGATGTCAAGATGTCCGTATGTAACCGGATCAAAACTTCCTGGGCAAACTGCTATCACCATTTGTCTTCCCCCTTAGGAAATTCGCTCAAAAATACTTACTGTGGTATCACCGTATGTGACAAACCGAACTTTGGCATATGTACCGATACTTTCAGGTAACACAACGGAAGCGTCGTGCTCAGTTACAATTTGTGCATCTGGCGCAAGCAAGTTGTAGTCTTGCAACAACTGAATTTCTTCTGCGATTTTTTGTTTCGCATACGGCGGGTCTAAAAACACCAGATCAAACTGGAGCTCCCTTTTGGTTAATGCCTTCAAGGCTCGATGGGAATCAGTACGGAAAACCTCAACCTGATTATCCAGTTTGAAGGACGATAAATTTTCTTTAATGACAGAAATCGCTTTGGGATCAATATCGATAAAGACTGCTTTCTCAATGCCCCTGCTCAATGCCTCAATCCCCAAGCCACCTGTACCTGCATACAAGTCCAGGACTGTTCCACCTTCAAAATACGGCCCGATGATATTAAAAATAGATTCTCTGACTTTGTCTGTTGTTGGACGGGTTCCCTTGCCTGGTACGGCTGACAGTGGACGCCCCTTGAAATCTCCAGCGATTATTCTCATTATCCTTCACCTATAAACCCTTCATTTTGAGGCCCTGCCCGGTTCAGCACAAGCTGTAATCAAGCAGGTACAGAATAAAATCATACTATCATATGATAGATTCCTCGTAAAATAAAGCACTTGCTCTGTATCATTTTTCGGTAGCCGTGTATAAAAGGCCTCTTCCTTGGCAAAGAATAGAACTAGCGACGCAACGGTGTCGCTGACAACCGCGGAGAAGACTTACGTTTCCCCATAAGCTCTTCCTCCGGTTTCTCCTCTCCCATAATTGAAAAGCGGTTTACATACCGGCAAGAATTGTCTGATAGGAGCGTTCTTGCCATGCTTCAATGGAAGCAATCAATGAACCGCTACCTCACTGCATGAATGTAGTGAGGTATTTTTTTTGCCATTGGCAATACTAATCAAGAAAATGGACACAGAAAAAGGAGGTGTTGGGCAATGGCTGAAAAAAACCCTTCCAAACAAAAGATTGAGGCTGAGAAAGCACAATCCATGGCTGATAAAACAGGACAAAACAAGGATGTCGCACGACGCATGCAGTCAGAAGCTGACCAATCCGATATTGTTAAGCACGGACAGTAAAATACCCACCCGACACAAGCTATCGCTGGCGTCGGGCGGGGTCCCAAACTTCAAATATTAAAACAACCCATCGTACGCATTAATCGCTGTACCAGATGGGTTGTCCTTTTTCGTCTTTGTTTTAGGCCGGGGCTTAGCCCTCAACCTTGAACTGCGCCATAATCACTTGAAGCTCATCAGCCAATTTGGCTAATTCCAGTGCGTCAATGGAGATCTGATTGGCAGCCGCCGCCTGTTCTTCACTCGCTGCGCTTACCTCTTCTGAACCAGCAGCCGCTTCTTCTGTCACCGCAGAGATGTCTTCCATATTTCCTACGACTTGTCGGCCCATTCTCTCCAAGTCCTGAATGCTTTGGTGAATGCTTACGTTTTTCTCAAGGACATTATCGATCTGACCTTCGATGACTACGAACGCTGATCCAGCTTCCTGTACGGTATTTGTTCCTTCTTCTACCACACGAGTACCGAGTTCAACAGCTTCTACTGCCCGATGGCTTTCATTTTGCGTTTCCTTGATGAGACTGGAGATCTTTTCTGCTGAGATACTTGTTTCGTTTGCCAGTTTTCTGACCTCTTCCGCTACAACTGCAAATCCTTTTCCATGATCGCCTGCCCGTGCAGCTTCAATAGATGCATTTAGTGCCAGTAAATTGGTTTGCTGCGCAATATTTGTAATCATCCCTACAATATTGCCAATTTCTTTTGAATGATGATCCAATCGATTGATGATGTCTGCCGTTTGTTTTACAGTCTGGTCAATCTCGGACATTTTTTGTACTGCTTGATTGGCAAACCCTCTTCCCGTAGCTGCGGATTGCTTGCTTTGACGGGAGGCATCAATGATTTCATTCGCATATTGCGAAATTTTATTGACCGTTACCATGATTTCATTAATTTTGTCAGTTGCATTGGTAACTGATGCAGCAATATCAGACGTTCCGGAAGCAAGCTCTGAAATCGTTCTTGCCACTTGTTCAGCCGATTGTTTTGTCTCTTCACTACTATGAACCAATGTATCAGAGGATCGTTTGGTGTGTTCGGTCGTTTTATTAATCAGTGTTAAGACACCCTGCATTTTGTGTATCATCTCATTGAAGTTTTGGCCCAGGACGCCAACCTCATCTTTGGATTTATGTTGAAGTTTAATCGTTAAGTCTCCATCTGCTACCTGTGTAGTCAGATTTGTCAGCAGTTTGATCGGCTTGATCAAGCTTGTGGTAAAGAGAGTAACAACGATAACTGCAAATGCAAGAACAACGGCAGCCGTTACAAATGAGATGATCGCCATCGTCTTGAGTTGACTGGTCGCTTCATCTACCGGAGCAGTAATTATGACTCCCCAACCCGTGGTCGGAACTACAGAATAGAAGGCAAATTTTTCAATTCCGTCCAGCGTATATCGTGTCTGATCACCTTTCCCTGCTGAAAGCTTTTGTTGTGCTTCTGCAAGTTCAGGAACACCAAGATCTTGCATTTTATTCTTCATCACAAACTCTGCCTTCGGATGAGCGATAAACGTCCCATCTTTTTGAACCAGAGTAGCATAGCCTGTTTCACCATATTTCCCTTTGCCAACCAACTCGTTAATGGTTTTGATCGCTATAGTTGCCCCGAATACACCTTTCAGCTTACCGTTTTCATCTTTAACAGGACAGGCGATGACAATGATTTGATCACCAGTTACCTTGTGTATCAACACATCTGAGATTGCATACGGTTTGCCTGCCATAATGTCCTTAAAATAGGCGCGATCAGCTATGTTTGTCTTTTGATCGAGAGAGGTATAAGATTCCCCGTTTGGAAGCGCATACAAAAACGTGGAATACTCGGGCAATTCCTTCTGGATTTCCTTAAAGTATGTAATGGTGGTCCTCTGGTCCATAGTGACAACCTGTTGACTGGTTGACATCATTGAAAGCCGGGCAATATGCACCTGTAACCAGCTATCCAGTTCCCCACTCAGTTTGGCAATATCCACGGCTGACTTTTCTTGAAAATTCTGCACGAGAAAGTCAGTAGCTTTCGAATGGTTAATCCATGCGATACCAACTAAAGAGATGGTGAGGATCGGAATAATAATTAACAGCAATTTTGAACGAATACTTTTCATGGTGACTCCCCCTACAATCTAACATTCCAATAGTAATTAAGATGAAAAACTTGTTTTTTTATAATATTTCGAATATTTCATTCCCACTTTATCCCACCTCTACTCTCTTTGCAATTTATAGCTGTGATTTTTCACACAATCTTCGATATTTTTCGGGTAAATTTGACACTCTTTCCATTGTATTACCCTTATCCTGTTAAAACGAAACACACAGCTACTCTCCTCGGCAGGAAACTATCGGCAACTTGTGATATACTGTCTACATTAATGGCTAGTTTAGGAGGAGATAAGCGTTGCTAGACCCGGTTGCAATTTCACTTGGACCCATCCAAGTTCATTGGTATGGAATTATTATGGGTACCGCATTCTTCTTGGGAACCTATTTTGCAAGATATCACGCCAAACGTGCGGGAATCGATCCTGATCACATCTTAAATATGGTTGTGTGGATTATTCCTGCAGCCATCATTTGTGCCCGTGCCTACTACGTGATTTTTGAATGGGAACAATACGCTTCTCGTCCACTGGATGTTTTCGCTGTATGGAAAGGCGGCCTGGCCATCCACGGCGGTTTAATCGGCGGCTTTCTGGCCGGAGCGCTTTATGTTCGAAAACACGGTCTTCCTTTCTTCTTGATGGGCGATATCATCATGCCGAGTGTGATTCTCGGTCAAGCAATCGGCAGATGGGGAAATTTCATCAACCAAGAAGCGCATGGCGGTGAAGCATCTCCTGAATTCATGGCAAACTTCCCTGAGTTCATCCGTAACCAAATGTTTATCGACGGCGTATATTACCACCCTACTTTCTTATATGAGTCTCTGTGGAACTTACTTGTACTTGGCATCTTGCTTATACTTTTGTATCGGTTCAAACGACATGATGGTCAAGTTTTTGCCAGTTATATGATCCTCTATTCGCTTGGCCGCTTCTTTATTGAAGGCATGCGCACGGACAGTCTGATGTTTGCTGGTCTGCGGGTAGCACAGTTTACCAGTCTCAGTCTGGGCATGTTGGGTCTGTTCTTGCTTGTCTATGTCAGCAGAAGACAGACACCGCATGATCCTCATCTTCCTACAAAAACAAAATAGTAGAAAGCAAAAAAACCGTTGCCTCTGATTGGGGCAACGGTTTCCTGTTTATAATGGTTAATATGAAAATCAAGGAGGTGAGCGGATGAATCAGGGCGTCCTTGAAGAGTATATAGACAGGCCGATCACAATACATTTTCAAGATAGCCGTATTAGCCCTTCTCCTGAAATGGAAGGTGTCTTGCAAAATATCACAGCTTACGGAATTCTATTACAGGACGAAGAAGATACACTGCTTTTTATTCCTTATCATTCAATTCGAATGTTTGAAATCAAACCAAAACCAAGCTTCTGGCAAAAACTCACTGGAACGTATTAGCTAACTCCTGATAAACAAGTAGCCGATAAGCGTAGTGATTGCACCTGCTACAAACATGGTATAGCTTATGTATGTTGCTACATTCGTATACGCCTCATCCCATGAAATGAATTGATAGACATCAGCCAAATACAGGGCAGCACTGACAACCATGGCAGCTATGCCGATGTAAAACAACCATTGACCAACGTACCTGGATCGAATATTCCCTGGAGTGTTCGGATCAAGCAAGGGGCATACCTCCCAATCGTTCTGGGAATAGTATGCCCCTACTTTTTATAGAAATACGTCTAATACTACGTAACAAGCTGCAGCTAAAAGTCCTGTTACAGGCAAGGTAATAATCCAGGTAAATACGATACGTCCAGCCATTCCCCACTTCACTGCAGAGAACTTCTGAGATGCACCTACCCCCATAATCGCAGATGAGATAGTATGCGTCGTACTTACTGGCAATGCAAATGCTGTGAAAATCGTGATAATCATTGATGCTGACAAATCAGCAGAGAAACCGCTAATTGGTTTGATCTTCATGATTTTGCCGCCCATGGTTTTAATGATTCGCCATCCACCAACCGATGTACCCAAGGCCATTGCGAGGGCAGCAGAAAGCTTAACCCACAATGGAATAACTATATCACCATTTTCAGGCACCATAAAACCGCCTGTAATTAAAGCAAATGTGATAATACCCATTGTTTTCTGTGCATCGTTGGCACCGTGGCTGAATGATTGCCAGGAAGCTGAAAGCACTTGCAAGAAACGGAAATTGGTATTCGTTTTATGATAAGGCATGTTCGCTACAATGGCTGAAACAATCTTGATTACAATAAAACCGACAGCAAACGCAACCAGCGGAGAAACAATCAGCGCTTGGATGATGCTCACGAAGCCTTCCATGTTAATGGAACCCATACCCGCTGCTCCGACAACGGCCCCGGCTACACCACCGATGAGTGCGTGCGAGGATGAGCTAGGAATTCCAAACCACCACGTAATCAGGTTCCAGAGAATCGCTGCCGTCAGTGCGGCAAGTACAATGACCAATCCATTTTCTAGCTTAAAAGGGTCCGCAATTTTACCCCCAATGGTTTTGGCAACGCCGGTATAGGTAAGTGCTCCAACCAGGTTAAACACAGCAGCGAGAATAATCGCTGTTCGTGGGCTTAAGGCACGCGTGGATACTGATGTAGCAATTGCATTCGCAGTATCGTGGAACCCGTTAATAAAGTCGAAGCTAAGTGCCATTACTACGACCAGAATTAGAATAATCATATCTGGCGAAAGACTAAGCATTCTTGAGCACAATCCCTTCAACTAGGTTAGCTACATCTTCGGTGAAATCTGCACAGTCTTCCAGTCGATCATAGATCTCTTTCCATTTAATCGCCATAATTGGGTCTGTATTTGGATTATTGAGCAACTCGGATACCATTTTGCGATAATTGGCATCAGATTCCCATTCCAGTTCTTTGATCTCTTTTGCAATCGCTGCAACTACTTTATGATCAAGTTTGCGAAGAGTACGAATAAGTTCAATTAATTGCGTGGAGCATTTCACAATGATGTTTGCTTGTGCAAGCACACGACCATCTGGTTGTGGCAATTGATACAAGTACATACGGTCTGCAACGCCGTCAATATAGTCCAAAACAGAGTCCATCGTATGAGCCAATGCTACAATATCTTCGCGTTCAAGCGGGGTGATGAACGTGGAGTTCAACTCGTTCATAATTCTGCGAACGATGGCATCCCCTTCTTTTTCAACTGCTTTTATTTCCTTCACTTTTGCTTCCACATCGTGATAGTTACCCAACATTTCGAAAAACAGATGGGTCCCTTTGTGCAAAATGGATACTTGCTCTTCAAACAGATCGAAGAATAGATGTTTTTTGGACTTTAGCATAAAAGAAAACGTCACTCCTTTAGGAAAATTGCACCTCTACGATTATATCCGACAGGATTGTAAAGGTAAATTTAATTTGAAGCATTTTGTGTTAAGATTATGTAAAGATTATTTTCAAACTTTTCTTATATATTCTATGACGATTAGTATTGCCTTTTTCTCATGAAAGTTTGCATAAAAAAAGAGCAAAGCCTTTTGGCTCACTCTTCACGTAATTCTGATGTTTGAAAGCATTTTTCGCCTTCTTGCAAATGACAAAACGTACAGCTCGTCAGATTTGCTCTCGTGCGAAGCCGAATCATCATCGAATTGATATGCTGTGTTAATTGATTTTGGACATTATCAAAAATAGTAAACTGAACACCATATTCAAACAATTGTCCCATTTCCTGGCTTCTGACAATGACACCCAACAACTTAACAAGCTCGTCCATCATTTTGACTTCGAACTCCAGTACGATTTCATTGGAAACAGGCAGCTTCAGGCTTGAGATAAATCGCAACCCGCCTGGACCAATATCCTCAATACAAACTTTAGTCGTATTGGACTGTATGGTTTGTCCTTTAATCTGAACAATTTCAACGTCGCCACACATTGATTTATTTAATTCATACCGAAAATATTGTCGCCTGTTATGATGTTCGTTCATGGTAGTCTCCACAAATTTTGAATTATCCGCACGTGTTTTTTCTTACCCACTTAGCGGACCTGCCAGCATGCAGTCCTTTTTCTTTTTGGCCTCATACATCAAGGCATCTGCTCTTGCGGCCAATTCGGTAGCGCAGGCAGCATGATCCGGATAACTGGCTAACCCAATGCTTACTGTGATACCCGGAATCTCTTGTCGCAAAACCCCTTGTATCCTTCTTCCAACAATGATGCCTTGTTCGGTATCGGTATGAGGTAAGAGAACGACAAACTCCTCGCCCCCCCATCTACCTACTGTGTCCTGGTCGCGTACGGTTTTCTCCAGGAGCTGGGCAAATCGAACCAACAATCGGTCTCCCGCCAAGTGCCCGTGCTTGTCATTGTATTTCTTAAAGTTGTCTAGGTCAATGAACATCAGTGTAACCAGGTAACCGTGTCTTCGTGCTCGCTCAATTTCTTGTTGGAGCAATTGATTGAATCTTTTATTCACCAAGACACCCGTCAACGAATCGAGATAAGCCATTTTTTGCATATTCTCATATTTTTTACCGGACCAATACCCGATGAACCCTTGAATGACAATGGTTGCTGACAATAAGGAAAAAACGATCTCAGAAGTCGATATAAATTGAACCCCTATACCAACCGTTCCTAGCACGACCCCCGTCGATAATCCGATCCACCGATATGACATACATCTCTCTCCCCCGACAGACACACCAGATCCGGTACACTGCTCTAGATCTTAATACCTATCTCTCTTTTACGCTTCTTTTATATGCAGGTAATCTGATCGATCTATAGGGTCATTGTACCTAGAATAATATGGAAGAATCAAGAACAAACTGCAAAAATGTTCATATTATTTCCATACTTGCATTCTCTTTTCCAGATTGCTCGTATGCAGTTCCAACTCCGTCCCATCTGGATCCAGAAAGTTAATCGAACGTCCAAGGCCGCGATCAATTGGTCCTCTAACTATCGTCACCTGGCACTGTTGGAGAATACTCACTGCTTCATCAAAGTCTTCTTCCGCAATGGTAAATGCCACATGATCGACTCCTGCTGTTTTTTCTCTACGGGGAAGCTGTTCCTTTTGGATCAAACACACCCAAGCACTGCCCCACTCGAGATAGCAATCAAGATTTCCCTGATGGGCAAGCTTCATTTGCAGCACTTGTGTATAGAAAGCGAGAGAAGTCTGCAGGTTAGAAACAAGGATCGTCACGTGATTAAATCCTTTTACTTTCATAAAGAACACCTCCAAATGTCAATTTAAAATGTGCCCAAGGCTATTATGGAAATCATTAAAAAAGGTTAAAATTGTCATATGTTCCACATGTTTCTTGGATTCATCTATCAATTTTGATATAAATAAATAAAATCATCTGCGATTTCCCGCTTCGATCATGCAAGATATTGTATGATGAGTGCGTTCAGTATACAAAACGGTGATGATCGTTTTCCCCTCTTATCCCCTCTTATCGGGGGACAGAAACGTCGGGGGACTGAAACGTGTTGATGACCACAAGCGGTCACATCCAATTTTACGAAAAACGTTTGAGACGTTTTTCACACAATAAAGGAGCAGTTATAGGCGTGAAAACAAACCGTTCTCTAGCTGTAGTTCTTCTCGTTGTGAGTTCGTTGATCATTAGTTGCAGTATCGGTTTAAACAATGACAACCTAACAACCAGCAAAAACAGCCACTCTACCAAGCAAGTTGATCCTGGCCTACTCAGGCTGAATTTGCCTCGTGATCCAGTTACTGCCGACCCCAGTCTAGTTGAAGATACCACATCAGGAATTCTTGTTCGAGCTCTTTTTGATGGCTTAATGCGACGTGGCAAAGATGGCAATCCTCATGAAGCAGTAGCAGAATCGTACGAAGTTTCTGCCGATGGGTTAACGTATACGTTTCGCTTGCGCAATACAAAATGGAGTAACGGTGATCCGCTAACCGCCAGTGATTTTGAGTTTTCCTGGAAACGAATGATCGACCCGAAAACCGCCTCAAGCTTTGCTTATCAGATGTATTGCATCAAAAACGCAGAGCTTGCCAATAAAAGCAAAATCGGTATTGATCACGTAGGTGTCCGGGCGTTAGACGACTACACTCTTCAAGTAGAATTAGAATATCCAACTCCCTTTTTCCTTGAACTCGTCTCATTCCACTCCTTTTATCCCGTTCATCCGGGAGTCGTCCATGCCAATCCGCAATGGGCGCTTGATGCAAAATCTCACGTAAGTAATGGACCTTTTGCGTTACAGGTATGGGAACATCAAAATCGTATTGTGCTTATTAAGAATCCGCTTTACTGGGATGCTCGCGAAGTTCGTCTGCAGCGAATTGTTTTCTCCTTGGAGAACAATCCAATAACCGAGCTTTCGATGTTTGAAAATGGAGAATTAGACTGGGCGGGGGCACCGTTACACGAATTGCCGTTTGAATCCTACGATCGCTTGAACAAGGCAGGCAAACTGGTTACTTACCCGATTGCTGGTACTTATTGGTACAAGTTTAATACCAATCAGCCTCCGTTCCACAACGCTAAAATTCGTAAAGCCTTTGCCTATGCCATCAATCGTCAGGAGATTTGCGATTCGATTGACTCCGGTAAAAAACCAGCAACGGGTGTCGTGCCCCCTACCATGTCGCTAACAGAAGCGGGATATTTCAAGGACAACGATGCTGAAAATGCGAAAAAATTGCTTCGAGAAGGCATGGCGGAGCTGCAAATTACAAAGCTTCCACCCATCACGCTCTCTTATAATACCTCTGCTACTCACAAAAAAATTGCGGAAGTCATTCAAAAGCAGTGGAAAGAGGTCCTTGGAGTAGAGGTTACACTTCATGATGAGGAATGGAGCACCTACATGAGCGATCTTCATATGGGCAACTTCCAGATTGGACGTATGGGATGGCTTGCTGACTATCATGACCCGATCAATTTTCTTGAGCTGTTCAAGGAGCAAACTACGGCAAACAACGATACAAACTGGGAAAACAAACAGTATAAAGATTTACTCAACCAATCAACACGCACCCGAGACAACAACAAGCGGAAAGAATTACTTACACAGGCTGAACAGATCCTGATGGATGAAATGCCGGTTCTGCCCATCTTTTTCTACACCAATTCGTACGTCAAAGATGACTCGATCAAAGATGTCCTCGTGGACGGGCTTGGCTATATAGACTGGAAATGGGCCTATCGTGAAAATTGATGTTTGATTGTCGAATCGTGCGGGTAATATATCTCCAGTAGGATGGATGGGGGGTGTTACCAATTCAAAACATCGGTGTAAACGAAAAAGAAGCCAGGAAGCGCATGTTGAAAGATCTGATTGATTTAATCGATCGAGTCCCTGATGAGGACAATCCATCCGCTATCAAACAATTAATTGCTTATCTCAACGGATTACTTCGGATCAAAGTCATCACTCCACCAACGTCGGAGATAATCAGTTTGATCAAATATCAAAAACCTCACCTCTACCATGCGACCAAAAGGAGCATTACATCAACCAGCCATCTCAGCATGTTATTTTTAATTGAGATGGACCCGGTTCTTGCTTCCAATCGACTACAACAATTTGCCAAAAGTTAAAGCACCCTTTTAGGAGGGTGCTTGTTCTTTCAGTTCTGAAAAAAACTCTTCAATAGAAGTTTCACAGAGAGCAGTCTGGTATAAGGGCATTTTTTTCCGTTGACGAAGTGCGGCAACGTTAAGTAATCGTGTAATCAAATTATGTACTTCTTCATCAATCGTAAACGCCACGCCATAGGCCTCGATTTCATCGGAAACCGGTATATTTCTCACTACATATCCCAACAACTTTACATATTGTCCTAGCAGCGTAAGCTTAAATTCCAGAATGATATGTTCCGTTGCCGGTATTTTTAAATTGGATAAAAAACGAAGACCGCCCGCACTCAAATCTTCTATCAAGATCGAAACAATCCCTGTCTCAATCGTTTTCCCCTTCACACGCACAATGGTCATTTCTGCTTGGATGGGTGGATTGAACTGAAGCCGGAAATATGTACGCCTGGTTGACAACTCGGCTGAAATGGACACATTCCTTTCACTCCTTTAACCTACGCAAGTAGAACTAGTAATTAGATCGTATTGAACAATCCATCTTCACACAAGGACTGAAAGAACTATCTTTTGGAATTTTTTAACTCTATTTACATGTTGTTTTTGCGTTTAATTGGACAACCTATCCACTGACAGGAGGTGATGGGTGTGTCTAGCAAAAATAACAACAGTAAAGATTTAGGAAAAAACCGTGGAAAAACACTTGATCAAAACGATAAAAATCGTAACATTCGAAATGGCAACAGTGATAATAACGACCGTTAATTAACATTTTCTGCTCCCTATGGGTCCTCTGACGTTTCCAGTCCCAGCGGGAGCTTCCTTCTTACTATTCCTGTCGACAAAAAATGATTTTTTGTGACATTTTTATCACAATTTCGTGACATTTTACTTATTTTCATTTATTATTATTTTAGTCGATAAGAATTTATAAAATTATAACTTATCGACATAAGTAGTCGACTAAACGCAACATCCTTGTTGCATCGTCGACACTAGCACATCGTGTGCGTCGCACGGCTCTGCTGTCGCCACAGGCTCGGCAATCGCCGAGTTTACTAATTAAATTGGTTGGAAAATGATAGGTGGAATGTACTAACATGAATACAAATATTATCGAATTCCATGATTATGTCATTAAAGGGACCTGCCCTCATTGTTCTATGCATGTTCCTCATACCCTCACCAAGACAGCTTTTTTGATTTGCAAGAATGAGCTAATTGCGCAACTGCAACACACACCCAAGGGCTTATCCGTTAAGACTGACGCCAGTTTTCAACTGCTTGGCAAAGAGTTAACTTTTTTGGCCTGTTAATTGTCCGATGCTTCAAATGAATATGAAATCAACAAAAAAGAGGCATTCCTTGGAGAATTGCCTCTCTTTTTCCTTTATTTCACTCTGACTGCAGTCCCTGTCGCAATCACCATCATCATGCCTTCCCGCAATGTTTCGAAGTCAAGGTCAACGCCGATGATTGCATTTGCTCCGAGATGTCGTCCCTTTTCTGTCATTTCTCGAATAGCAAGTTCTCTTCCTTCTTGCAGCTTGCTCTCGTATGCACCGCTTCTGCCACCAATGATGTCCGTAATGCCTGCCAAAAAGTCCCTTACTACGTTTGCTCCCAAAATGACTTCTCCACTGACAATCCCTAAGTACGATTCAATCTCTTTACCCTGTAAATTAGAAGTTGTTGTAATGATCATGTGGTATTACCTCCCGTTTGTATTCTTTCCTTTTCCTCTTTTATTTACGATTGATTTTGACGAAAGTTCCAGGAAAAGAAGTAGGGAGCCTAAAAGTGATACTCACCTTCTATAGGGATCAACATACGGTTCATACAGCCAGCGAAAAAGTGTACCTTTTTCAAGCGCTTCGGGAAGCGGAAACTGGTCCATATACGGATCGGGCGGGTATGGCTTCACAGGAGGCAAATGAACTGGCGGTTGACCTGGCCGCCCAAGGCTCTGATTTCCAAGACCGGGTGAGAGGGCTTGCGGCCCTGGGCTTAATGGGCCTGGGCTTAACGGGCCTGGGTTTATCAGCCCTGGTCGTAACGGTCCGGGACTGAGTGGCACCGGATTTGGGGGTAAAGGAGTCAGCGGTCCGAAGTATACTCCACCGCTGCTACTACTGCTACTACTACTGCTGCTTCCATGGTTGTACCCTCTGCGTTGGCTTCCTCCTTTATTAAATAGGCTCATGTAACGATTTCCTCCTTTTAGAAGAATTTGCGGGTGTTGTTATGCTCTTCAACAATGTATAGGGCTTCACGGAACCGTTGGGAGTGGACGATTTCTCGCTCACGCAAATAGGTTAGCACCTGGATGACATCGGGGTCGTCCGTCAAATTGATCAGCCACTGATAGGTAGCACGCGCTTTTTCTTCAGCCGCAATATCTTCACAAAGATCAGCTACCGGATCTCCTTTTGCCTGAATGTAAGTAGCTGTCCAGGGAACACCGTTGGCATCGACGTAGAACAACGCCTTGTCGTGGTCGGCATACATACCTCCAAGCCCTGCTTCTCTCATCTGCTGCGGCGTTGCATTTTTCACCAGCTTGTGTACCAAAGTGGCAATTACCTCCAAATGCCCCAGTTCTTCCGTGCCGATATCTGTCAAAAGGGCTTTGGCCCGCTCATTTGGCATGGAATAGCGTTGATTCAGGTAACGAAGCGCTGCGGATAGTTCTCCATCAGGACCGCCGTATTGGGTAATGAGAAATTTGGCCATTTGCAAATCGGGCTTGCTCACTCGTACGGGAATTTCCAGCTTTTTTTCGTAAATCCACATGAATCTTCACCTCAATATTCGATTTCCCATGGCCATGGTTTGGTGATCCATTCCCAGCGGTTGGGCGATTTGGAAAAACCGTATTGCATTAAGGGACCGTGCTGCGCTTCGTACTCATGTTTGAGCCGCTGCAGTTCGTTGGATAGCGTGTTGTATTGATGGATGGCACGTTGGTCATCCGGGTTGATATCGAGATAAAACTGCAGCTCAACCAATCCAAACTGCACCTCTTGTAACCGTCGGAGAGTAACGCTGTACTCCATATGTCTCCTCCTTCTCTCTGTAGGTAAATCTCTATCTTTATACCGTATGCAAGTGGGCATTTGTCCGTCCCTGATGCGGAGGATAAATTGGCAGAACAGGTTAGCAAATAAAAAAGTGAATCATCCGCATGCAATTCTGCATGGGATAATCCACCAATCCGCTCGTTTTGTAGCGCTTATGCCCACTTCTTCGGATAACAAATGGTGAAACAGACTTGTCCGCTTTGATTCTCTACTTGAATGCTGCCATGGTAAAAACTGATAATTTTTTGGGAGATGGTTAACCCGAGCCCAAAATTACCATTCTCCCCCTTATAAAGGCTTTTAAAAATCTGATTAATGCTGCTTTCCGGGATCAGAGGGCCATCATTTTTTATTTCAACCATCCATGACGACTCATTCTCTTTCAGGGACACCTGGATGGTTTTCGCTGCAAACCTTAATTGATTTTCCAATATATTTTCAATAGAGACTCGGATACGATCGGGATTGCCGAAGATACAGGCTGCTTTTGTTTCTATATTCAACTGCCACCATAAATCTGTATTGATTGCTTGGAAATTATCCACTAGATAGGTCAATAATTTATCGAGATATACTTCCTCTTGTTCTTTCTCATTATCCAAAACATAGTCCAGGGTATTTAAGTAAAGAATTTGTTTGATTTTCCTCTCCAGACGTACTGCTTCATTCTTGATAACCCGGGCTGTATTTTCGGCGGATTCTACGTACATTCCATCGATAATGGCCTGTGCATAGCTCATGATCACCATTACCGGTGTCTTCAAATCATGGGAAATACTTTGAAGAAACTTGTTCTCCTCTTCATCTGCCAGTTTTAATGCCTGTTTCATCTCATTCATTGCACTGGCCAACCGTCCGATTTCATCCTGACGCTGTAATGAAAGCTCACTGTCCCACTCCTTATTGGCTATTCGTCTGGTATATGCCTCTACTTGCTTGAGTGGCTTCGCAATCGAATGGGCTACTAGCTTGGCTACAGGCAATGTACAGAGAATTATCAACAATCCAATCATAAAGACTTTCCCAAATTGCTCTCTCTCAAACAAACCTCGATAGGAAATTAAAAAGAGTTGATCCTTGACCTGACTAATTTCCAAAAGATATGTCTGGTTGTTCCTGATTTCCTTAAAGCTGCCATGATAGGTTTGATTGGGTTCAGCCTTTATGAAACTGCCCATCCATAATAACAAGGACTGATCCACGTATTCTTCGTGCTTATCGTCAGCAAGAAAAGCAATTTGTTTCGTGCGTTTATCAAACGTAAAATGATGCATACCTTCATGATAAATAAATCGTTTGATCGTATTATTCACCTGATTTTCTGCTACCGTATGCAAGACAAATTCATGAGTGTATTGCAATAGTTCCCTGTGTGTATCTTCATTGAAATCTTTAAAGAGAAAAGTAAACGCAAGCGAGCTAACAAATACAATGGCAAAAATGATAGCAGACAATAGAAACCAGATTCTCTTCGTCAGGGAGGTGAATTGGAATTTGATCATTTGACAACCAATTTATAGCCAAAACCATAGAGTGTTTCAATTTGAATTCTGGTTATTTTCTTTCTCACTCTTCTTATCGTATCGTCTACAACACGATCGGATCCAAAATAATTATCTCCCCATACTTTCTCCAGAATCTGTTCTCTCGTCACAACCGTGTTTTTATTCTCGATAAAATACAGCAACAGGGAAAACTCTTTATTTGTCAGCACAATTTCCTGTTCACGATCAAAAACAGTTCGTTGCTTCTTGTCTACAAGATAGTCTTCAATTTGAATGGCGGTCATCCTTTCTTCTTTGTCACCGTACAGCCTCTCCATTAATTTATTCGTTCTTATGATTAATTCCCTCGGTAAGAAAGGCTTTGACAAATAATCGTCACTGCCAAGCTCCAGCCCAACGACCCGATCAAGCTCCTGATTGCGTGCAGACATAAAAATGACAGGCGTGCGGGGGTTATACTCTTTTATCTCTCTGATCAACTGGTACCCATCCACATCTGGTAGCATAATATCCAAAATCCAGAGAGCTGGCATGTCGGAAATTCGCTGGCGTGCTGACTCACCGGTAAAATACGACTCTACTTGATAACCCTCTTTTTCTAAATATTTTCTCAGCAATTGATGCAAATTTTCTTCATCTTCGACTAAATAGATTGTTGTTGTCACGTTAGAACCTCCTTGCCCAGTCCAATGATGAGGCATTTTTCCGCTTGTTCGTCGATCTTCTCTCCCATATATACGTATAAAAAGCAATTGCTGCAAACATAGCTAGATATATCAAGAGAATGGGGATGATTCCGACCAACTGGATTGGGGAAAACGGTTTTTTGTGCCCTCTGCCTTCTCTGTTACTAATTTCTCCGCTTTCTCTGCTCTCCTGCCTTTCGGTGCTTACAATATTTTGACCATTCTCCTTGCTTTCTACATGGTGAAACTCCTCTTGCCCTACTGCTTGCTCACTAAAAATCCCGGGAGTTAACAGGATCATCTTGGGCATTTGTGCGATCAAGGCAATCGTTCCAATCACAAGGATGATACGTGACACCACTTTACGGGAAGGCCTTTGAAAAGTAAACAGCTTTGCCAGTTTAGGAAATTGACTCCCCATTTGCTTGATCCAGTTCCAATGCATTCCGATGTGTATACCGACGATGACCAATCCCAAAAGAGAGGAAACAATATGCAGAGCTTTCCAGTTGATTCCTATCGAATATCTTAGCTCGGAAAAAACCACCTTCGAGATGAAGAGTCCGCTTATCATGATAATCACCATATCCATGAACAGGACAAGGGTTAGGATAGACGAAAATTTTGTTTTTCCTTTGATTTTTTTATCGAATATTTTTTTGCTGATTCCAATCACCCAGTCCTTGTTTACACATATATGTCCGAGTATTGCAGCGCCCCATACGAGACCAGCAATTTCATGAAACGCTAAACTCGTCACCTCAGGTGTGAACAATAAACCAAACAGTATTGCTAGAACAATATCAAACCAAAACTTCCATCGATTTTTCTCCATTTCAATCCCTCCAAACAGACTTTCTATTCTCTAGCTTTGATCATAGAGATGAATTTTCAGAGAATTATCGTTACATTATGTGAAAGTGATGTGTTTGGAATTGGCGCACGGGAATACATCTCCCAAATAATAGGAAGAAATTCCTCTAACACCCGGGAATGGGAGTTGCGGTATTCTCAGGTTGCTTGCTTCTACATGAGTCACTCGGCGGTGGGTAGAATTTATACTTTCGCCGAAGCAAATGTATACTTTCGTATAATGTTGGCTGCGAAAGTGTTGAAGTAAACTATTCCTGAAGATTTTCAAGATTCCATACTGAAAAAGGACGTGATTTGTAGTGTCTCGCTTTGCAAAGTGGCTTCTCAGTTTGACTGTTGCTTCCAGTGCCCTTCCCTGGAATGTCGCTAGTGCCAGTGCCGGTTCTCCCGAAGATTATCCAATCGTCAAATCAGGTTTTGACTTTAACGTTGCGGTAAAAGAAGATGGCACCGTTTGGGCATGGGGCAGAAATACGGAAGGGGAGCTGGGAGACGGCTCGACTACCAGTGTAATCCTTCCGAAAAAAATCAGGGATCTCAAAGGGATTACCGATCTGGCGGCAGGCTATACCTATGCGCTTGCCTTGGATGAAGAGCAACATGTTTGGGCATGGGGCTCCAATGAATCCGGGCAGTTGGGCGATGGGACGACTGTTGCCAAACGTACTCCCGTAGAAGTAAAAGGTCTGAAAGATGTAGTCGATGTGGCAGCAGGTCGTTACCACTCCGCTGCTCTGGACGAGGACGGCAATTTATGGTCTTGGGGTGACAACACGTACGGTCAGTTGGGAGATGGCACCAATTCTGGTCAATCTGCTCCAGCAAAGATCAAAGGCTTATCGAAAGTAACGGCCCTTTCCGTTGGTACTTTCCATTCTGCTGCCGTATTGGATGATGGCAGCGTGTTTACTTGGGGCTTCAACGGTGAAGGTATCCTTGGTATCGGAGATGGTCCTAATAGCCCTTCACCAGTAGAAGTTTTGGGTCTAACCAGCGTTGTTGATGTAGCTGCCGGCTGGAGACACACGCTCGCCCTTCGCAGTAATGGAACCGTCTACTCCTGGGGTCGAAACGGTGAAGGCCAACTGGGCGATGGTACGAATGTCACCAAAGATCGTCCGGTGAAAGTAGAAGGACTAAGCGATGTGGTGGCAATTGCTGCTGGTCATGACGCCAGTTACGCAGTCAAAAAGGACGGCAGTCTCTGGGCATGGGGCTCGAATTACAGCAGCCACCTAGGTGACGGAACTTCTGACAAGAGACTCACTCCCGTACAGGTAGTCGGCCCCAATCAGTCTGGTGTCCTGAAGGATGTCATCTCAGTTTCTGCGGGTGAAAGCCATGCGATGGCTGTAGATGAAGAAGGGAATGTATTTGGCTGGGGAAGCAATAATGGTGGTCAACTGGGCTATGACTCTGCTCAAGCGTCCCCAAGTCCGGTTAAAATCAACCACAACTTCGTTATTGATTCCAAGTTGACTGGTTTGAAACTTTCTGATGGTACGTTGAGCCCGAATTTTTCTCGCAAAATTAAAAAATATACAGCACAAGTAGCTAATCAAGTGGAGAGCATCACTGTAACGCCAACTGCTTTCAATTCCAACGCAGGGATACTTATCTCAATGAATGGTGCCAAAGAAGCCATCGTCAGCGGACAAACGACAAACCCTCTTCCGCTGTCTGTTGGCGAAAATCAAATGGAGATCGTGGTCAAAACTCTTGATAGCGCAACTACCTATCATGTTACCGTCACTCGTTCTTCAGAAAACCAGGCACCTGTAGCCTCCGACCTCTCTCTCTCCACACAGCAAGAGACGGAAGTAAAGGGAACCCTCCCAGCCAAAGATGAAGAAGGAGATACCTTGACCTACAGCATCGTCGATAATGGCTCACATGGAACGGCGAAACTTACGGATGCGGAAAAAGGTGCCTTCACCTACACACCTGACAAGGATTTTATTGGTACAGATTCCTTCACATTCAAAGCGAATGACGGTAAGCATGACTCCAATATCGCTACCGTTTCCGTAACGGTTGGTAAACAAGGAAGCTCTGACCTGCTCGTTTCTGAAGAGAATCTTTTGCTCCAGCCTTCCAAGACAACAAGACTGAAAGTATACATGGTTGATGAAAAAGGTAAAAAGAAAGACATTAGTACTGACAATCAAACCAAATATGTAACGAGTGACAAAAACATTGTCACTGTCGGCAAGGGTATCGTAAAAGCAGGCAAACAGGAAGGCGAAGCAACCATCACCATTAGCTACAAGGAATTGAATACAGAAGTAACAGTGAAGGTAGCCAAAAATTCTGTATCCAAACTAACTTCTTCACAGAAAAAAGTGACACTCAAAGCGGGGGAAACTTCTCAAGTCAGCCTGAAAGCCGTATTCTCTGACAAAAGTGAAGCGGATGTAACCGCTCTGGCTACATGGACTTCGAGCAAGCCGGAGATTGCTACCGTAGTGGATGGCCAAATTACGGCACTCAAAACAGGCACAGCTACAATCAAGGCGATCTATGGCGGTAAATCGGTAAACGTAACGGTATCTGTGAAGAAAAAGTAACCGGATCGCACAAGAAAACCCACCCGATACAAGCTATCGCTGGCATCGGGCGGGGCCCCAAACTTATAAATCTACCAAGAAAAGCTCTTTCCCTTGTCGGAAAGAGCTTTTGCGTTGTTGTTTATTTGTCTGTTTGTGTGGTGTCTGTTATTTCATCTGAGTTTCCCGCTGTCTGGCGAGGACGTGATGACCGATCGGCAACCCTTTGGCCTCCAGTTCCTCTGCGGTTAGGACGTTAAAAGTCTCGTTTT
The DNA here is from genome assembly GCF_049846925.1 of Brevibacillus nigriterrae. Taxonomy (NCBI): domain Bacteria; kingdom Bacillati; phylum Bacillota; class Bacilli; order Caryophanales; family Paenibacillaceae; genus Brevibacillus; species Brevibacillus nigriterrae. Next base: position 72,715 of record NZ_JBNCMT010000023.1, read on the forward strand.
TGCACGGCATTGGCATCAATCCTCCCAACGGGCTTAAACATTTGCCATTGGTGTCTGTCTCGATTACCATATACAACCCCTTGCACTCTAGCTGTTGAATGAAGTCGGTCCATCGCTTGGCGTTCAGTAACTCTGCGTGCTTGGTTAAGATTACGCCCATCTCTTGTGCTTGCATGAATATCCCCTTTTTCTGTTAAAAACGTCTTTGGCTCGCCAGTTTGTATTGACGTGTTTGCTGCCCTCACTAAGATACAGCGAAAGCAACTTTCATGCAAAAAGCGTTTTGGCACAAAAACACGCAAATTTCAGCCGTTTCTCGCAACCATTACGACGCAAAATGCTGTTTCGCTTATTTTGCTCTTCTCTCTCCTGTTTTCATCTACAATCGCTCTACTTCCAGTAAAACATCAAAAGAAATCCACTTTACACCCTGTAATGTATTCATTTTCAACCGTCTTGCCGCCTGATCGATATGGGTCACCAAGCCACGTATTTCCTGGGACACCCGCCCATCGTAATACTGCAGACGCAGGGTTGCTCTTTCACGCATACCCTCCCACACTGACTGGCTTAACTCCGCCTTCTCATCTTCATCCAGCACAGGCGGCACATATCGAAGCTGATCTTCTTTTAGTTGCAGATATAACTCACGGTGTTCTGGCAACACGAACCGACTGGCCGCAAACAAATTTTCTTTTTTCGAAATCGTCTTATCCCGTTTCACTCGCAACCTCTCTCTCTTCTGTCACCCACATGCGTACACGCTGCTGGCATTCCGCCCGCAGCAATTCAATGGAGTAAACCGCTTCCTGTAAATAGCCGTTGCAACGAACCTGTACACAGTAGAGATGGTCTTGTTTTTTGCTCGTGAGCAGCTCGTATCCCTTTTGACGAAGACAGCGCTTCAGGCGAATATGCTGCTTTTCTGCCCAACAGGATAAGCCCTCTAACAAGGCATGATAAGACAGCGACAGCGGCAATTGATGCATAACTGTCAAATCAGCCATAGCGGCCTTGAACAACAATCCGAAAAGCACACACTCCCGCAGTTGCTCCTGCAAGCTTGCCAGCTCATCTTTTTGCATTATTTATAATGCCCTCCTATCTTGCGTGCCCGCTCCTTGGCCTGCCCTGAATCCAGCAGTGACACGGCACGAAGAATCGCATCTTTTCCATATTTTGCTCGAATCCCGTCCATCACAGAGGCAAGCGAGCGCTGTTTGCTTTTATCCTCAAACAAGCTGAGTTGAATCTCATCATCTGGCTCCAGTTGACCGAGGTGAACGCCTACACTTCGAACCGGATGGTGATCCCAAAATCGCTCAAACAAAAGCAGGACGGCCTGATACAGCGTCATTGCATCATTGGTTGGCTCAGGCAGCTTGATCTGACGCCAAAAGCCTGTGGGCACATCGTAATTCGCTCCCCGACAGCCGACGGAAGCAACATGCCCCATCAGTTGTTTGCTGCGAGAACGGCGGCACACCTCTTCGCACAATTCCAGCAAGATGACCTTGATATCTTTTGCCGTATGATAGTCGCGTGGCAATGTCATATGGTGCCCGATTCCCTTTTGACGCTCATGTGACTTTGCGGATACGGGAGAGTCATCCAGCCCATGTGCGGTTCTCCACAAAACATCCCCATTCACTCCCCACCGCTTGGTTAGAGAAGAGAGAGGAAGGTTTGCCAATTGTTCAATTTTATAAATGCCCATCTGGTGCAAATGCCGTTTCATCCGTGACCCGACACCAAGCAACTTCTCAATCGGCAGCTTCCACAGCGTATCAGCCAGCTCTTCTTTACGAAGCCAATAGATACCAGCCGCCTGTTTCTTGGCGAAATTATCACAGGCCATCTTGGCAAGCACCTTGTTTTCGCCGATCCCGATACGGCAGACGACACCTGTTTCGAGCCAGATGCGTTCACGTATCATTTCAGCAATGCGCCACGGCTCACCAAACAAGGAAGTACTTCCTGTCACATCAAGAAATTGCTCATCAATCGAATACGGTTCAACCAGGTCTGTGAACGCCTCGAAAATCTGTGTAATTTGCAGGGAAACACGAATGTACTTCTCCATGCGGGGCTTGACTACCACCAGATGCCTGCACTTCTGTTGCGCTTGCCAAAGTGTCTCTGCTGTCGCCACTCCATATTCTTTGGCTAGCGGACAAGCAGCAAGGACAACACCACTGCGCCGCTCCGGGTCCCCCGCTACGACGATTGGCTTGTCGCGAATCAGTGGATTAGCTGCCTTCTCGACACTTGCATAGAAACTCTGCATATCAGCCAGAAAAATAACCCGCTTCCCTTTGCCTTGTTGCAAAGTCATTTACCTCCCAGCCCATCTGAAGTATTATGTTGGCCCAGTAAGAGAGAATAAAAATAAGAACATCTGTTCTATATTATAGCAAACAAACGTTCTTATTTATACCTCCATTTGTCTGGAAATTTTTTGTATAGAAAGCATCTGACGGTGTAACGAAACAAAGCAGAGCGACGTATAACAAATATCTTAGTTCATACAAGGGAGCCTGAGGGCATGAGCAAAAACAAAGCAATGGTTTCATTATTCGTAACCGTTTTACTGGCAGGATGTATGACGAAGCCTGCTGCACTGCCAACGACAGAGCCTGCTCAACCAACAACCACGCTGCAGACCACAGCAGAACAAACAACAAGTACAGCTCCTCCCCAGCAAGAGAATCAGGAGGAAATCCAGATTGTCCCGAAGCCAGAACTGCCTCAACCAGTAACCATTCCTGCAAAAGAAATTCCCTATGCTTATGAAAATATGAAGGAGGATGTGCTAATCCAACTCGATGAAGAACCGAGACTCCATTCGCCGATTCGCACCGTAGTTGCAACCACACCGCAGAAATACACGCTCTTTTTCCGCCAAGCGATGGACCCTGCTTCCGTGGAGTCTGCGATAAAGGCGAATACCGATATGAAAGAAGATCATCAAGCCTCAGAGAAGCGCCCCAGCTTTACCTTTACATGGACGAGTGACCGTCAGCTACACCTGATCGTCGAAGTTCCCGAGCTGCAGCAGCCGGAGTATGGGCATCAGTATGACATCAATGTCAAAGGAGCCAAGACAAAAAAAGGGCAGATTCTGCAGGAGCCACCTACCTTTCTCGCAACACTCTACACACAGCCGCAGCTTTGGCGAATCTCATCTGACGGCAAACGAGCAGAGCAGGTGACAAATGAGGAAGAGCCTTACCACTGGAACCAGGTGGGTTTAGGGAATGATCGATATGCCCTCTTGTATCGTTATACGAAATACTGCGAATGTGATGCAATCTACCCTAAATTACATGCGGTTTATGACTTCGAGACTGATCAACTCACCAAATACCCGGTGGAGCTGATGACGCACTACCTGGGAGAAGGCGAGTTTTTCGCAGATACCAGAGGCTTCTTTTATCACAAGCCCGCTAAAGGTGTAACAATGCCGGCAAGTGATACAGTCACCAAAATCAAAATGGATGGCTTTGTCCACGGAGCAAACTTTAGCAAAAAACGCACACACCTCTTCCTTGCCGTAGGAACCAAGGAACAGCAAAAAGATTACGATCTCGTCATTATTGAGCTGGCAACCCAAAAACAGACACGTATCCCCCAAGCACTGAAAGGGGAAGTTCCACATAGCGAAGTATCTGATGCAGAAATCGGCTCGAGCTTCTATGACGATGGAGAAAATGTCTATTTCGCCATGAGAAACCATGAGGAATACAAAGAAAACCGCTATCAATACAGTTGGAAGACAAACCAGGTCACTGCCTGGAATCCTCCTGTGGAGCCTGAGCAATGGTCTGGATTCATCAGTTCAGAAGACAGAGTGTATCAGATCTACTGGAATGGCGGGCTATACAAAGGTACTGAACGAATTCTTGAGATGCCCTTCTCAGAACATTGGCTGGGCAGCACTCACAAATTAGTCATGAGCATCCCTCCTGATAATCTGGAAAGGGCTCCTATAAAAAAGGCAGGACTGCACTTGTATGATGTAGACACCGGAGAATCAAGGCAAATTCTCCAGACCGCACATCCGGTCCTTGGCACAAGCAAAGATGGCAAATGGATATATCTCAATGTTACAGGTCCTCTCCAATGAAATGATGACCAAAACAGAAGCCAAAAAGACGCCTCGGAGAAAAGCTCCTTGGCGTCTTTTTACCCATCCGATAGTAGCTTTTCGCTAACATTGGATGGGGCCCCTTTTTAACCTCATAGTAACTATTGCTTTACCTTTGCATCCCCATCAAGCACATCTTCATACCGCATTTTATCGAAGTAGGCATTGGTGCCGGAAGCAAGCGTGACCCAGTAGTTCAACTGTTTGCTTGCATCTTCCTGAATGTATACGATGGTTTTTTCCAAATCGTAGTCCTCACCTGTCTTCGGATCGTCAACCGATTTGAAAATACCGCTCTCCTTCAAGTCCTTGAGCGAGATTGTCATGTAGCTGTTCGCTTCCAGGCTAATCTCCTTCTCCACCTTGTTCTTATCCACCGGTTCAAAATAACGCAGTGTCACTGTTTCGTTATTCTCCGATTTGTATCCGTTGGCAACAATGAACTTCTTGGCAGATTCTACGATGTGAATCGCGTTGGCACGCTGCTTCTCAGGAGAATTATCCTTTTGCATCCACGTCACAGCAGGAACTACCAGTGTCAGGACAACCCCGATACTTGCGATAATCAGCAAGATTTGATAAAACGAAATACCCTTTTCATTTTGTACCAGTTTTTTGAACCAATCCTTCATCTTCAGTCTCCCTCCCTGACTCCAAACTCTCTACTGTTATTTTCAACGTTGCATCCCTTAGTCAAATACCGCACCTTCCAGTACACCTTGCTCCCGTAAGTACTCACGCAAATGAGCATAGGTAGCATCCTCCCAAAAATGAGGATCTGCCACCAATTGAACAGTCTCCTGACGAGCGACCTCCAAGGCCTTGTAATCACTTAACAGATCAGCCACCTTGAATTCAGGCAACCCGCTCTGTTTGGTCCCGAAGAAATCCCCCGGCCCACGCAGCTCCAAATCACGCTGGGAAAGCTCGAAGCCATCGTTCGTTTCACACATGACTCGCATGCGTTCCTTACCCACTTCCGATTTTGGATCGGCGATGAGCACGCAATACGACTGGTCAGCCCCCCGTCCGACACGACCACGCAACTGATGCAGTTGGGCAAGACCGAACCGTTCGGCATCGTAGATCACCATAAACGTGGCATTCGGTACGTTGACTCCGACCTCTACGACTGTCGTCGAAACAAGAATTTGCGCTTCTCCTGCTGCAAATGATTGCATCACTTCATCCTTTTCCTTGGCAGGCAAGCGTCCATGCATCAAGCCGACGTTGTATTCTTTGAAATACGTCGACAATTGAAAATGCACATCGATCGCATTCTGTACATCCAGTTTATCCGATTCTTCAATCAGCGGGCAGATAACATAGGCTTGTCTGCCTTGCCGCAGCTCCTGACGCATTTCTTCGAGTACGGAGTGAAACTGTTCGTGCTTTACCCACTTAGTATCGATCGGCTTGCGTCCTGCCGGCATCTCATCGATGGTGGAGACATCCATATCGCCAAATGCGGTAATTGCCAATGTCCGTGGAATCGGTGTAGCCGTCATAAACAGCACATCGGGTGATAAGCCCTTGTTGCGCAGAATCCGTCGCTGCTCCACACCAAAGCGATGCTGTTCATCAGTAATGACCAGCCCTAATTTATTGAAAAACACATCTTCCTGAATAAGTGCATGCGTTCCGACAACCACATCAATCAGACCCATTTGCAGGGAAGCGAGTGTATCACGCCGTTTTTTGGCGGTAAGTGAGCCTGCCAATAAAGCAATTTGCAGCCCCATCGGCTCAAGCAGTGCTTGAAGAGACTTCACATGCTGCTCAGCGAGGATTTCTGTCGGCACCATCAAGGCACCTTGATACCCTGCTTTCACCGTTGCATAAAGGGCGATTGCCGCAACCACGGTCTTACCAGATCCTACATCCCCTTGCAAAAGGCGGTTCATTCCGTAATCAGCCTGCATGTCATCCAGAATTTCTTTAATCACTCGTTTTTGCGCCCCTGTTAACGGGAAGGGCAGCGCACGGACGAATTCCCTGATCTGATCCATCGGGATGCTCTGGGCATGTCCGCTCGTCTGTGAGCGTGTAATTTGTCTGAGTGCCTGTATTTTTAACTGGAACAAAAACAATTCCTCAAACATGATCCGGCGTCTGGCCTGCTTCCCCTCATCCATGTCAACGGGAAAGTGAATCAACTGTATCGCCTTTGCACGAGGCATTAAGCGGTAACGCTCCACCAAATCATGCGGCAAGATTTCCGGTATATACGCACCAAATTGATTCAAGGCACGCTCGATTGCTTTGCGCAAAAGCGGCATTGTCACCTCGCCACCCAAGGGATAGACGGGTACCAATTCGGCTCGGGTCTGTGCACGCATGGAATTGTTTTCTGTCATTTCACTGACAACAATTTGCAGCTTATGCTTGTCCCATTTCCCTGTAACGATGATTTCCTTGCCGGGTGATATCTGTTTTTTCACAAACGTCTGATTGAACCAGACGGCCGTTACTACAACACGATCAATCACCATACGGGCGGAAATCCGTGACTTCTTCTTGCCATAAAAGCGAACAGAGGGTTCACCGTACACTGTGCCTACGAGTGTGACCCTCTCTCCATGCTTCACTTCGGTTAGATCTCGAATCCGATAATCCTCGTAGCGAGAAGGGAAGTACTCCACCAGGTCCCGAATCGTCTGAATTCCCAAGACTGCCAAATCCTTGGCCCGCTCCTCCCCAATCCCGGACAGAGTGGTAACGGGCCTAGTCAACCAATCACTCATCACTGTTGGCTACAGTTTAAAGGTATGCCGAATACCTTTGCTTCAATTTGACGCCCAGTTTGCGTAGCCGCTAAACCGCCTTGTGCCGTTTCCTTGAGCGCTGTCGGCATCGTGCAGCCAATCCGGTACATGGCGAGAATTACTTCATCAGTCGGGATTACACTTTTGATTCCGGCGAGCGCCATATCGGCAGCAACCGTAGCAATGGCCGCACCCATGGCATTGCGTTTCACACAAGGTACTTCCACGAGACCAGCAACGGGATCACAGACGAGTCCCAGCATATTTTTCAGAGCAATGGCAACAGCCTGTGACGATTGCTCAGGTGTTCCTCCTGCCATCTCGACAATCGCGGCAGCGGCCATTGCCGTAGCAGACCCAACCTCTGCCTGACATCCGCCTGCTGCTCCTGAAATAAATGCGTTGTTAGCAATACAAAATCCGATCGCTCCGGCAGTAAACAAATAGTTGACCATTTGCTCCCGTGTCGGATTCAATTTCTCTGTCACGGCAAACAACGTCCCAGGTACAATTCCACAGGCCCCGGCCGTTGGTGTCGCCACAATCGTTCCCATTGCCGCATTCACTTCATTGACGGCGACAGACATACTTACCGCATTGAGCAAAGTAGGGCCGGAGAGAAACGGCTTTTCTTTCATGTAGGTTTGCAGCTTCTTGGCATCTCCGCCAGTAAGTCCGCTGTGCGACTTGATATCTTCTGTTAATCCTCTCTGAACCGCTTTTTCCATCACGTCCAAGTTGGTGTACATCTCTTTCATGATGTCTTCACGGCTGCGAGAAGAGACTTTCATTTCCGCTTCGATCATTACTTGTGAAATCTGTTTGCCTTCGGATGAAGCCAATTCCACTAGTTCGGCAACGTTGCGAAACATGATGACAACCCCTTTATCCTAAAATTCCTATGCTTGTGCCAAAACCAACACTTGGAGAATATGCGGCATCTGCTCGATCTCTTCTACAAGTTTAGAGGTGATGACAGAATCGACTTCGATAACCATCAGTGCTTCACGTCCACGCTCTCGTCTGGACAGTTCCATATGACCAATGTTCATTTCGTACTTGGTCAGAATGTTGGACACTCCTGCAATCATGCCGTAACGGTCTTCATGCAATACCATAATCGTTGGTGCATTACCAGAGAGCTTCAACGGGAAATGGTTAACTTCAATGATTTCGATCTTGCCGCCGCCAATCGAGATTCCTACCATTTCCAATGTGCCAGCATCATCACTTAACTGGATACGTGACGTGTTTGGATGATCGGTCAGCTCATCGGACGTTTGCAAAACAATCTCAATGTTACTATCCTTTGCGATTTGCAGGGAATCCTTTAGACGTAAATCAAATGTATCAAACCCGAGAATACCTGCAACCGTCGCAACGTCAGAGCCATGTCCCTTGTATGTCTTGGCAAAAGACCCGTAAAAGGTGATGACTGCTTTCTTGGGCTGACGTCCAAAAAAGCTTCGAGCCACACGGCCAATTCGAGCGGCACCAGCCGTATGCGAACTGGACGGGCCAACCATGACAGGTCCAATAATATCAAATACGCTTTTGAATTTCACTTGTTTCTCCTCCCAGGTTCGGGTCGATCCCTTATTTATCCATCAAGTGTATCTGGGATGCGTAGGGCATCTTCTCATATATTGTATCCTACTCCCTCTGAAAGCGCTATACACATACAAGGAGAAATGAACCCACCGGACACAAGCTATCGCTAGGTTGGGCGAGGCACAAACTACTGCCAATAAGAAAGAGCAGTAGCCTTGCAAAAAAGGCTAGCTGCTCTTTATCTATTACTGATAGGACGCTGTTTTGATCATCACACAAGCCAATGTGCCTGGCCCTGTGTGGGTACCTATTACGGGTCCGAGTTCCTGAATAAATGTCTCGGTAACTGTAAATTCTTCTTTGACTCGCTCTAACAATGATTTGGCTTCATCAATTGCTTCGGCATGGAGAATCGCTACTTTGACTGAATCCTTGCCTGCATAGGAAGTAAGCTCTTCGAGCATGCGACCAATTGCCTTTTTGGTTCCACGCACCTTGTCAAAAGAAAAAACTTGTCCTTCTGGATCGAGTGAGAGGATCGGCTTGATGTTTAACAGAGAACCAAGCATTGCCTGAGCTTTTCCGATTCTACCGCCTCTTTGCAGGAATTCCAGTGTGTCGACGATAAAGTAAACTTGAATATCACGTAATAATCGTTCGATTAAGTCCAAAATCTGTTGTTTGGATTTGCCCGCATGAACTGCTCGTGCTGCTTCAACGGTAACAATTCCATGAATAAACGACGCTTTTTTGGAGTCGATGATCGTAATGTCAATCTCTTCCTCCAACATAGTCTTGGCAATGACTGCAGACTGATAGGTTCCAGACAATGCAGCAGAGAGCAAGAGGCAGATAATTTGCACGTCTTTCCCATGCTTCTCTACAATTTGCTTGTACGCCTCCAAAAAATCAAGTGGAGACGGCTGAGAGGTAGTCGGCTGTACATCGGTACCCTTAAGTTTAACAAAAAACTCTTGTGTATTCATTGTCACACTATCGAGAAAGCTTTCTTGACCAAAAATTACTTTTAACGGAACCATTTCAATTCCAAGTGAGCTGCGTGTAGCTTGATCGATGTCAGCTGCACTATCCGTTAAAATGACAACTTGCGCCATTAAATACCCCCCTCTCCTAACAGATTGAGGTTGTCCACAATGTGGGATGAGCCTCTCTTACCATCAAGCTATGTCTATTCAACAGAAAAAATGAATGGATACAATGGTTGATTTCCTGCGTAGATTTCTACTTCTACATCAGGGAATGCTTCTGACAGCATCTCTTCCAGCTCCGCTGCCTGGTCTTCCGAAGCACCTTCACCGAAGATAATCGTAACCAATCCTGCATCCTCATCAACAAGCTGATTCAGCAATCCTTTGGCGCTTTCCATCATGTCAGGCTCTGCTACCAAAATTTTACCGTCAGCAATGCCAATAAAGTCATCCTGCTTAATCGTTACTTCACCCATTTGCGTATCTCGTACGGCAAAAGTAACAAGGCCTGTTTTGACAGCGTTTGCAGCAGCCGTCATGCCCTGCTCATTGCTATCGAGGTCTGCCCCGCCGTTAAACGCCACCAAGGCAGCCATCCCCTGCGGAACACTCTTTGTTGGAATAACGGCAACTGGTATATCCGACAGGTCCTTCGCCTGATTGGAAGCCATAATGATATTGCTGTTGTTTGGCAGAATGATAATTTTCTCCGCATTCAAACCGTTGATTGCGTTCATGAAGTCTTCCGTGCTCGGGTTCATGGTTTGTCCACCTTCGACCACGACATGTACACCCATGCTGCGGAAAATATCTGCAATCCCGCTACCGGCAGCAACCGCAATCAAGCCATAAGGAAGTTTCTCTTGTGGCGGCGTCACTGGCTCAGCCGTTTGTTTGCGCTCTGCTTCTTTTTGCAAAATCGTGCTGTGCTGCTCACGCATGTTTTCGATTTTCAAACGGTGCAAGCTTCCGAACTGCTGTGCGTAATTCAGAACTTCGCCTGGATTCTCTGCATGGATATGCACCTTGACGATCTCATCATCTGATACCACAAGCAACGAATCGCCCATTTTATCCAAATGATTGCGGAAAGAAGACTCAATAAACGGCTTTTTGCCAGTTTCAGTGCTATGAGTGAGCCACACCATAAACTCTGTGCAATAACCGAATGTAATATCCTCTGTTTTCATGTGAATCTGTGCATTGTGGTGCTCTTCCACCATCTGATCCAGATCGGCATCCAACACCGCAACTGAGGAAGCATTCTGCACATTCTCAGCGGTCTCACCACGAAGTGCACGGAGAAACCCTTCATATATAAAGACAAGACCTTGTCCACCTGAATCAACTACGCCAACCTCTTTTAAGACTGGCAGTAATTCTGGTGTACGGTTCAAACTGATTTTGGCGTATTCCAGCGTTTTTTCCATTACCTGAACAATGTCATCCATCGTTCTCGCATACTTCACAGCCATATCGGCTGCTTCACGAGCAACAGTAAGAATTGTTCCTTCCACAGGCTTCATCACTGCCTGGTAGGCGGTATCAACACCCTGCTTCAAGGCATCAGCAAACTGGCGGGAATTAATTGTATCCTTCCCTGCAACCGATTTACTGAAGCCACGGAACAACTGGGACAAAATTACGCCCGAATTGCCTCTCGCCCCCATGAGCAGACCTTTGGCTAAAGCTGCCGCTGATTCGCCCACCTTAATCGATTCTTTGCGAGACAATTCATCCACTCCGGAAGAGAAGGTTAAATTCATGTTGGTTCCTGTATCTCCATCCGGTACTGGAAACACGTTGAGGGCATCAACGATCTTTACATTTTTATGTAGATTGCTGGCTCCCAGGTAAACCATTTGACTTAATAGCTCGCCATCGAGTCGCGTATGTATCACGCATGTTCCTCCTTACATTTCCCGATCTGTTCGGACTCCCTGTACAAAGATGTTAATCGCCGGGACATCGATACCAACCATTTGTTCAAGCGTATAACGCACACGACGCTGAACATTACCGGCAACTTCGGAAATTTTGGTTCCGTAGCTGACGATGATATGCATATCGAGGCTAACCTCACCCTCGTGATTATGGACTACAACACCCTTACTCAAGTTGTCCAATTTTAAAATCTCTGCAATGCCGTCTTTGAATGCTTTTCGTGAGGCCATGCCGACTAGACCGAAAACTTCCATTGCCGCACCACCAGCAATTCGGGCGATAACTTCCTCTGATACATCGATTTTACCCAACGGTGTGCTCATTTCCACTGTCATGCAAGGATTCCTCCTCCGTAACGGCCCCTACCGTTATTTTTTTAGTGAAACCGCATAAGCGATTTTTTATCACTTCTATTAATTCTATCTGAAAACAGAAGTATTGTGAAGTTTTTTCACCTTTCCGCCTTATCATGCGTACTTTTTGCCCGATTAAATCGTTTTTAAAATCAGGTGTCAAGTATTGCAATTGACAGATACCTATGCTACTATAGTTCAAGTGTCTGTACTGCTCTTTTTTAGAGCATTATCGTTTCACTGTCTTCAAGGGAGGTGGAAATACATGTCTCGCAAATGCTTCGTTACTGGTAAATCTGCTAAAGCTGGAAATGCACGCTCCCACTCCATGCGCGCTACTCGCCGTACTTGGGGTGTTAACGCGTATTCTCGTAAATGGCAAACCAAAACGCGTATATGTTAGCACCAAGGCTTTGAAATCCGGCCTTGTAACTCGCGTATAGTTGTATTACTATGATGCGAAAAAAAGCACCTCTTTAGGTGCTTTTTTTGTCGATAAAACCAAAAAAAACGCTTATCGACATGCGCTCTGTTATTTCTTCTTATTAAACGCCTCGATAATCCCCCGAATCATACCACCGAGGAATTTTGGTAGCTTAATTGTATAAAACCGCATTCTAACCCCTCCTTACCGGAATTACTTATGTTGATACAAGAACCACCCAGCCCCCATTAATCCCACTCCCAAGAAGGCATACCACACCCATGGAGGTGCCGTACTTAACAGGATGGAAATACCTGTTACAGCGAGAATAACGCCCAAAATTCGCTTCACAGCGCTACCTTGTCGCAAAAAAAACAACCGAAATCCCATTGTCCTATAGGCACCTCCTCAAGGGCGTAATCCGTACGTTGTTATTACATCTTATTCCACCCAAGGTCAAACATGTGTCTAGGTGACAAATGAATAGAAAAAAATTAAATAAACATAATTGCCCCTACCAAATATCTATATGCACCTGCTGGTTTTTTGTGTAAAAAAGATTAATTGTCATTGGTGAGCATGACGAACAATTTCCCTTGTTTGAGGGCGATTGTACCCGTCTCATGCAAGAACTCGTTGCTCACCCCAATCGCCATCCCCATTTCGATGGTAGCCTCATGGAGCGGGTACATAAATCCTTCCAACGTTATCCCTGTCACTTTTTCAGACATGGGCAAAAGAGACATGAATCGAAAGTGGTCACGGGAAATGGTGAATTGCGGAAACTGCTCCGACAAAAGAAACACCCTGTTCTGTTTGCTCTCAATCTGCATCCAGACACCCGCTAGCTGTGCCTTTTGCAACAATTGCAGGTTTGCCAGGGTGTGATCCATCCGACTGCCCAAGGCCCCGTACAGGATGATCTCGTCGGGCTCGAGTGCCACGGCCACTTCGATGGCGATTTCGGTATCCGTCAAATCTTTATGACTCGGATACTGCTCCATCTGCACCCCTGCTTGCTGCAAACGCAAAATCCCCTCTTCACCAATCGTATCGAAATCTCCAATCGCCATGTTCGGGACGATGCCTTGATCCAGTAGCCGAATCGCTCCCCCGTCTACACCAAATATCGTGTCGTTTTCTTGAACAACAGGGAGAACATCAAGGTTCCCCCCTGTGCAAATATGTATGGTGCGTCTTTTCCTTGTCATTGAAAACATCCTTTATGTCGGTAGATAAGAAATTAGAGAGCTATCTCTTGTTTTGCATAATTTTTTCAAGTTCATCCGCCTGTTTGGGAATTTGGGAAGACAGAACTTCACAGCCATTTTCTGTGATCAAAATGTCATCTTCTATTCTGATCCCAATCGACTCTTCCGCAACATACACTCCAGGTTCAATCGTAATGACCATGCCTTCTTTCAAAACAGCACCACGTTCAGCAATATCATGTGTATCCAGGCCTAAATGATGAGCGACTCCGTGATAATAATAGTTGGAGAGCTCCTTGTCGTCCTGAATCAAGCCAATGCGAAGTAACCCGTCAGCAAGGACTCTTTTGGTTACATTGTTAAGGTCCAGCAGCGTGACCCCTGGCTTCGCTGCCTCAATCGTCTTGAGTTGTGCCTCGAGGACAAGCTCGTAAAACAATCTCTGCCGCTCCGTAAACTTGCCATTCACCGGAAATGTACGGGTAATGTCTGATGCGTAATAATTGGATGTCACACCCAGATCGATTAATACCAGATCCCCGTCTTCCACCTTTTGATCGTTATCGGAATAATGCAATACGGTAGCATTTACACCACCAGCTACGATTGGAACATACGGCAGTTCCCTGACCCCATGAGATTTCGCAACAAAGTCGAGATGGGCTTCCAGCTCATACTCCATGACTCCGGGGGTTGCATGTGCCAATATGCGTCGAACAGCCTCGTCCGTGATTGAAATGGCCCGGCGGATTTCCAAAATTTCTGCAGATGTCTTCACCGTTCGGATTTCTTTCATCCATGGACTCGCATCCATGATCGGCAAAGCTCTATACTTGGTCTGCACTTCACTAGCAAAGTTTTCAGCAGGCGACGATTCGTCCTCCCATGAAATCCGGTCCAAATCAAGGTAGATGTTACACTTTCCATCATTGCGATAAATAAAGGTTCCAAAAGAATCCAGCCATTCATCCAGGAAAGCGAAGCTCTCCACTCCAGAAATCTCCTTCGCCTCTTCAGCGCTTAATACCGCTCCCGTCCACTTGGCTTCCAATTCATTGGGACGCTCCAGAAATAGCGTTTCTGATACAACTTCAGCGCGTTTGGTTATCATCAACACAAGTTTATGTCTCGCAATTCCTGTCAGGTAGTAAAAATTGCGATCAGGTGAAAACGGATATTTTTCGTCGTATGTACGGGTTTTGGTAATACCTGAAAAAAGAACAAGCACAGATTGATCAGGCATTTTCTCCACAAGCTTTTGACGGCGGTCTACAAACTCCTGAGAATTCATTCGAATCAACTCCTTTTCTTCCCTTTCTTTCCATTGTACATCAATTCGTCTGCCTCACGTACTAACTCTGCACAAGCAAATATGCAAAAACCCGCTTGCATGGCGCAAGCGGATTTCTTTTTACAGCATCTTTTCGAGAAATTGTTTGGCTCTCTCACTTTTTGGGTTGGTGAAAAACTCTTGAGGTGAAGAATCTTCGACCAGTCTTCCTTCATCAAGGAAGCAGATACGATCCGCCACTTCACGGGCAAAGCCCATTTCATGAGTCACGATTGCCATGGTAATACCCGTGTGAGCAAGAGACTTCATTACTTCCAATACTTCTTTTACCATCTCTGGGTCTAGTGCAGAAGTCGGCTCGTCAAACAACATGATCTCTGGCTCCATTGCCAGTGAGCGGGCAATGGCTACCCGCTGCTTTTGACCACCGGACAGGCGATTCGGATAAACATCCGCCTTGTCAGCCAATCCGACACGCTTCAAGAGGTCCATTCCTTTTTTCCGTGCTTCCTCTTTGCTCATGTTTTTGACTTTGATTGGTGCGTATGTCAAGTTCTCCAATACGGTCATATGCGGGAACAGGTGAAAGTGCTGAAACACCATACCAATCTTTTGGCGGATTTTCAGAATGTCCGTGGAAGGTGCAGTGATGTTCGTACCTTCAATATAAATATGGCCTTGGGTAGGCGTCTCCAACAAGTTCAAGCAGCGGAGCAGCGTCGATTTACCAGAGCCAGATGGACCGATGATGGCAACCACGTCGCCTTTTTTAATCTCTGTGGAAATGTCTTTCAATACGTTTAATTTACCGTACGACTTGTGCAAATTCTCAACTTTAATCACTTCGACGCAACCTCCTCTCCAGTGCCTGTGCTCCCAAGGTTAACGCCATGACGAGACAGTAATAGATCAAGCCTACGAACAGATATGGTTCAAAGTAGATATATTTCTCTGCACGAACAATATCCGCACGACGCATCAAATCCATATAACCAATGGTGGAAACGAGAGCTGATTCTTTCAAAAGAGCAATGCTTTCGTTTACCAGTGCAGGCAAGATATTTTTGAGTGCTTGCGGAAAAATAATATCGAGCATCATCCGACGATACGGGACACCCAATGCCATAGCAGCTTCCCGTTGCCCTTTATCCACAGCCATAATCCCGGCACGGATCGTCTCGGAAATATAGGCAGCAGAGTTAAGCGAGAAGGCAAAAACCCCTGCCGCAAGCGCACTGATGTCATACCCGGTTAATTGAGGAGTTGCATAATAGACAATAGCCAACTGCAGGATCAGTGGTGTTCCTCGAAAGATGGATGTATAACCAACGGCAAAGCCTTTAAGTACTTTAATCGATGAAATTTTAAATAAGGTAAGAATTGTACCTAATATGAATCCGAATACAACCGAAAGTAAGGTAAATTGAAGCGTGACCAATATCCCCTGCAAAATAAAAGGGATAGAGGGCACGATTCGTGAAAAATCCAAATCCATGCCCTACATCCTCCTTACAACCGTATCTTATTGTTTTTCAAACCATTTTTTGATCAATTTGTCCATTTCACCGGAATCTTTGAGCTTCTTGATCGCTTTGTTGAAGTCTTCCACATGCGTGGAGCCTTTAGGGAATGCTACTGCCGAACCATTTTCACCATTGCTTGGAATTGTATTGAACTCGATGTCAGGGTTGGAAGCCGTATATCCTTTTGCTACCGTGTCTTCAATGATCGCTGCGTCGATACGGTTTGATTTGATCTCCTGGATAATATCCCCGATTTTGTTGAGTGGAACTACTTGCAAGCCTTGGACGGTTTCAGCCAATTTCTTTGCTTCATCGTGTTGGATGGAACCAAGCTGTACGCCTACTTTTTTGCCTGTCAGCATATCAGTTGTTGTCAGTCCGCTTCCTTTTGCTGCTACAATGGTATTTTTCGCATCGTAATACATCTCAGAGAAATCTACGCTTTGCTTGCGCTCATCAGTCGGTGTCATACCAGCCATGACGAAATCTACACGTTTGGATTGAAGAGCAGGAATGAGGCCGCTGAAGTCAGAATCCTTGATTTCAAGTTCAAAGCCCATTTCGTTCGCAATATAGTTAGCGATATCAATATCGAAGCCTTTGATTTCGTCTTTGCCGCTTGATGTATCATGGAACTCATATGGAGGGTAATCTGCTGAAGTACCCATTACCATCTTTGGTTTTTGCGTTGGTGCTTGTCCACCTTGGTTTGCCTGGTCTTTATTTGCGGTCCCACAGCCAGCCAACACGGAGATAGCTAATACAGAAGAGATTGCGAGCATCATGAGCGATTTCATTTTTTTCATTGTTTTGTCCTCCTACAGATTTACGTATAATGTATAAATCGTTGATAAAAGCTGATCTGCAAGTAAAGAGTATTATGCCCTGCAAGGTTTTTGCTCATTTCGCTGATTTATAAATATTCAACACTATGCTTATTTTAAACATTTCCAAAACAATTTCAACCTGTTTTATTCTAGTTCCGCAATTAAGATTATTCAGAAATCTACAAAATCCAATTACTATTTTGCTCCTGAGGTTACAACAAAGACTACCAGTATTAAAGATTATAAATATTATTTCCCTAAAACATGTTAGATTATTAATAGGCAAAACTTCTATTGATTCGGGAGGAATACATATGGCAATGAATTGGACAGCCTATTTTTCAGAAAAACTAGATGAGATCATGGAAGACCTCCAATTGTTTGTCCGAATAGAGACTCCAACTCACAATAAAGTTGCTGTTGATGCGCTAGGTGAGGTGATCACTCATAAGTTTGCAAGACTTGGTTGCACGGTGGAGACCATTTCTCAAGCGGAGTATGGCAATCAGCTACGTATTACTTACGGTAAAGGTGAGGAACAAACCCTAGTACTGGGGCACTTTGATACAGTGAAGGAAATCGGGACGCTCATACAGGAGCCATGTCAGATAATTGATGGAAAGCTCTATGGACCTGGCGTCTATGACATGAAAGCAGGGATTGTCTTTACCTATTACGCCCTGCAAGCCATTATTGAAAATCAGCTTCCACTGCGAAAGAAGCTCGTGTTTTTCTGGAATACCGACGAGGAAGTGGGCAGTCCATCCTCCAAGCTGCATATTCAGAAAGAAGCCTCCCGAAGTAATAGTGCACTTGTGATTGAGCCTGCTTTTGGCAATGGATTGTTGAAGACGAGCCGCAAAGGTGGCGGTGAGTTCGTTCTAACCGTTCATGGACGTGCAGCGCATGCAGGAAATGACCATGCCAGCGGAGTGAACGCCATTGAAGAGTTGTCCCGCCATATTCTGGACATTCAAGGTTGGACGAATTACGAGCTTGGCACCACATTATCGGTAGGAAAAATTACTGGAGGTACTGCCTCCAATGTCATTCCCGAACTGGCAGAAGCGATGATCGATGTGCGGATTAGCAAACAGTCGGAAGCCGAACGGATCAATCGTCTGATGGCACAACTGAAGCCTTATCATCCCGATGCCCGCCTGTCAATATCCGGTGGGATCGACAAAATGCCAATGGAACGCACCGCAGGAACAGAGCAGTTGTTCCTCCATGCCAAGGAGCAAGCACGTCTGGAAGGATTGGAGCTGGGTGAGATTGGAGTCGGTGGCACAAGTGACGGCAACTTCGTCTCTTCCGTAGGTACACCTGTACTGGATGGACTGGGCCCGGTTGGCGACGGTGCTCACGCCTCCCATGAACACATCGTCATCGATGCTATTCCCTCTCGCATTGCCTTGCTGGTTCGCCTTTTCACAACGGTATAGCTTTGCACGCAAAAAGAAAAGCTGCTGGGTCCTTATCTATGACCCAACAGCTTTTTATCTTTTACACTAGCCCTTATACAGTTGCTTCATCGGTCGGTACAGGATGACCATTGCGACTACCAACATCGAGTGAATGAGTACATTCAGTCCAAGGACGGAGCAGGTTGCGACAATCATCGGAGCAACTAGGAAGCCGAGCAGAAACCCAAATCTCGTCAGTAATGACTGAAACCCCATGATACGTCCACGCAGCTCGTTGGCGCTTTGTTGCAACAGGGTGCGAGATTGCAGAGCAGTCGCTGAATCAAACAGACCCGCCAGGAACAGCGCAAGGAGTATCAGGATTGGCACCGACGTACTGAAGGCAAGCACGATGAACCCCGAAAAACAAACCATGCTTCCAACAAGCATACTCATGACAGACCACTTGATGCGCCCCCAGAATAATGATCCTGCAAAGGAACCCGCTCCTACCGCTGACCACATGAGTCCGTGCATCGTGGAAGGATGCTCCATCGCATTGGACAAGATCGGCAGACCATAATTCCAGGAGGTTCCCCCCAACGTATAAAGAAACCCTATGATCATCAAATACAGGAAAAAGCGGTTGTGTTTGACGTAGGTGATGGCTTCATTAATCTCTTGGAAAAGATGTCGAGATGCTGCCTGCCTAGCAGATGTACTATTCCACCGCAGATACCGCAAAACGATAGCCGACAAAAAGAACGTCCCTGCATCAAACAGAATCACCCATTCGTACCCCAGTTGATCGGCAAGTACTCCACCCGCAGTAAAGCCGATAATTCCTGCAAGAGACTCCAATCGAATAATCCTGGCATTTGTCCCTTTCACACCCTCATCTGCGAACCATTCAGGGATGGATGCCTGATAGCTCACCTGAAAGACATGATAGAAGACACCGAGCAAAAAGGCTGAGAGCACCACGGTAAGCGGATGAGGCATCAGGACAATCGAGGTCAATGCACTGCCACAGACGATGTCACTTATCATCATCAACCTTCTGCGATCATAACGATCCGCCACAATACCCGCTACGACACTGGACAACAGTCCACCGACCTGTCTGGCAACAAAGAAGGCCATTAACCAAAACGCGGGATTTTCAAACGTAAGCAAAAGAGCAGTAACGGCTATCAAATGCATACGAGAACCCAGGTCAGACAACCCGTTCACGTACAGATATACTTGTTTTTTCATCCAAACCTCCGTCTAAGGCGGTTCAGATCCAACACCCCCTACTTAGGGGTGCGTACAGTGATTATGGCAGTTGACATGCACATGCCTCCTTCTAAAACCCACCCGACACAAGCAATCGCTAGCGGTCGACTAAACGCAACATCCCTGTTGCATCATCGACACTCGCACGTCCTGAGCATCGTCGGCGGGGCCCCAAACTTGTAAATTCTAAGAATAAAGGGTCATTTCAATGGTTCAAACAGGCAGGGAGTGTCTTCTCTAACCAGCTTGATTTATTTTTGGCATGTGCCATGGATTTATTATACAGCTTCTTTCTCCCTCGTTCCCAAAAAAATTGCAACGAGAACACAAATCATTCCTATCGTCTGACTCCACCCAAAAGACTCATTCAACAGTAAAACCCCTACCAGTGTTGCCGATACAGGAAGGAAGCCAGTAAATAGCCCGGCTACACTTGCTTTCACCTTTGCAACACCTTTATACCACAGAACAAACGAGAGCACACTCGCCGTGATTGAGTAATAGAAAACCAAGAGCCAAAGCGTTATCCCCGGTTGACTAAAGCTGAAGGTAAACGCCTCTTTGATGGCAAATGGTAAAAACAGAACAAAACCGATCGCATTTACGCCAATTGCCATTTGAATCGGAGATAGTTTATCAGACAGTTTTTTTGCAAAAATAGTGAACAAGGCTTCCGAGATAACCGCACCTAACACGAGAAGATTGCCCCAAAAGAGGTTCTCTTCATCTAGAGATGCGGGTCCTGCTTGCGTAGATATGATGGAAATGCCTACTACTGTAAGGAAAATTGAAAAAATTTGCGGCAGTGATAATTTTTCCCTCAAAAAGAAAAAGGACAATAAGGCGATGACGGCCGGCACCGTGCTTGTGATAATTCCAGCAGATGTGGCAGATGTAAACCGTACTCCGTATAGCATCAGTAGACTGAACAAAAAAACGCCAAAGAAAGATTGCAGGAATAAATAGCTCCAGTCACTTTTTTGCAATTCTACTTTGTCCTTTTTTGGACTGTAATACAACATGGGAATCAAAAAACATAAAGCGATGAGAAATCGGATCTCTGAAAACAGAAAAATCGGAATTTCATGTACAATCACCTTCCCTACAGCCACATTTATACCTACAAAAGCCATGGACAATGCCAGTTGCAGATAGGCTAATCTCAATCTTCACACCTCATCCCATATAAGTTTTCGCTAATTTCCATATGGAAGAAAAGCACGTGCTCATCACTGCACGTGCTTTCTGTATATCTCTAGGTGTTATTTTCCACGAATCGCTGCAATGGCTGCTGCACGATCTGGCTGATTGAATACCGCATTTCCAGCGACAAGGACTGTTGCTCCTGCCTCTTCACACAATCTCGCCGTCTCTTGATTCACTCCACCGTCGATCTCAATCTCGACATGGGACAATCCTCGCTCATCCAGCATGTTACGCAGCTCTTTCACTTTTGGTAGAACACTGTGAATAAACTTCTGTCCGCCAAATCCAGGGTTTACTGTCATCAACAGAACCATATCCAGATCGGGCAGCATGGATTCAATCGTAACCAGCGGTGTTGCCGGGTTCAGTACGACCCCCGCTTTTACCCCCTGATCTTTGATCAAATGAATGCTTCGATGCAGGTGTCTCGCTGCCTCCTGGTGAACCGCAATAATGTCTGCACCTGCTTTGGCGAACTGCGGAATGTACTGGTCAGGATTCTCGATCATCAGATGGACATCGAGGGTAAGCTTGGTAATCGGACGGATGGCTTCTACCACCAATGGTCCGATCGTTATGTTGGGAACGAAATGTCCATCCATTACATCAATGTGAATCCAGTCTGCTCCGCCTCTTTCGACGTCTAGAATCTCTTCTCCCAGTTTTGCGAAGTTTGCTGATAGGATGGATGGTGCAATTTTTACCATGGTTTATTCCTCCGTTGGTATTCTTTCAGTTCTTCTGTAAACATTTTGTAGTGTTCGTACCGCTCTGGATCAATCTCTCCCGATTCCACTCCTGATTTCACTGCGCAGCCTGGCTCGTGCAGGTGAAGGCAACCTCGAAACTTGCACTGGTCGCTTACCTGCTCAAAGTCACGAAATGATTGAGCAAGCTCCAGATTGTCCAATCCGATGAACTCCAGAGAGCTAAAGCCAGGGGTGTCCGCAACGTATCCGCCTTCTGCAAGCGAAATCAGCTCCACATGGCGCGTTGTATGCTTCCCGCGGCCCAGCTTTTGGCTGATCTGTCCTGTCTGCAAACTCATTCCTGGAAACAGTGCATTGATCAAGGAAGATTTGCCAACCCCCGATTGTCCTGCAAATACAGAAATATGATCAGCCAGAAGCGCATTCACTTCTTCAAATCCATACTGCTTCTTGGTCGATGTCGGGATGACCGGATAGCCAATTCGTTTGTACCTTGTCACGATTTCCTGGACTTCTTCCTCATCAGCCAAATCGGCTTTGGACAATACGATAATCGCACGGATCCCTGCATGTTCGGTATGAACGAGAAATTTGTCCAACAGTGTGGAGCTGAATCCCGGCTCTCTCATAGAGAATACGAGGACAGCCAGGTCTACATTGGCAATCGGTGGTCGAATCAACTCTGTTGACCGTTCACTGACCTCCATGACATAGCCTTCTGAATCGCCTACAGCATCATAGACAACCCAGTCTCCCACCAAAGGATTTACTTTGGCATCTTTCTTTTTAAACAGTCCACGAGCTCGGCATTGAATAATACGGTCCTGATCAGCCACGTAGTAAAACCCGCTGAGAGCTTTCACGATCCGACCTTCTGGCATGCATGTCCCTCCAACACTTTAAGGAAAATTACGATACTCTATCACGTATTTAGCAAATGTAGCGTTATTTTTCAGCACTTCGATTGTACCGTTTTTGTTTGGCGACAGTACAATTGGTACTTTATACTCGGTTGATGCTTGAATGGTTTCCTGGAAGGCGATTTGTTGATTACCCCGGGCATCGTCCACTACAATCTTAATCTCTGCTGTCTCACCCTCAAAAAGCTCGACCGGAACGGCGTACGTGCCTACCTTGGCATCTGCCGGATACTCACCGTTACTGACGGTAAGTGGTATTTGTTGTCCTGCTACCACATCCATATTGGCATCATACGGATGGGTCGAGATAACCACGTCTGGCTCAGTAACCGTGTAGGATGGTTCCCTGTTAATCGGGCCCTCTGCCAGTCCGGCTTTTAAGAGCTCCAGCTTTGCTTTGTCGATGCTGTCTCCCACGACATTCGGCATTTTCACATACTTCTTGCCCTTGCTGACGATCAGTCGAACACTCGTTTCCTTTGGAACAATTTGGGAGTTAGCTAACGGTTCCTGGCGAATGACCTGCCCCGGTGGAGCATTATCGTCCTCTTCCTCAACAAATTGATAGTCCTTAAAATTCTGTAACTTCAATTGTTCTTCGGCAGATGCACGATTCAAGCCGATAAATTGAGGCATCGGAATAT
>NZ_JBNCMT010000024.1:0-90451 GCF_049846925.1 Brevibacillus nigriterrae
ATTAGATTAGCATTCACATTAGGAAATTCGTGATATAACCGTTTTGAATCGTAAAGGCAGATACGTGTAGTTCGCCCCCGAGTGAACTTAGTAAATTATTCATAACAATAATGCCAATAAACATCGTAAGTGAAATGGAGAATGCCGCAAACCCGGTTGAATTTACTTCCCAAATATCCTTTACTTTCATTCGTATATCCTTCATAGCAGGTTTGAGGGAGGTTTTGCTTAGCATAAAATAAAAGATCAGCAAACACGGCATTGCCTGAGAGATTACATTTGCCCAAGCAGATGCGGCAACACCATAATGAAATTCTTGGAATAATACAATTTCTACCACAGCAGCTAAAAATGCTCCTACAAACCAGCTCCACATACTAAGCCCTGGCCGCTCATCAATTATCGTAAGAACACTTAGAATAATGGCTAACACAGCTAGCGGAAAGGAAATCCACATGTAGGTTCCAAACTGGATTGCATAGGGTAATGCCTCTTCATCTGCGCCAAAAAACCGCATCAAGGGCTCATTATAGATGTAACCAACGATCGCTATGACCAATGACAAAAGCATACCGAACCAGATCGATTGTCCAGCAATACTTCTTGCCTCTTCGATTTTTCCAGCACCTAACCTGAGAGCAACAACTGCTCCCGCTCCAACCCCTACCAACGTACCTATAGCTCGAGCAAGGACGATCATTGTATAGCCAATACCAACACCAGCTAGCTCTGATATACCTAAATTCCCCAATATATGACCATCCACCATGGAAGTAGCCGCAAGAAAAATGTTTCCGAATACAGCAAGCAGAACATATCGGTAAAACAATCGGCTGATTTTCTTGGTTCCCAATTCTCTTTCGTCACGTGCATCCTGTTTGACATTTGATGGATCTAAAATATCCAATGTGGTATTCGACATAAATTTCCTCCCATCATTTGTTCAGGTTATTAGAAAACCATCCGACAGCCTGTGCCTGGTAACAGAGATTAATCTGCTTCACTTCAGAAAACTCATTTAGTCCAAATATCCCTAATCCTCTGCCAATACCACTTTGCTTCTGCCCGCCCCATGGCGCTTGTACAGAAGCTACATGGTAGCAGTTTATCCAGGTGATGCCTGCCCGGATTTGTTTGACTACACGCATTGCTTTCGCAATATCTTGGCAAAAAACGGCACCCCCCAACCCATATACAGTGTCATTCGCCAATCGGATCGCCTCATCCTCATCCCTAAATTTCTGAACGACCAAAACGGGGCCAAAGATTTCTTCCTGAACAATTCTCATATCTGGTCTTGTATTGGTAAATATTGTTGGTTCGATATAGTAACCGCTTTCAAATTCTTGATCTAGTACTCGATTTCCTCCAATTGCGAGTGCTGCACCTTCCTGTTTTCCTATTTCGATATAACTCAATACCTTCTGCAAATGTGCTTCACTAATTAGTGGCCCCATTTCACTCGAAGCCTGATTACCAGGGCCTATGACAATTTGTCTGGCACGCATAACCAGCTTCTCGACAAATTGGTCATGAATGCTTTCCTCCAGTAACAGCCTTGATGCTGCCGTACATACCTGCCCACTATTAAAAAAGATGCTGAACAACGCATTGTCTACAGCGATATCTAAGTCATTGTCGGCAAACACAATGATGGGAGATTTTCCTCCTAGTTCGAGTGATAGTTTCTTTGTGGAGTCTGCGGCTAACCGCATAATGTTCTTCCCAGTTGTCGTTCCACCGATGAACCCGATTTTATCAACCAGATTACTTGCAACCATCGCAGAGCCAACAGTCCCACCTTGTCCTAGAACCAGATTGGCGACTCCTGCTGGTACCCCGGCCATCCCAATAATTTCAAACAATCGTACGAGTGTTACAGGAGTCAGTTCCGAAGGCTTTATCACAATCGTGTTTCCGGCGGCAAGTGCTGGTGCGATTTGCCAGGATGCCATCAGGAGAGGAAAATTCCAAGGTATAATCAGGCTGCATACGCCGAGCGGTTCACGCACGACCATTGTTTTTATGTCCTGGTTGATGTTATATAATTCGCCTTCTGATTGAGTAAGCAAGCTTGCGTAGTATTGAAAGCATTCAATTGCGTTGTTGACATCTGTTTTTGCTGCTAGTAATACTTTGCCGTTATTACCTGTTTCAAGCATTGCCATTTCATCCGCATGTTCTTCTAGTAACTCAGCAATTTTTTGTAGATACTTTGCTCTCGACTTATAGGGAAGTGAGGACCATTGACCATGATCAAATGTTTGGCGTGCAACCGAAATTGCATAGTGGGCATCCTCTATTGTTCCTTCAGCAGCAAGGGCAATCACTTCTCCGTTTGCTGGGTTTCTAATCTCCCTTTGCTCACCAGAACTAGATGTCATCCATTTTCCACCGATGTACATGTTTAGCTCTTTCATTACATATCCCTCCCGCTTACATTAACCAGTCAAGCAACCGATGATATTTGCTGGCCATATTAATTAGTAGTCCCTTTTGGCTGGATAAAGGAAATGGTTTCAGCTTAAGCTGACTAAATCGATAGGATCTTTCATTTTCATTTGCAATCGATTGAGCAAGAAGCTTCCCGAAAAGAGTTGCCATGGAAGCACCGTGCCCGCAATACCCAGCAGCGAAGTACGTTCCATCGCTCATTCTTCCAAGAATAGGGAACATATCACGAGTGACACCAATTAAACCACTCCAGCGATAATCAACTCTGCATCCTTTTAAATCAGGGAAGACGTTAATCATGGCTTGATAGTTTTCATCGTATACACTATCATCACGATTTGGATTGATATCTCCCCCACCAAATGCGATTCGAGAATCAGGTGTCCGGCGGAAATAGTACAAAAAATTGCTTGTGTCAAACACCATTCTTCCCTTTGGTAGCAGTTTTTCCAGTACATTTTCCGATAATGGCTCGGTAGCGATGATTTGGCTACTAATGGATAAAATCCCTTTATATAGCGGCTTTATCATCTTTTCTGAATACGCATCTGTCGCCATAATGAGCTCTTTGGCTTTTACGCTTCCAGACGGTGTTTGAACGTAAACATAATGAGCATCTCTTTTTACTTTTATCATTTTTGAGTTTTCATAAATTTTGGCCCCATGAGATTCCGCTGCTGCTGCTAGACCCAGTACAAAATTCAAGGGTTGGAACGAATAGCTCAAGGGATCTACCAGACATCCATGATATTGATGAGTGTGGATGGCTTCATGGATCTGGTTTTTTTCGACGATCACCGTTTCATACCCAAAGTGTTTGTTGCAGAATTCACTTTCTTTTTTTAATCCCTCAAAATGCTTCGGCTTGTATGCAGCAACCACATGTCCGCATTTCTGCAGGGAACAGTCAATTTGATATTCGTTTGTTAAGTGCTCTACAAGGTGGAGACTATCGAGCGAGAGCTGATTAAGCTCTTTGGCCTCAACCATTCCCCATTTCTCAACCAGTTCCACAATGGTTGGCTTGTAACCAGGCAGCAACATCCCGCCATTCCGGCCGCTAGCTCCCCATCCTACTGTTTCCTGCTCCAAAACGATTGTGTTATATCCCTTTTGCTGCAGATGAAGAGCTGCAGATACGCCGGTAAATCCAGCGCCAACAATGACAACATCTGTATGTACCTCTCCCATAAGCTCAGGACGCTTATTATGGGGATTGGCCGTAGCTGACCACAACGATAAACTCTTCATGAAAAATTCGTCTCCAATCCTTCTCTTTCGTATTCAATGATTCCATCTACTATCGTCATGTCTACTATTACATCCTTGATATTCTCGTCTTTTGTATTCAGAATGCTTCGATCAAGCACGACCAAATCAGCAAGTTTGCCAGCCTCGATACTCCCTTTTCGGTCTTCCTCAAAGCTTGCATAAGCACCATTCCAGGTGTACTGACGAATGGCTTCAAGGACACTAACCCGTTGATTTACGCCTACTTCTACCCCGTTTTTGCTTTTTCTATTTACAGCAACATGAATTCCAAGTAGCGGATTGCAGGAAGTTACGGGACAATCAGAACCAGCGGCAGCAATAATGTTTTGCTCGATGTAATCACGGAGAGGATACATCTGATTCACTCGGTCTCCATAATTTTTGATGTAACCTTCCCCGAATTCATAGAAAAAGGGAGGATTAGGAATCGGTATTACTCCAAGTTTTTTCATCCGCTCTTGCAAGTCAGCCTCTGCAATTCCTGCGTGTTCAATTCGATGTCGACAGTCAGTTCTCGGGAAGTCATTCTGTGCTTTTTCAATACAGTTGAGGACCATTTCAATGGCTCGATCGCCTTGGGCATGGGCTGTAATTTGAAATCCTTTTTGATGAGCTGGGATGAGTATCCGATCGATTTCTTCTTGTGTAAAGTAAAGGATTCCATAATCAGAAGGGTTACTGGTATAGGCTTTTCTGGTTGCAATGGTTGGGCCACTGCTGCTTCCATCCGTAAATATTTTGGCAGGTCCAATCCGAAACCGATCGTCACCTAGTCCAGTGACAATTCCCGTATCAATCATTTTTTCAACAAACACTTCTGATTGATTTAGAGTGCAGATCATTGCATAGACACGGACGCGAACATCTCGATTTTGTACTGCTTTGAAAATGCTACGAATATGTTCGGGACCATGTCCACCTGCATCGTGAATACTGGTAATACCATTGGTGAGGAACTCATCAGATGCGATTTTAAAGGCAGTTAGCAGTTCCGTTTCGTTATACTTTGCAACCTCTGCCATTTTCATATTTGCACCTTCAATAAATCTCCCGGTCAAATTACCATGTTCGTCTTTTTCGATTTGCCCACTTTCAAATGAGGTTTCATCTATTTGCGCAATCTCAAGAGCTTTGCTGTTCACCACACAGATATGGTTACACGTTCTCGAAATAAAGATGGGATGATCTTTTGAAACTTCATCCAATTCTTTAATTGTTGGATACCTTCTCTCATCTACTGACATTTCATTAAATCCAAATGCTCGAATCCACTCTCCTTTTGCTGTTTCCGATTTTTTTTGTTTAAGGCATTCAATCAGATCCTTTATCGATTTGATGGGTGGCTCCTTACAGTTAATCCCCATTCGGTTTGTGCCGTGGAGGATATGCAAATGAGCGTCAATAAATCCAGGAAGAATACTCTTTCCTTGCAGATCAACAACCTTTGTTTTTGCCGTAATATAAGGCTTTATTTCTTGATTCGTTCCGACGGCGATAATACGGTTTCCTTGAATAGCCACAGCTTCTGCAATCGAATTTTCTTGATCAACGGTGATAACCTCACCATTTAGAAAAACCAGTTCATGAAACATATTGCACCTCCTCTTGACAGAATTTTCAAAAACTTGTACTTATTAAGTTGACAAGAATGAATGTGAATTTTCTGTATTCATAATAGCCCTTGGGCTTAACGCCATGTCAATTCACCGAATCGTGCATTTTTTTTCAAAAAGATGGAGTTAAGACCATGTTTTGTTGATGGGGGGAAGCAAGATGAAAATCGGTACATTTGCCAAACTGTTTCATGTTTCGGTCGATACGATTCGTTACTATATTGAGCTTGGTTTATTGGTTCCAGAGAAAAAAGGTGCTCAGATACAGATGAATCAGTCCTGCCTTGATGATATGGAAATCATAATGGAACTAAAGCAACTGCAATTTTCCCTGCATGAAATTCAAAAATTTCTCTCCTACAAACGCTTGACTATCAATTTGGATATTAGTTATTATCGAAACCTCTTACTTGAAAAGAAAAACCAGTTTTTGGAGGAAAAGAAGAAAATCAACCAATCCATCCTACTCCTTAATGAAAAGCTGCAATCATTCGAGGATCATTCTTCTTTACGCAGCCACTCAGGAGTACCTATCCCTTTTGTCTCTTTTCTGTATTGTCCACATTGCAAAGTTCAATTACATATCACTGACGCATCCATACGGGATAGTAACATTTGTGAAGCAAAATTAAGCTGTTCCTGTGGTTACTTTGCGCTGATACAGGAAGGCATTATTATTACTTCGAATCTTGAGAAATCTCCCTATTGTATTCTCGATGAGGATACCATGAAGGAATTCACTCCTACCTTTGTCAGTTTAAAAGAAAAAGGACAGTACTGGTTATTCAAGGAATTAAAAAAGCAAGATTTATCAAATAAAATAGTGATTGAAACCAATATTGATATTTCAATTTCTTTACCAAAATCCATCACATCATTACATCCGAATGCCATCTACATTTTCTGTGGATCTTCTTTGGTCATGCTTAAGAAGCTTAAGTGTTTAATTGAAAAAAACAACTCAAATTTGCGTATTGTCTATTTTCAGAACACCGATTACGCTCTCCCCCTGAAACCGGGGTCAATTGATGTCGTGGTAGACAGCATAACTACGAACGATGTATGCTCGCACAGGAACATTTCTCCCATTACCTTATTAAAGAACTATATGAACCAAAGATCGATGGTGATTGGCAACTATCTGTATTACCATGAAGGTGCTATCTCCTTACGAAACTTCCGCACGCTATACCCAAATTCACATCCTCAAATTCTATATCCAAATTATCTTGAGACGAACCTGGTGAAAGAAGGGCTGGTACTTGAACATAAGGAACTGATTGGTTCAACAAATAACCCTGGAATTTTTCTTGATTATCACGAACAAGGAGAAAAAGTAAATCTGCTTGGTTATCTTGCAAATCACAGGTAAATGATAGAACCAGATTTGAAAAAAGCTCATGAATCCATTTAGCAGATTCATGAGCTTTTCGATTTGGCATTGATTCTACATTCGGATGCCATCGTTATTACATGACTACACTTGCCAATTCAGGTGTATTAAAACGCTGACGATACCCACACTTCCTGCATAGCTCCTCAACTGCTTCCCTTCTAGAAAAGCCATCGAAGAGGCGAGTTGCTCTTTCGCCGTTCATAATCTCATCAAAAGAAGTCTGATGAATATTGCCCAGGTTGATCACACCTTCACCATCCAGACAACAGGGAACAACCGTCCCATCAACAAGAATTGCTGCATGGGTGCGAAGAGCATAGCAAAACCCTTTACCATCGTCCTCTTTTGCATACAGGCTGGGCCATTGGAATTCATGATCCTGATTTAAGTAAATACGATCTGCAAGCTTGATCCCACTTCCTGGTGCTATTTTTTCTTCAATTTGAAAAGGAAGATCGAATTCTTTCTCAATCATTTCAAGGATTTCACGATTTTTCATCTTTTGAAGATTGGTTATATTGTCGGTATCCAGATTCCACAAACGGTATGAAATGAAGACATTTTGGTTTCGAACCACTTCACTGGTAAATGAAAGGATGTCTTCGATGTATCCCTGTTTGTCCGTCGAGCCTTCATGACCATCAAAACTGTGCAGGGAGAAGTTCATTTGTCGCAGTGCCGGTTTTCCCAGCAATTTTTCTCGATTTTTGGTGATCAGTGTTCCGTTTGTTGTAATATTGACTTGAAATCCCTTTTCATAGCTGATATCCAGCAGTTGATCAATCTTGGGGTGAAGCAATGGTTCACCTTTAACATGTAAATAAATAAAGTCCGTGTATGGTTTGATTTGATCCAGTGTTTTTGTAAAGTTTTCAATCGATATAAAATTCGCTTGTCGCTTTGTTTGCGGACAAAAATGACAAGCCAGATTACAGACGCTTGTTATCTCAAGATACACTTTTTTTAGTTTTTTCATCGGTACTTGTTCCCATCTATGTTTGATTTTGAATTCTTTCGATTCTTCGTGATTGTTAATTATATCATAGGATTCATGAGAAAAAAGCTGTCCAACAATTGGCTTATTCCGTTTTATGTGAAGAACATCGAGGCATTTTTTTACATAAAAAAGTGGCCTCTTCTGAAGGGCCACTTTCTTGATTAACCAACATATTCATTTCGCTTTTGGCTTTGCTTTGCATGGTGATGGATTCTGCCTGCTGATATTGCGTATTTCGTATCACCGTAGCTTCCTGTTTTGACTAATAGACCCGCCATTTCAAATGTGCGCAGATTGCTGTTGATCGTTGTATGTGTGATATTAGGGAACTGCTTGCGCATCTCCGTAGTGATTTCACTTAGTTCCATCTCTCGATCGTTGTCACGCAATATTTTAATCAGCTTTTCCCGTTTATCATTATGTCTGATTTTTTGTGTTTTTAGGATTTGGAGTATTTTATCTTCTAGTGTCATCGTCAAACTCCTCTCGCAGTAAAACCACTCATTCTAGTTATAAGTATAAGGAGTGGCACAGCAAGAGAAAATGGCTCGACTGGGTCATTTCTTCGTCTACTCTTTGCGAAGTTTCCCGGCGATGTGTGAAACAATTTCATATGAGTGCAGGCGAGCCTGATGATCGTAAATCTGGGAGTTGATCATGATCTCATCTGCCCCAGTTTCATCGAGAAACGATTGAAGTTGTCTTTGTACGCTTTCTTCATTCCCGACAAACGTATAGCGGAGCTGCTCCTGTAGGGTATTTTTTTCTAATGGAGTCCACAGTTCATCCATATTATCTACAGGCGGATTTAGTTGCCCTGGACGTCCTCGGATCAGATTCAGGAACTGTTGCTGCATTGAAGTTGCTAACCATTGGGCTCTTTCGTCCGTATCGGCTGCGATGACATTGACGCACACCATCGCATAGGGTGCATCCAGCATCTCTGATGGTCGGAAGCTGCTGCGGTACAGTTCCAGTGCCTGCAAGGTAAAAGTCGGTGAAAAATGGCTTGCAAACGAAAACGGCAGACCAAGCTGACCTGCCAAGCGGGCACTAAAACTACTAGAGCCTAAAAGCCAGATCGGGATATTCAACCCTTCTCCGGGAATGGCACGTACCTGTCTTGTTTGCTGGTCCTCAGGCGGGTTAAAGTATGTACGCAATTCATGAACCAATTCCGGAAAATCTTCACCATTGTTTCCTAAGTCTCGACGAAGGGCTCGTGCAGTCGCCTGATCTGAACCAGGTGCTCTGCCCAAACCAAGATCAATTCTGCCTGGATACAAAGATTCCAGTGTCCCAAACTGTTCAGCGATGACGAGTGGTGCATGATTGGGAAGCATGACTCCGCCTGAACCTACCCGAATGGTCGATGTACCGCCTGCGATGTGACCAATAACGACTGATGTCGCTGAACTTGCTATGCCAGTCATGTTGTGATGCTCTGCCAACCAGTAGCGATGATATCCCCTTTTTTCCACATGCTTGGCAAGATCGAGACTATTGCGAAAGGCTTGTGCAGCCGTTCCTCCTACAATAATTGGTGCTAAATCCAGTACGGATAAAGGGATGGTCATCATCCTATCCTCCTATCACTTACTTCCGTATCGCTCCAGGTTCTCAGTTACTCGGTTGTCTACGTCTATTTCATAAGTATCTTCAGTAATAGCAACAATAATTCCATTTCCGATGTACATGCCTCTCTCAGAAAATGGTACACTGTCACCAACTTTTAATCCTGCAGGAAGCAAATTCTTTGCTAACGTAATTTTCATCGTTGTCCCTCTTCTCTATTTTTAGATCAATAAAATAATATCGCTCAAAAAGGAGGAACTATGTTTCCCAGACTTTTTGAACTTCCTCTCAAAGTTTACAGTACTGCCTGTTCACTGCCAAGCGCGAGAACTGTATGATACAGAACGTTTGCACCATCTGCACAATCTTCAGGAGAACTCCATTCCGCTGGATTATGACTGATTCCATCTTTGGAACGAATGAATATCATGCTGATGGGACAAAGTTCTTTCAGTTGCATCCCGTCATGGCCTGCACCGCTCGGTAGTACGGTTGTTTTTAGTGCATTTGCCGTACAAGCCTGTTCCATGATTTGTTGAATGACTGGCGAACAAGGTGCGGGTGCAACCCGTTGCAGCGTCTCCACTTGCAGGGTGATTTCACGTTCTTGGCAAAGCTCTTGGGCATAGGTAACCAGTTGTTGTTCCAACTGATTCCGGACCTGCTCATCAATATCCCGCAGATCCAACGTGAACTCAACTTGTCCTGGAATGACGTTCACTCCGCCAGGTTTGACGGAGATTTGTCCTACCGTTCCAACCGCATTTGGGTATTTCTTGACCTCTTGTTCAATGGCCAGGATCAAATTTGCTGCCGCCGGTAACGGGTCTTTGCGAATGCCCATCGGTGTGGCGCCGGCATGTCCAGCTTCACCAATCAACGTCCATTTCATCCATAAGGGCCCTGCGATTCCAGATACAATTCCAACCGACAAATGATTAGACTCAAGTACCTTTCCTTGCTCAATATGTAATTCAATATAGGCTTTGACTGTGCCTTTTTCTCTTGCTGCTTCTGCGATTCGGAGCGGATCAAGAGCAGATTCCCTCATTGCACTTTCGATGGAAATTCCATCTCGATCCGTATTTTGCAAATGTGCGTTAGTTAGCGTACCTGCCAGTGCTCGGCTGCCGATCATACCAAACTGAAAACGGCCGCCTTCTTCATCTGTGAAAGCAATAACCTCGATTGGATGATCCGATGTGATCCCTTGCTCATTCATCGTCTGAAGTACTTCTACCCCGGCAAGTACGCCAAGCGGGCCATCGAAGTTTCCGCCCATTGGAACTGAATCAAGGTGAGAGCCAATGAGGACAGCTGATGCTCCTGCCAGGCTCCCTTCTTTGCGGCCAATCAGGTTGCCAATGGCATCTTCTCTGACGATCAGCCCTGCCTCTTCCATATAAGAAGCTACGAGGTCTTTGACCTGTCGCTCTTCTCTAGTAAAGGAGAGTCGTGTGATTCCTCCCTGTTCATGCTTGCCAATCTCACTTACTTCCTGTAGTCGTTGCCACAATCTCGCTTGATTAATCACACCATTCACCCCCTGAGTGTACTATCAAATTAATCGTTTTTGATTTTTTCGTATACTTTATCCAACAATTTGATTACTGGCTTCGTGCCGCCTACGATGTTTCCAAGACCCATCGAGATAAATAACGAGGCGCCGAAACTGTTCAGTTCATAGATTAATAATCCGTAATAAATGAAAGAAAGTCCGAGAATGATTGGAACAAGTGTGCGTGCACGCATGCTGAATACTCCCTTATCTCTGCAGAATAATTTGCAAGTCTTACTAATCAGGTATCAGATTCAGTTGTCTAGCCTTTTGAATTGCTTGAACACGGTTGGATACGCCAAGCTTTCCGTAAATACGATTCAAATGAATCTTAACCGTACCAATTGCCATAACCAGCTGATCTGCTACTTCCCTATTGGATAAACCAAGACTGATATACTTCAATACTTCAGCTTCCCGATCAGTCAACAAGTCAGTTAGCGTATTGTCTTGCTTAGCGACTGTAGGTAAGCTCAGCTCACCGACATCGGCTAACAGCCGTTTCAGATACTTCAGAGATACACCATTTTGCAAGGACAGTATATGGTGGTTGAGCCTTACCTCATGATACTTCATCAGTACTTCTATAAGCAGCAAGCCTTCATCTATGAATATCCGGAAATATCCATTCGATTCGCCGAGTTGCAAAGCAGCATGCAGCGTTTCCATGGAATTATGAAGGAGTTGTTTCTGATAAAAATAAATGGATTGATAGATGAGAGCTTCTATTTTACTTGGGATCCGTTTTTCCTGATCCGCTTTTTGTGAAATTTTCACAGATAATTGAAATGCCTCATCCAGCCGTTGTTTATAGTGCAAGACTTTCATCAGCGAAAGAAATTCGAACTCCTGGAAAACGGTAATGCCCCTCTCACTGTGCAGATTGGACTTGGCCAACCATTGATCCACTTCTTCTTGTTGGTTCAAAAAGATAGAATAACGAACCAGGAGCGCTTTAATCGGATCAAGCCAGTGCTCGCCATCCAGCTTCTTTAACTCATCTTGCGCATTGGTAAGTACAGCAATAGCTTCCCTGTAATTACCACGAGCTGCATGTATTCTAGCTTGCAGGGCAAAAGCGGGCGCCAACGCTCCCAGATTTGCTGTTAAAAGCGATACACGCATGCCCTCTTGGGCAAAATCTTGGCTATTCTTCAGATTGTTCCTCTCATACTCTATCTCACCCATGCACACATGGTAGTATGCCGTATAATGATAATCTTTCACTTTACTTTTCTTTACAAATTCGGTACAGACTGCGTGATATTTGATGGCGTTGACCATACTTCCGTAACCCCATGAGCTTCGCAATAAAAACAGATCACAATCATTAAATTCTATGCCGTAGTTAGTGTATAAGTCCATGTTCACGATTTGATCGATGTCATCACGCTCAACCAACGATTGCAACACCTGTAGAGAAACCTCAAAATCCCCTTTTTTCGTAAGATACCAGTATGTAATAAGGAAAATTTCCTCGGTGTACTTCTCGATGAGGTCAGACGGTAATGTCGGTGTTATGTGCTCTAGTGTTTGCTTTAGTTCAACTAATCTTCTCTCTACAATCTTAAGCTCTCCGACCACCACTTCAGACCATGCGAGAATGATCAGGACATCCATTGTTTTTGTGTACGATTCGGGCAACCGTTTTATCCAGTTGATCAGTGTTAAGCTTTGATTCCGCCTAAATAACTCTGGTGTGCATTTGGTAATCAGCATAATGGATCGCTCAAAATCCTCTGCTTCCAACGCATGATGAATAGCTTCATGAAACAAGGAATGCTGTTCAAACCACTCACTTGATTTCAAGTGAAGCTGGCGTATATCACTTCCATATTGATTTGTAAGACGATCTCGCAAAAAGTCAGCAAAGAGATGATGATACCGATACCAGTTCCGTTCTTTATCTAATGGGATAATAAGCAGATTAGCCTGCTCCAATTGGAGTATAAAATGGGAATCTATCGACTGTCCCGTTATCTGGGAGCATAAAGAGTCATTGAAGCGCTCCAATATAGATGTTTGCATCAGAAACTCTTGAAGTGGTTCCGATAATCCCAAAAATACTTCTTCTAACAAATATTCAACAACAAAACGATGGCTGCCGGTGAAGTTCTCCAGGGTATTGATGGTGTTTCCCCGACCGTGACTGGTTATTGCTGCCAACTGAAGTCCTGCAACCCATCCTTCTGTACGATTCTCCAACAGTTGCAATAAATTCTGGGAGGGTATTTCGCCGCTTAGTTCTCCCCAAAAGTCCTGTATTTCATCACGAATAAATCGCATATCTTCAATTGTCAATTCAACAATTTCTCCCTTTTCGCGATATCGTTCCAAAGAAAGTGGGAGTACGGTTCGGCTTGCTATGTAAATATGTCCATTGATTGGTAGGTTCTGAATAAAATAGTTCAGGGACTGGTGAATCCTAATATCTTCAATCATATGATAATCATCCAGAACGAGCAGGAAATGATCTTGTAGCTCCAGGATATCATTCAGCAACAGTGTCACCATATTATCAACTGTTTGAATCGAAACAGAATGAAGAATGGATTGTGCTCTTTTTCCGAGACTAGGAGTAACTTCTGTTAACGTTGCCACTACATATGTCCAAAAACGAACAAGATCATTATCTCCCTTGTCAAGAGAAAGCCAGCTTACAGGAATGTCCAGGCTGTGCGTCCACTCGCTTAGTAATGTTGATTTCCCAAAACCTGCTGGAGCAGAAATAATGGACACTTTTTTCGCCAGACCGCTCATTAGTTTGATATAGAGTCGTGGTCTCTTAACTATTGTATTGGGTATTTTTGGTCTCATCAGTTTGGTTTGCAGGATAATCATCTGATCTATCATTTGTTATCCACCCTTATCCCTTTTTCACTTCATCTGCAAACTTCATATAACCTTTATTAAATTTTAGTTTACTTGATTCGCTCACATTCATGAACTGTTTTTCCTGAATTTCTTTCCTCAATATTTTTGATATAATGAAAGGATGACTCTTCGGACGGAGGAACGAAAACCATGTTGCAACGGCAGTTAACGCGGGAACAAGTCACGAAAACAGGCGAGCAGATCCTCGTTAACATGAAGGACTATATGATCGAACGCGGTTATCAGTACTTTTCAGATGGCCGAGTCTTTAATATACAGGTGCTTGACAGTACATTACTTACGAGCAATGTTCAGGGAGAACAGGTATATCATGTGACCATTCATCTGGAATATTTTCCAAAAAGCACCTGTACTTGTCCTTACGCTCAATTTTGCAAGCATATTGCAGCTACTTTTTTTCAAGCATACAGTGTGTTTGAGAATCCAAGAAACTTTTTGCAAGCGGCACAACAGCCACGGAAACCAAGCTTCTCCCCATCCATGTTGTATCCCACTTACAAGAAAATGGTTGGTGAGCAAGAGCGCAAACCATTGTTTATCCAGGGTGTTACCATTACCGAGAACAGCAGTGTTAGTGATTGGTATCGGTTCCTGACAAATTGGTCACGCAATTTGCTGACAGCCATGGAAATCAACAGAGCCTCTACTGAGCTGTATAACAGTTATCAACAGGTGCTAGGCGCTACCCAATCGTGGACAGAAGATGCCGGACAGCTTTTCACGATTCATGCGAACCTGTTTCATCTGGGTATCTTGCAAGAATATGTCCAACGCAAACATTCATCCTACTGGTTGCAGGATTTGGCACAAACAGCGAATAACCTCGTCGAGCAATTGGAAGCCATTCTGTTTTACATGGATAAAACAAACGTCAAAGAACGGTTGCATGGACATCTGGAGGAAACACTGCAAAAAACCAAAGAATTGAAGTTATGCGACCCCACTTCCAAAGCAATGTTGCAAGCTTATCGTATTCTATGGTGGGAATTATTTCGTGATTCTGATTGGATACACACGGAGACCAGCGAACTCGAACAACTGATAAAGCGTCCAGACAACACTCCTGCGGAAAACAGCAAATATCAGATGCTTAGAGCGCATTTTTTTGTCATGGAGGGAAAAGATGAGGAAGCCTTGTCTGTTTTCACGCAATGTCAGGGGCTTTCGCTTACTTTTTATCTTTTGTATATCAAGGCATTTGCACGTAACAGCGATTGGACACGTGTCCTATTTTGGGTAGATCGTTTAGATTCCGTGATTGGGACTGCAGATACTACGGAATATAAATTGGTCATTGCCATCTGGCAGCATGCGATGGAGCTGACCGGACAAAGGGATGAATGCGGGCCAAAGCTTCAACGATTCTTACCTCAGAGCTTTCACGATTACGCTGCTTACTTGATCGAACAGAAGCAATTCAAACTCTGGCTCGACCTGCAAATGTCGTTACAAGTAAACAGTGCAGATGTCAACAGTCATACGGTCAAGGATCTGGAAGAGGCTAATCCCGCCCTCTTGCTCCCTTTTTATATCAGGGAAGTAAACCTTTTGGTCAGCCAACGGAACCGGACAGCATATCGAGATGCGGCGAAACTGTTGAAAAAAGTACGCCTGTGCTTCGTCAAAGCGAATCAGGAAGAGAAATGGGATCAGTTCATCCTTCGACTGGCTGCCAAACATTATCGCTTGCGAGCATTCCAAGAAGAGCTGAAGAGAGGAAATCTATACTCATGAGTGTAGTCGAGACGATATCAATTTCAGGTACCATCACAGAGGATGGTCTTTTCCAACTCAAAGGTACGAACCATACAGGGCAAGCAGTCGATCCAGAAGTCCTTGCTTCCCTGCTATTTGCTTGGGATGAAGCTTCCTTTTATGGGACATTTGTTGAAAAAACCGAAGAAACCATTCTGCTTGCGCCAACGGAAGCGCTCGCCTTTTTCACCAATCCACAATGGCTCCACTATGTATCCTTTCACCTGAGTGAGCAAATGGTTGGCTTCCAAGAGTCTGCGCAACTGATTCAGAATGCTTTAAGCGCAGGCAATTTTATCCCTTCTATGGAAGACTGGAAGCACGGTGAAATCGGTTGGAAACTCTCTTGCAATCACCCTGAAACCGTACCAGACTATGCGAACCGTTGGCTATCCCATATCATCAACGGCCTCTTGACCAACCAAGCTTCTGTCATGACTGCATGGCATCAGCTACAATCGCACTTTCCTGCCCT
Organism: Brevibacillus nigriterrae; assembly: GCF_049846925.1. NCBI lineage: Bacteria > Bacillati > Bacillota > Bacilli > Caryophanales > Paenibacillaceae > Brevibacillus > Brevibacillus nigriterrae. The sequence continues at coordinate 15,991 of NZ_JBNCMT010000024.1, forward strand.
TTTCATCATGGGAAATGAGCTGTCTGTGCATGTCCGAGAAACAGAATGGCTGCAAACAATTGGTTGGCTTCCAGACGATACACCTTTCCGCACCTGTATTCAATTGATCGAAGCTGAGGATCAACTGGGAATGTGGCGTTTGCAAATTTTGTTGCAGGACCGGGAAAACCTTGAACTGCTCGTCCCTTTGTCACACGAACAGATAAATGAAGAGGACCTCCCCACTTCCTGGAAAGAATACAGGAATCGATTGGTTCGAGATATCCAGAAATGCAAGGAGATTGTACCGTGGTTAACAGGCGACGAGCATAGTGCTTCTCTATTGTCACAACTTACAACAGATCAGGCGTGGAGGTTTCTCACTGAGGGTAGTCTGGAACTGATCCAAGCGGGAATTCATGTTTTTCTCCCGGCTTGGTGGGAACAGGTGAGACGAGCAAAACCGAAACTGAAAGCGAAAGTCCTCTCTTCTGTGGGTTCTCACAATCAAACGTTTGTGGGGATCTCACAGCTAATGGATTTTGAATGGAAGCTTTCACTCGGCTCACTGGAGCTTTCAGAAGAAGAGTTCTATCTGTTGCTAGAGCAAAAAGAGCGGCTCATGAAAATCAGAGATCAATGGGTACAGCTAACCCCTGAACTCATATCCCAGTTGCAGAAGACCATGAAAAAAACAAAGGGAAAACATGCGCTTTCGTTACAGAACATAATGAAAATGCATTTCATGGGTGAGACCGATCAAAAGGAAGAAGCGCAGGAAGAGCCAGACTTGTCGCATTCTCTGCAAGTTGAAGTTGAGCTGAACCAGCATCTGCTTCATTTTATTCACCAGCTTCAGCAGCTTACACAGATCCCGATCCAAGAGCAACCAACGACCTTTCACGGAACATTGCGTAATTATCAACTAGAAGGAAGCTCGTGGCTTCTGTTTCTTCGTCAATTTGGACTTGGTGCTTGCCTTGCAGATGATATGGGTCTTGGGAAAACCGTGCAGTTCATCAACTACCTTCTCCAGCTAAAGGAGCAACATACGGACCGTTCCCCTTCTCTATTGATTTGCCCTACCTCTGTGATTGGCAATTGGCAAAAGGAATTGGAGCGTTTTGCCCCCTCCCTGCAGGTATATATCCATTACGGTTCAGGTCGTAAAAAAGGCAAGGAATTCGTGACTGCGATACAGGGAGCAGACATCGTGATTACTTCCTACTCTCTTTCTCATCTGGATGAATCGGATCTTACGGAAGTCATATGGAACACGATTTGTTTGGATGAGGCGCAGCACATCAAGAATGCATTTACCAAACAAGCTTCAGCGATAAGAGAATTACAGGCAGAGCATCGGATTGCGCTGACCGGAACACCGATTGAGAATCGACTGACCGAATTATGGTCTATTTTTGATTACCTGAATCCTGGGTATCTGGGCAGCTTGCGTGAGTTTTCGCAACGGTTTGTTATTCCGATCGAGCGAGACAACGACCAGCAGCTTGTCAAGCAAGTCCAGCGACTCATCCAACCGTTCCTGCTGCGACGGGTCAAAACAGATCCACACATCCAACTGGATTTGCCCGATAAAAATGAGGGAAAAGAATATGTTCCTCTCACGGCCGAGCAAGCAACGCTGTACGAAAATACACTTCAGGGGATGTTCGGACGACTCGATGAACTGTCCACGATGGAACGCAGGGGACTTATTCTGACTACCCTCACCCGTCTCAAACAATTGTGCGATCATCCACGGCTCATCTTGCAAGAAGGTACGGGGATCGATGACAAAGCACGTTCACACAAAATTGAACGGTTACTCGAACTTGTACAAGAGATCCGCAGTAAAGGAGAACGTTGTCTCATCTTTACGCAGTACATTGAAATGGGAAATTTGATGCAACGAATCTTGCTTGCAGAAGGTCATGGTCCAGTCATCTTTATGAACGGGTCTACTCCAAAGGAAAAGCGGGACCAAATGATCTCTTCTTTCCAAGACACCTCTCTTCCCGATGACGAACGCCCTGGAATCTTTATCTTATCCTTGCGTGCAGGCGGGACAGGACTTAACTTAACGGAAGCGAACCATGTCTTCCACATTGACCGCTGGTGGAACCCTGCGGTAGAGAATCAGGCAACAGACCGAGCATACCGCATTGGTCAGCAACGGAATGTGCAGGTTTATAAATTCATTACGCTCGGCACAATTGAGGAACGAATTGATGAAATGATGGAGAAAAAACTGAGCCTGAGTCAAACGATTGTTGGCAGTGGCGAAAACTGGATTACGGAGCTTTCCACAAATGAGCTTCGAGAACTGTTTACATTACGACACGAATGGGTGGATGAAAAGGATAGATGGATACCATGAAGAGTAACAATGGTAATAAGCTTCAACCACTCGATCACTCCCAACTCCCTGAGGCGTGGCAACGCTTATATGAAGAGATACGAAAAGCTGTTCAAGTGGAAGAAAATGATGAATGCTCTGCGAATGAAAATAAGATGACCAGGAAAGAGAGATACTAACATGTATCTCTTTTCTTTATGTAATTCATCACTGCAAAATGGGAAATGTTTGTTTATAATTATTATTCTATACACAATTCACACTATTCAGTTTTTTATTCTTATTTTTGTTAAAGGAGTGATTTTATTTGGAGACGAATAAAAGTACAGCGGCATTAACCTTTTCTACGATTGCTATGATTGTTTCATTTGCTGTCTGGTCAGTACTTTCTCCATTGGCGAACCAGTTTCAGTCAATGTATTCACTGACCTCCACCGAGAAAAGTATTCTTGTCGCCACTCCTGTCCTACTGGGTTCGATTATGCGCATTCCCTTTGGCATTTTAACAGATCGGATCGGTGGCAAGAAATTATTTACTTTTCTCATGTTATTTCTCGTAATACCCATGGTTGGAGCGGGATTTGCCAGTTCATACGGAGAATTGTTATTCTGGGCGCTTTTTATCGGGCTGGCCGGAACAACTTTTGCTATCGCAATCAGTTACGTCTCCAGATGGTATCCGCCTGAACAACAAGGCCTTGTCTTGGGAATAACGGGAATGGGAAATCTGGGTACAGCCGTTGTCGGCTTCCTCATTCCTACGATGGTTGCGAGTTTCGGGATACCCTGGTCGTTTTGGATTTTGGCGGGTTCAATTGGCGTGATGGCAATTATCTTTTGGCTATGTACGGAAGAACTGCCCAAGCCAGAACAGGTGAAAACGTTTCGAGCTGCATTATCCGTGATCAAGATTCGAAAGGTGTGGGTACTCTCTTTCTTTTACTTTGTGACATTCGGCGGGTTTGTCGCATTCAGTCTGTATCTGCCTATTTTGCTACAGGATTTGTTCGCTTTGACAACTGTAGATGCCGGATTTCGAGCGGCTGGATTTGTTTTGCTAGCTACTTTTATTCGACCGATTGGCGGATACTTGTCAGACCGGATGGGTGCAAGCAAAGTGTTGTTGGTTGTCTTTGCCGGTATTTTTATTGACGCCCTACTCATTGCTTTCTTCACAGATCAAATCAGTTTTTTCAGTGCAGGTTGCTTGAGTATTTCCTTGCTAGTCGGGATTGGGAATGGTGCTGTATTCAAGCTTGTACCACAGGTGGTGCCTGGAAATACCGGAGCAGTTACTGGATTTGTTGGGGCCGCTGGCGGTTTGGGAGGCTTTTTCCCTCCGATTGTATTAGGTGCGATTCGGGATGCGACTGGAAGTTATTTTCTCGGGTTTATCCTGCTTGCCCTTGTAGCGTTTTGTTGTTTATTGGTGCATTACAGGGAGTTCGCAGAAACAGAAAGACATACATATGAATAATTGAAAAGAGGTTTTTTTCCATGAAGGTACTTGAAACAGAACGGTTAGTTATTCGCTGGTTCTCACCAGATGATGCCGCTTTTATTCTTGAACTTCTAAATGAGCCATCCTGGATCCAGTTCATCGGCGATCGTGGCGTCCGAACATTGGATGATGCTCGTGCCTATATTATAAATGGCCCTGTAGCGATGTATGCCCGAGAAGGCTTTGGACTCTATTTGACCGAACGAAAAGACACTGGTGAGCCAATCGGGATGTGCGGATTAATTAAAAGGGACACGTTGGAGGATGTGGATATTGGCTTTGCCTTTCTGCCCAAGCATTGGTCACAAGGATTTGCCTATGAGTCCGCCTCGTCTGTGCTCGAATATGGGAAAGATGTGCTGAATTTAAAACGAATTGTTGCCATCACTAACCCTGATAATCATCCTTCTGGCAAACTACTTGAACGTTTGGGTTTCCAATTCGAGAGAAAGATCAGACTGGCTGAAGATCAAGATGAGCTTCGATTATTCGGGATTAATTGGTAAAAGTAAAAGTGACCCTTACAAGGGTCACTTTTTTGCATCAGTTTTGAATTTTGTCAGTTAAAGCATCAATATTGTTCAGCAATTGATTCACTTGCTGTAAAGATTGAATGATTTGCGTTTGGGTGTTGTTAATTTGCTGTTGAAGTAATTGGAATTGCATCGATGCAGAAGGATCGTGTGCTTGCAGCATTTGTGCAAATTGAGCGAGTTGTTGTTCATAGAAATCAAATTGTTGAGCAACCATGTTGGCGTTTTGAAGCAATGATTTCCCTGCTTTTACTTCAGCGTCAATTTGATCAGCTACACGAGCCGACTTCGAACCAAATCCAAACCCTTGGAACATGCGATCTGCCTCCATATTGGTAAAATTTTGGGTTATCCCATCCCAATATATGTGTGACCGCAGTGAAATATTTCTTATTTTATTCGTTGATTGTACTGAAAAATCCCCTGACAATTTTCCAGGTTGGTATTTCAATCACAGACAGATCAGGAAGCCTGATGGATTTCCATTCTTCCGAGGTAATTCTTCTGCCGAGCAAATCACTATAAAAGGCTGTAATAATCCTGCCATGACTTACAATTCCTACTGATTCATTGGTTTCATCAAGGATCGAGGCAACTGCCTTGCGTATCCTTTTTTGTGCGGCTTGGAAATCTTCAAAATCGGGATCAGGTTTACCCATGAAGTATTCACTGACTTTCATTTGAAAATCACTGGCTGAAAGAAATCCTGTCCTCATCTCAAGCTCTCTCAAGTCATGATGCACTTTGCAAGTGGCACCTATTGTTTCTGCAACGATCTTTGCTGTCTGTTCTGCTTTTGGTTCTGGGCTATGGTAAATCATTTTGAGATGATGCCAGTCTTCCCGTAGCGCCATCTCTCGTGCTGCCTGGATTCCAACATCAGATAATGTCCAGTGTGTTGGTTCTGTAGTTGGATCAATTTGCACTTTGGAGTGTCTGATCATATAGAGTTGTTTCAAGATTAGACCACCTCTTAGAAAAAGGGACTACTCGACTGCATAACCGATTAATTAGCTGACTTTCATGACTAATCACCAGTATGCCTATCTGGCGCTCATCGGCAATATTACGTACAGCTTGCCAGATTTGTGCCTGTGTAATTGAATCAAGCATGGTCGTCATTTCATCAGCAATCAAAAAACGGGTTCCAGGACCGAGTGCTCTTGCCACACAAAACCGCTGCAGCTCACCACCTGACAGCTCATTGGGCATTCGATTTAGCCATTGTTGCTCAATTCCTAATACTGATAGAATTTCTGGTTCAGGTGACCACCCTTCATTCAAGGTGCGCCACATCGGCCAACGGGGATTGACTGCTTTCTCTGGATGCTGAAATACCAGTTGAACTGGATGGTAACCCTTTACAGGAAGTGCAGCCCCATCTAGTGTAACCGTACCTTCCATTGGCTGATTGTACCCGGCCATCAAGCGCCCCAAGGTTGACTTGCCACAACCACTTGGTCCAACAAGTCCAACGACTTCACCCGCAGTAATTTGTAGATCAACACCACGGAACAACCACTCTTGCTTGTTGTAACGATAGCCCAGGTTTTTTCCTTCAAGAAGCATGGCTGCACCTCACCATCCCGTCTCTAACCTCTCTCATTTCGATGACACTTTCCCCGCAATGACTGGATGCGTGCAAACAACGAGGCGCAAAGGCACATCCAACAGGTATTTCACCCGTTGGTGGCTGTGTGCCTGGAATAGGGGTAAAGCCATTTTGCGGAAGAGCTCTCCATAGTGCTTTGGTGTATGGATGCCTCAGGCGTTCGCCTCCACCGGAAAAATCTTCAGCATTTGCAATCTCGACGGTACTACCTGCATAAAGAACGGCAATCCTGTCCGACACGGTGATTGCTGATCCGATATCATGCGAGATTAGTAGAACTGCACAGCCTTGATCGGCCAACTCTCTGAAACCTTGCAACGCCTCTTTTACAATGGACGGATCAAGACCTGGTGTAGGCTCATCGGCGATAATCAGATTGGAATTACTGACCGTTGCAGTAGAAACAAGAATTCTTCTTGCCATTCCCCCAGATAGTTGAAACGGGTAGTAATTCTCTACCTCACGCTTCAATTGGTAACGGCTAAAAATCTCTCGTTGAGCGGCAACAGGGTCTCCTACCTTCACTGAATGACGAACTTGTTCGCCCACTCGCATCAAGGGGTCAAGGTATTGAATCGATTGAGGAACCAATGCGAGTTGGTGTCCTCTCAGTTCATCTTGCTTGGCTGGAGTAAGTTCTTCTCCGTCAAATCGCATGGTTCCTGTTACTTGAGAATTACTTGGGAGAATCCCGAGGATGGCATGTGCCAAGATGCTTTTTCCAGAACCGCTTGAGCCGATGACCGTCTGAACCTCGCCTCTGTTTATGGAAAGCTGAAGGTCACGTAGCACACGAATCGTTTGCCGTCGCAACCCTTTTGTGTATTGAGTAAAGCTTACTGACAAATTGTCTATTTCAAGAAGAGCCAATTCTCTCTCCCCCTCATTTCCATCTAGCTTCCACATTGTCTGTTATTCGTGAGCATGCTTTGGGTTGATCAACATGCGCAGATGTTCTCCCAGTCGATCAATAGACCTGACAATCAACAACAGGCACAAACCCGGACAAAACGCCAGCCACCACATTCCCGTTGAGAGGTATCTCATCGATTCGGAAAGGATAATTCCAATGGCAGGCTCATGCGGAGACAAACCCAATCCGACGAAGGAAACAGCCGCTTCATGGAGGATCGCATGCGGGATGATCAAGATCAGTCCCACCATAAGTTGTGGTATCAGATGTGGCAAAATATGACGTGTTGCAATCCAAAGCCTGCTCTTGCCCAAACGCTTAGAAATCAGCACATATTCTGCGGAACGAAGGTGTAGTACTTCTGCACGAATGACCCTGGACAGACTGGGCCAATGGGTCAGGGCAACCCCTATAATAACGCCTTTGGCTCCACCTCCAAGAACAAAAGCTATTAATATCAGTGTCACAAGATGTGGAACGCTTAGGAATAAATCAATCAACCAGGAAAAAAAGCGATCGACATATTTTCCCATAGTGGCAGCCAAAAGCCCAAGCACCAGAGCGATGACAACACTGGCCAATCCGGCTGTCAGCCCAACCTGTAGGCTAAGTACTAACCCTTTTATCGTGCGTGTAAACATGTCCCGTCCCAACCAATCCGTCCCGAATGGATGCTCGACCGTTGGTGACAGGTTCCGAATTTCCAGATTTGTGCTCAGGTTATCATCACTTAGTAATAACGCGCTGATCCACGTTCCTAGCAATAAGACGATAATGAAGAGAGAAGATCCGAGCGTACGGTGACGTCTATTCATAGTGCCCTTCCTTCCCGGATTCTAGGATCGATCAGTCGGTACGCTATATCAGCAAATAGATTACCAATATAAACAAAACATGTGCTGAACAATACAATACCAAGCAGCAAAGGTACATCTCCACGTAGCCCTGCCTCCACAGTTGCCTGTCCCAAACCAGGATAAGTGAAAACCTGTTCAGCAAGAACTGCACCCCCAAACAGCTCACTGAAAGAAGTGAATTGCAAGGTTACTGCTGGAAGTGCTACATTGCGTAAACCATGCCTCCAGAACAAAGTAAACCCTTTCTCACCTCTGGCACGTGCAAACAGTACGTAATCACTGGAGAGAACGTCAATCAACTTTTGCCTTGTATGCAAAGCGATCGAAGCGATTCCAACAAAACTGAGGGTGAGTGCAGGCAAAATCATATGTATCAATCGATCGAACAGTGTCACCTCTTCTGACGATACCCCTGCGGGAACTCCTAATCCGATAGGAAACCAGCCAAACCATACCGAAAATACGAGTAAGAAAAGGATTCCAAGCCAGAAAGTAGGGGTAGAAGCCAACGTGTAACAATACCACCGGATCAACGCATCAATCCATGTGTTTTGTTTCATGGCAGCCAACACGCCTGCACTAAATCCGATAAGACCGGATAGAACCCATGCGGTTCCCATCAGTAAGACCGAACTGAAGAATCGTTCCTGGATCACTTCCATTACTGGTCGGCGGTAGATCATAGATGTTCCCAGATCACCACCAAATACAGCACTGACCCAGTGAATAAATCTTTCGACGGGAGGCTTGTCCAATCCCCAATATAAAGCAATCGCCTCACGCTGTTCTGCACTAACTCGCATCATATCAGCACCTACATATGCTTGAACAGGGTCGATCGGCGAGTGCTCAACGAGTGTAAAGGAGATTGCACTTACTGCCCCCAGTAATAAAACCAGTCTTATACTTTTTTGCAGGATATACCCCAAAATACGTTTCAACTTCACAACATTCACGTTTCTCTGATCTATTTGGTCCATTGCCATTCCTCAATATTATCCGTGACGGGCCAGCCATGTCCGTGCGGGTGAATTTTTTGATTGCCGATATCCAATCCATCCTTTACGAGGTAAACATGATTGATATTAACCAACCAGGCCCATGGTGCATCCCCTTTTGCACTAATTCCGGTTTGGCCATCCCACTGCGCCTTTTTCCACAGTTCGATTGCGTCTTGCTCGTTCGTTGCTCTCAATGCCTTGTTCATATAATCTTCTACCACTGGATTGCTATAAAACCCGGGATTATAATACTCAACACCACCGAATTTACTACTGTGAACGTTATACATTTCAAGTGGATCATGACTTCCCCAGCCGAATAGAACGGCATTGGAGTGCATCAATTTTTCGATGTCGTCCCAACTTTTTGCCTCGACCTTTATGTTAATTCCGAGCGGTTTCACCATATCTGCTGAGGCAATCGCCAATGATTGGCGGGTCAAATCGCCTGAAGGATACACCATGGTAAACTCCGCTTTGAGATTTCCTTTTTCGACAATTCCGTCTCCATCGCTATCCTTCCAACCATTCCGAGCGAGTATCTTTTTTGCCCCATCTAAATCCGCATCTTTGATTTGCGCTTCCGGATTATACCAGGGCAAACCATCATTCAACGTATACGCAGGTGTTCCGTATCCATCCAGCACACCGTCAATCAATGCTTTTCGGTTCAACGCAATATTGATCGCTTTACGGATGGAAACCTCAGCCGTTACATCATTACCGATTGGATATCCTTCTTTTGTTTTGCTTCCGGATTTTACAAAGGGAAACATAATGCCTCGGTTATCTACACTTTGCACAGCCTCGATATGCAAACCAGTAACGGGTTGTTTGGTAAATGCAGAAGGAATGGCTGTTACATCAACCTTCCCAGCCTTTGCTGCTGCAAAAGCAGCATCTTCATTCAAAAACAAAAACGTAATTTTCTTGAATTGTGATTTGGGCCCATAATATTCTGGATTCGGTTCCACAATGACTTGTTGTCCTTTATCCCACTGAACGAGTTTAAATGGCCCCGAGCCAATCGGCTTTTGTGCATAATCAGTCCCGTGTGCATGTTTGGGCACAATTCCAGTGGCTACCAACATTTGCATAAAAGTAGATTGAGGCTCTTTCAGCGTAAACTTGACGCTGTGCTCGCCGATTGCCTCCACACTTTTCAGGTTGCTTAGATCAATCGCAGAGCCACTCTTCGCTGCCGTCTCAAATGTATATTTGACATCCTCTGAAGTAACAGGGTTTCCATCAGAGAACTTCACATTCTTTTGCAGATTTACGGTCCACACCATACCATTTTTACTGATCTCATAACTCGTAGCCAAATCGTTAATAATTTTCAGATTATGATCACGCTTGAGAAGGGTGCTCTGGAACAAGGGAGATCCGTAACGCCCCCATCCGGTTGTCGGATCAAATCCTGCTTCTGGCTCTCCACCGATTGCAATAATAAGTTCATCTTTGCTGCTGGATGCTGCCTCTTTTGACTTTGGTGAACATCCCGTAATCATGAGAACGAATACCAACATGATCACGAAGAAAATTCTGAAACTTACTTTCACTTTCAGTCACTCCCAATATCTTTCTCTTCTATATATATCCAGTAACACGAAACATAAAAATCGTAACACATGTATTTGGGCACGTACTGATCCATTTTCATCGAATTTGTGTCTTTTAAGTTGCGGAAACAAAAAAGCAACGTACCTATTGCTAGGTAGTTGCACATGGAATCTTATTCCAAGAATGGAAATGCCTCAAATGAAAAATAGTAATATCATAGGAGGCGACCAAGGATGATAAACATTGCAGAGGCAGTTTCCCACGTTTTGCAATCTTTCGTAGACGATGAACCGAAATCTCCTCTTCATATCGGAGAAGCAATGAATTGCTGGACTTATCTAACAATGTTAGAAGAAGAAAAAGCAATTGTGCAAATTATGCTGAACACAACAACAGACGACGTATTGATTGATATGCTTCATGTATCCGAACAACTGGCAGACAGTCAAATCATTAAACTAAAAGAATTCATGCAGGTAGAAGGTGTATCCCTGCCTCCTGCCTCTGAAGAGAGACCGAAATCTGAACCGAATTCAATCCCTTTGGGAGTCAAACTAACGGATGAAGAAATTGCCAACACACTCGCAGTGAAAGCAATAAGCAATATCATGATGTGTGCGAATGGAGCAAGTCAATCTGTTCGAAATGATGTTGGACTCATGTTTTCACAATTCCTTGGAGAAAAGCTTGTCTTTGGCGCAAACCTGAAAGCAAAAATGCGGCTGCGGGGCTGGATCAAGGTTCCCCCGTACTATTATCCTCCGGGCTTGCCGAAACAATAAAATCCGTGCTTTTTTCCTTTGATTTTTGCCATTTTTCAAGCAGATCTTGTTCACGTTCGGGTTCCATTCCTGCTTTCCAGCGAATATCATCCGGTCTAGACTGAACCCAATAGAGCGTTTCGGTGATCGTATCCTGGAGTGGACGGAAGCTGAGTCCCGCCTGTATCGCTTTCTCTTTACTGGCTGCAAACATCCAAGTGGGGCCGTCTTTTTTGATCCATAAAGGCAGTTCAATCCATTCACCCACTTCATGCTGGATCAGGAAATCTTCATCTATCCATGTTTGTTGAATATCCGATTGGCATGCCAGTTGGCATTGTTCCACCAATTCTTCGAACGTACAATCTTTACCAGTGACATTGTACGTTCCGGTTGCCTGTTTCTCTACCATCCGAATCGTCCACTCGGCGAGATCACGAACATCGATAAATTGCAGCCTTTGTTCACGAGGTGTAGGAAGTAAAACTTCTCCTCCTTGTGAAATTCGATGCGGCCAGTATGTAAAGCGATCAGTGTAGTCTTTTGGACCAACAATCAAACCTGGACGTATGATCAGTGATTGATCCGGCATGAGTGTTAGCAGTTCTTGTTCGCATCGTGCTTTGAGTGCACCATAATGCAGAGATACATCTTCCGACTGCTCGTCTTCCAATTCCAGGATGGGAGCATTCTCATCGATGAGATCAGAGTTCGAACTGCCTTGATAGACAGAGATGGAAGAAATAAAGGTGTAGTGTTTCACTCGATTCATTAGCAATTCAACTGATGCTTTCACAATTCGAGGGACATATCCAGATGTGTCAATGACTGCGTCCCACTCTCGATCTTGCAAGTTCTCCAACTGCCCATCCCTGTCACCGAGTAGTACCTCTACTTCAGGAAAATCAGCCGATTGATAAGAGCCTCTATTAAATACCGTCATCTCATGCCCTGCTTGCAATCCAGCTTGAATAAGATGCCACCCGACAAAACGAAACCCGCCAAGCAGAAGAATTTTCATGTTTTCCCCTCCCTCTGCTTATTAGATGCACAAATGACGGGAATAGTTTTATAGGGGATAAAGATTTGCCAAAATCTGTTTGCTGCTTGTCTGAATTCCTTTCTCCTGTTTTCCACAATGACTCAGTTCACCGATCAGACGTTTTATCAGTTCTGTAGCGAGTTGTGTCTCTTTCTTTTCCAAGCGTACTGTTAGTTGAACGGCATCTCCTCCATTGAGGATTCGTTCCGCTTGTCTTTTTTTTGTATCGTAATCATGTTCTTCGATATGAGCAGTCAAGCGAATCTCTTTTATCTTTGCTCCCTTATCGGCTTTTCTTTCTTTTTGTTTCTCTTTGTTCACCTGATTTTTGAATTCACTTTGTCGGACAAGCTTACAAGGCGGCGGGCTGGAAGATAAGGAGAGACAGACCAAATCTACTTGAAGGTCTTTTGCCATCCGCAGTGCTTCTTTTGTTGAAACAATGCCTAGATCTTCTTCATTTATCCCAATTAATTGTACCTCTGATGCTTTAATTTTTTCGTTCATGATCATCGTTGGGTTCACCGTGCTTTCTTCAGTTTCAATTATGTAACAAAACGGAATGCAGTTCGTCACATTCAATAACAACACATTATATCTGGAATGGAGAGATATCATGAGGATATTCATGATCGTTCTAATTGTAGCAGGTTTGTTGCAAGGTTGCTTACCCCTTGAGAAGGCAAGCCGAAATAATAATAGCACCAATCAGAATACTGCTCCTGTGAATACACAGCCTGAACAACCTCAGCCCGAGCAGCCACAGCCAGCAACACCCGAACAACCAACGAATGGACAGCAACCTGCAACTGAAACGGTACAACCGACGAAGCCAGCAAAAGAAGAACAACAACCAAAAGTATACGGGAATGAAACCTTTCAAAATGTAACTGTTAAAAAAGTGAAGGAAAATACTTACGAGGTCAAAGGAAAAGCAAGAGTATTCGAAGCTACATTCGGGTACGTGGTAGAAGACGGGCATAATGAGCTTAAAAAAGGATTCGTGACAGCCAGTGCAGGCGCACCTGAATTTGGTGACTTCCAGTTTACCATAGAGGTTGCCAAAGCAGAACCCAACTCAACCTTGATGCTTATTTTATTCGAGGAAAGCGCCAAAGACGGAAGCAGAATACATGAGCTTCCCATTCCATTGCCCGATAAATAAAAAAAATGCCCACAGGAGACACTATTCTCCTTGTAGGGCATTTTTTGTCTTATGTTTGCGCAAAATATAAACGAGAGGCAGAACTTACATGGGAGTTACCATATATGACTTTGTTCTTTTACTTTGCATTAAATATAATTGCGGTCCTTTTTCTCATAAAAAGAAAAAGAAAACTGCACATCCTTGAAGTCATGGTTTATTGGATGGTCGCTTCCTATGCGTATCAAAACTTTTCAGCGCTCTGCTATATGAATTTTAAAACTTTGTTTATTCCCGAAAATTTTATGGATGAGTATACACATTTCCTTAATCGGATTGTGCTTTTTCCTGTACTCATGGTTACATTTCTTGAATTTTTTCTGGTACTAAGCTCAAGTTGGAAAAAGCTTTACTTACTCATAAGCTTTGTTTTTCTTTTCAGTGGGATCGAATGGATATGCAATTTATTGGGTGTACTAATCCATGTCAATTGGCGGATATGGTGGTCATTTGCATTTTGGTTCAGTTCGCTTTTGTTTCTGATAGGATTTATGAAGTTTTTTCGTAAACTCCTTTATAAAGGGGCATCGATTGTATGAATGTTACCTTCGATTGGAATGAATGGTTTTTTATCATATCAACCTGTGCGATTATCTTACTGTTTTTGCCGATCAGGAAGTACTTTTCTCCTGCTTTAGTCACCATTATATGGGTATACAATATCACTTTAGTTTCAACCATCGATTATTTTTTAATTGCCACTCCCTATGAAATGTATTATTTTGGCGATAACCCTACCTATGAACTTTCTGGTACATTATTTCATTTATTTATGTATCCGTGCGCTTCCCTACTCTTTTTATTCGCTTACGAAACGTGGGAGCTATATGGCATTAAAACGGTTTATTATATTCTGTGCTGGACTGGTTTCTCATTATTTTTTGAATGGATTTGTGTTATTAACGGTGCTTTAATCTATACCGGTTGGAAGTTATATTATTCCATTCCCGTCTATCCAATCGCAGCTTTCCTGTTGATTTTTATTTATCGCTTTTCTAAGAAGAAGCTTTATGAGCTTTCCCTTCCCAAATTTCCAAAACAACAATAAAAAATTCCCCCCAAACACGGCTGAGAGGAAATTAAAATGGTATGAAATCTTTAATCATTACGATGTCTGCGGAAATTCATCAACACATTTTCTGACCAATCACGGAATCTGTCTTCAATTTGATCCTCGGTAGCACTGAAAATATATACTCCATACACGGGATCGACATGCTGTACCGTTGTTGCGAGCAATTGGTTGTATTCCACAATATCCTCTACTTCACTGAAATAGACGTCATAGGTATTCGTGCTGTTTTTTCGCTTGATGGCCACTGCTTCTACACAGGGAATATAGGGCGTCAAAAAGTTGTCTACTTTTTTCTTTACGGAGAAATCATAGTTGTTTAAGCTGAAATATTCTGTCTGAGTAATCATCGATTATTCCTCCCTCTCTCTGACACCTTTATGATATACGGAATTTCAACTCTAGGTAGTGATGAATTTCACAAGCTCATGAAGTCTCTAACACTCGTAGCTGGTTAATCATGTGACGGATGGTTACACTAGGTAAAAATGAAAATGTGGGAAAGGGTTGTTAGCACTTGATGACCTTGATCAGACCGTTACGAAAATGGAACGTCCTCCTTGTTATTCTGATCATCCTGCTTGCTTTCACTACGTTATTTCGTTATTCGCCCTTTCATTGGAAGGAAGAAAACAAGGTACAGGTTCAAAGCAATGAGGCAAAGAGAAAAGTCATCATTCTCTTGATTGATTCCCTGTTGGCAGAACCTATGGAGTATTTATTACGTACGGGCGAGCTGCCAGCCATTGCCTTTCTGATGCAGCATGGACATTATCAAAGAGAGATGATCAGTTCATTTCCTACTATGTCGGTTACAATCGACAGCACACTGATCACTGGAGCGTATTCCGATAAGCATAAAATCCCGGGGTTACTCTGGTTCGATGCAAAAGAACAGCGGATGGTTGATTATGGCGATGGCCTGCGGGTTGCCTGGAAACCGGGAGTATTCCAATGGTTTTGGGACAGTTTCTATCAATTAAACCAGGTTCATTTATCAAAAGACACAGCTACTATACATGAGGAGTTGTCTGCCAAAGGCTTCACGTCCGGTTCGATTAACGGATTACTCTATCGAGGCGACAAGACGCATCATTTTGGGATGAAAGGAATATCCAATGTGACAGTAAAAGGACCGGATGTGTTGGCATTAGGGGCCCTCGCCCGTGTAACGTCTGACAAGCTTCCCACTAGTCCCGTCCAATCACTCGGAATGAACAATAACTACTCGATACAAAGTGTTATTAGTCTCATAAAACAAAGGCAGTTGCCTGATCTGACTCTAGCTTACTTCCCTGACATGGATGGAAAGCTGCACAAAGAGGGACCCACTCATCTAGAGGGAATTAAGCAAGTAGACAAGCAGCTTCAACAGCTTCTGAATTCATTTGGGAAATGGGAAAATGCGCTGGCCGAACATGTCATCATTCTCATGGGAGACAGTGGTGTTACTGCAACGGTACGGCGAGGTGAAAAGCCTTTAATCGATGTGGAATATTTGCTCTCGGGCTTTACTTGCTTTCGTATGGGGGAAAAGCGCAGAGATTCACACGATATTGCGATAGCGGTAAACGGACGGATGGCTTATGTCTATTCCTTGTCTTCACGGGCTCCTGTTCCTTTGCTGGTTGATCGGTTGAACCGGGATCAAAGAATTGATCATATCGCCTGGCGAGAAAACGAGTGGATTCACGTCGTTCAAGGAACTCGTCACATGAGTTTTCGTAGCGGATCGGAAATTATGGATCACTATGGGAAACGATGGGATATTCGTGGTGATGCGGATTGCTTGGGCTTGATCATTGACTCACGAGAACGAACAGTCACCTTCACTGATAATCCGGATGCTCTTAGCCGTCTGGAAAGTGCGTTTTACTCACATGAAGGCGAATTTCTGATTGTCTCGGCGAAACCAGGAATGGAAATCTCTGCAGATGGTGCCCCCAATCATCCTGGTGGTGGGAATCATGGTTCTCTCCATGCAACAGACTCACTGTTTCCTTTTCTCATTGCTCCAAAAGAGAATACTCCTGCTCCCCCCGAACGAGTGGTCGATGTAAAAAATTATGTGCTATCGCTAATTGAGATTGAAAAAGGCATGAAAAAAGAGTGACCTTTATTTAGTCACTCTTTTTTAGTTTCTGTTGTTGTTTAAAATTCCGGCAGGTTATCGAGGTTATTAGATGAATCTTGATCAGGAATGCTGCGAAGGTGCTTGCCTCCATCTCGCCCTTCCAACACTTCGACATTCGCTATCAACCCTTGTGAGACCAATTGTTGGGCCACTAGCGTGTCAACCTCATTTCCGTTCGACAATTTCAGTTTGGTAATGTTACCGTCACTGTTTTTGCGGACGGCTACAACCGTTGGTGCATTTTGTTCAGTCATTACGCATTCCTCCTTCTGTTCGTTACCTATATAGGTTTACCAACAAAATGGGAACGATACGACCGACTGATGCAACCTTATACGCCAGTACGTCTGCGCTGGTTATTTGGTTTTTTGGTTTGCTGACTTTTCATCATCTGATTGCCAGCTTTTACATTCACATTGGAATTAGCTTGTTGTTGCGCCTTCTTCTTTTCTTCCAATTTACGTTTCATTGCTTCCTGCAAGCTCATTTTGCCCGACTTTTGTGTAGCTCCATCCTGTAGATTGTCATTTTGTTCTGTCATGCCTACATCTCCTATCATATCTCCGTCCATGTTCTCATGAAAAGAGTCTCATATTACAAGTGTTGGGTTTTACTCTCCTATTTTATTCGATTATGTCCGTGCCTGCCAGTGTGTATTGCTGAAAAAAGCCAAAAATTATCTGTATCAACGAAAAGTGTAGATGAAAGTATAAAATCCCAAGAATCTGTTCATCCTACATAGAGATCACATGGTATATAGTTACGCTATTATTATGTGTCAAATTTTCCTTTATTTTTAGGTTGGAGGTTATTTCATGCAAACGGGAACAGTGAAATGGTTTAATGCAGAAAAAGGATTTGGGTTTATCGAGGTTGAAGGTGGTGACGACGTATTCGTACATTTCAGTGCGATTACGGGAGAAGGTTTCAAATCGCTTGATGAAGGTCAACGAGTTCAATTTAATGTTGTCCAAGGCAACCGCGGCCCACAGGCGGAGAATGTGGTAAAACTCTAGTCCATCCTACCAATAATGAAACATGACGATTGCTTATTGCGATTAGATGAAGCATCGGAAATGTTGAATTTATGCTGATAGACTTCTGTTGCCAAAATAAAGAACTGCCCACTCACAATCCGGCAGTTCTTTTTCTGTTTTTCTTATTTGACTGTTTTACTCTTTTTCTTGAAGAAAAGTCTCCGATATTTCTTGTACTGCTTTTTCATCCGGGAAGATATAGTACAATTCCTGATTAACAAGCGGGTCTAACGCTTTTCCTGACTTTCCGTGAATTTGCGTATAGGATAGCTGCTCTCCAGTTAGTCCTTTGAATAACAAGGCAAGACTCACCAGATCGTCATCCGTAAAATTGGTGTCGAGAATGTCAGTGCGGATGCTTTGTAACAAATGATATATTTCCGGGATATTTTCCGGTTTCAACAATTTACTTACTACTGCCTTCATGACCAACATCTGGTCTGCTTGTCGTCCGTATTCGCCGTCAGGGCGAGAATACCGCTCACGAATCAGTTTCAATGCAAGCTCCCCATCAAGATGCTGATCTCCTGCGGGAATTTCCAATGGTTCATAGGTCATTCGCACCGCATGTGGCAAGTTCACGTCGATCCCGCCAATTTTATCAATGAAATGGATAAACCCTTGAAAGTTCGTTTTTATATAATAATTGATGGGAATATCGAGAAAATCACTAACGGCCTGACTGGTAGCCATCGTTCCTTCCCGGGAGCCACCTTTTATTTCACCGAGAATATGAGCATGATTAATCTTGGTTTTGCCGATTCCATTGATTTGCACCTGCGTGTCTCGTGGTACGGAAACGATATTCACCTGTTTCGTCTTGACGTTGACATGTGCGACCATAATCACATCCGTGCGGGAGTTTTCCTTTTCTCTTGCATCAATTCCCAATAGGAGCACATTAAAGTGATTTGAGGGAAACGGTACGACTGAAGCCGATGAATGATTTTGACTGGTAGCTGTAGGTTGTGAAGTTGATTGTGTTTGTGCGGGAGCTTGAGCCTGATTATGACGTCTGTCAAAAATGGAGTCACTGGTGAGGACAGGGTGGATTTTTTGTTGAAAATGAGTTTCCGGCTGTAATTGTGAAACTTTCCAATAACCATATACGATCGAAAGACAAAAACCAATCAAGAGAACCAATAAAACCGAATGAACGATCTTTTTCCATAGCGGCTTCTGATACGGGACTGTTGCCTGATACCATTTGCTGATCCGCTCGACCACAACCTCTTCTGTAAAATGCTGTTCGATCCTCTCTCTGCCCTTCAAACCAAGTTTGGCTTGCAACTCGGCATTTTCGATCAGCCGTATCAGATTCTTGGCAAGTTCGTCGGGATTGCGGTAAGGAGACAATAACCCGGTCTCTTCGTGAACAACGAGTTCCTTTGTTCCCTTGACATCTGTCGCTACAATTGGCTTGCCAAAAGCCATACTTTCCATCAGAATACGTGGAATCCCTTCTTTTTGGGAAGATAGCACGATGAGATCAGATAATTTAATCCAGTGATAGATATTATCCTGATAACCAAGGAATTTGACATAAGGCTGGAGACCTCTCTCAGTCACTTGTTGTTCGAGTTCAGTCTCGAGATGCCCGTTTCCAGCCAATAGACAGAGTATGTTTGTTGTGCCACGCTTTACTACCTGTTGAAGTGCCTCAAATAACAGCGCATGATCTTTGACCGGCTCCAGTCTTGCGGCCACGAGCAGCAGGGTTTTGCCCTCTGGTATGTCGTATTTCATCTTATACTCGTCCAGTTCTTCCAACGAGATTTCCTGACTGATTCGATCGAGCAAAGGCAAATGTACACCATTGCCTTCGTAATGCAGCTTTTCTGTGGGGAGATACTTTCGCAGCGTTTTGAGATCTTCATCGTTTTGACTGCAAAGATAGTTACAGTACTTGGCTGCAAACAACTCCAGGGACAGATATGTGTAATACTCCAATCTGGATTGTCCAGCAAAAAAAGGGAGCCCATGCACTGTATGAATAATAATTGGTACCCGGGCTTTGTGTGCAGCTACTCTTCCGAGAAAACCTGCTTTGGCGTTATGCGTATGGACAATATCGGGTTTGATCTTTCGCAGCAAACGAACAAGCTGGCGAAATGCTAGCCAATCCTTTCCTGCCCGAATAGACCTCTCCATTGCTACCTCGTGTAACTGGATGCCTTTTTCCTGAAGTTTGTAAACGTACTGCTCTTCATGTTCTGTACCCTCAGAAGAAGACACAATATGAACCTCGTATCCTTTCTCTGATAGAAGGATGAGTTTATCCAGAAGAATTTTATAGCTTAGCTTGGAGGTGCAAATATGAACAACCCGCTTGCTCAATAAGACACCTCCTCATATAATCCGGAGCTGCGCAGCCAATGAATAAAGTGATTCAATCCCACTTGCAAGCTTGTTTGCGGACGGTACTGTAACAATCGGGATGCCTTGTCAAGGGATGCCCATGTTGCCGGTACGTCTCCGACCTGAGCCGGAAGTTGGTGTATGATCGCCTTTTTGCCAACCGCCTCTTCAATCGAATGTATGAGGTCGATTAATTTTACAGGCTGATCATTGCCAAGATTACATACTTCAAAACCTTGTATCGGAACAGACATTGCAGCACAGATTCCTGTTACAATATCGGTTACATACGTATAATCTCGGCACGTTTGCCCATCTCCGAACATGGAAATCGGTTCACCACCAAGGATTTTGCGACTAAAGGAATGGATCGCCAAATCTGGCCGTTGGCGTGGACCATACACAGTGAAAAAACGCAGTGCTACGATCGGCAATCCATAACAATTGCTATAGCTTTGGCACAGCGCTTCTCCGGCAATTTTTGTTGCGCCATACGGTGAGGCAGGTAGCAGAAGCGGGTCATCTTCCGTGAACGGTACTTTTTTATTTAATCCATACACCGAACTGGAAGAAGCGAAGATCACTTTTTTTACCTGATGGGCAACGGACAGATCGAGTATATTGGCTGTCCCATTCACATTCGTCTCAATGTATCGTTGAGGTTGTTCCACGGAGGGACGTACCCCTGCTTTTGCTGCCAGGTGAATGACCAGATTTGGTTGCCATTCGGCAAAGATGGGTTTCATTTGTTCTACGTTTGCTATATCTGCTTCGACCAATCGGCAAAATCCTGATTGAAGAGCACCAGATATATTAGATTCTTTGATCCCCCGATTGTAAAAGGAATCGAAGTTATCGACCACACACACTTCCATCTGATCACGAACGAGAGAATCGACCATATGACTACCAATAAACCCTGCTCCGCCTGTAACTAGTATCCTGTTCAAGTGGTTCGCCTCCCCACTCCTTCATAAATAAATCCAAGTTCTCTCATTCTTTTAGGTTCCATCGCATTCCGCCCGTCTAGAAAAACAGGATGATTCATCACTTCACGTAGTTGTTGCAAAGGCAGTTGCTGGAATTCTTCCCACTCAGTCACAAGGATGACTGCATCACTCGCATAAAATACTTCCCCTGCTGATTGTGCAAAGCTGATTTCCAGTTGAGGTTGTTCAAGCTTCAATCTTTCTAATGCAATGGGATCGAATACGGTTACCTGGACATCGTTACGAACTAATTGTTCGATAATGGCAATAGAAACGGCATCACGCAGGTCATCTGTATTTGGTTTAAATGAGACACCGAGAATGCCCACTCGCAATCCTTGCAATTGACCGAAAAGAGCACAAAGACGCTTATGCACCCACTCTCTTTGCTGCTGATTCACTTCTACCACGGATTGCAACAGCTTCATTCTGGTTTGATGCTGCTCTGCAGTTCGGATGATGGCCTGTAAATCCTTGCCGAAGCAACTTCCACCCCATCCCAGCCCAGCTTGCAGATACTTAGTCCCAATTCGCTGATCTAGCCCAATTCCATATGCAATTTCCTTGATGTCAGCTCCTGCAGCCTCAGCTAACTGGGAAAATTCATTAATAAAGGAGATTTTCATTGCCAGAAAGGAGTTTGCCGCATATTTGATCAATTCAGAACTTTTAGGATTGGTAACGATGAATGATGCTCTACCTCTCTCTTTTGGTACTGGGACCTCAACAGGTGGGGTAAAGGTTTGGTGAATCAATGGTTCATACAATGCTTGCATGATTTGTGCAGCATGATCATTTTCTGTTCCGACAATAATTCGGTCTGGAAAGAAGGCGTCTCGTAGAGCTTCTCCTTCTCGCAAAAACTCAGGATTTGCCACGACCTGAATGGACCTGGACGAACCGCGACGATTCAGTTCCAGTTGAATGATTTGGGCAACCTTGTCAGCCGAGCCGATCGGAACCGTTGATTTCATAACGATTAGCGGATCTGCTGTATCAGGAATATGCTCTCCAATTTGCTGCGCAACAGCCTCTACATAGCGTAAATCCACATCACCATTTGGTTGCGGAGGTGTGCCGACGGTAATAAAGAGAACATCAATATCCCAGTTTAAGTCGCTCCATTCGTAAAGAAAATCAACGTTCTGTTTCACTTGACGAAACAGAGAGTGTAGCCCTGGTTCATAAAAAGGTAACTCCCCCTGCAACAGGGTTGTAATTCTATTTTGATCGCTGTCCAAAAATGTAACATGGTTGCCCAGGTACGCAAACGTCATGCCTGCTGTAAGACCAACATATCCAGACCCGATGATGGCTAACTTCATCCGCTTCACCTCTCTGATCTTTTTATTGGAACGGACTTATCGTTCTTCCCTGCCAATGATTTCTCTCATGTTTTCAAGAAGCTGATCTTTCAATTCTGGCCGCTGCAATGCAAAATGAATCGTGGTTTTGATATATTCCAATTTATCCCCGACGTCGTACAGTTTTCCTTGGAACTGGTAGGCATACACGGGTTCAACTTCTGTTAATTTGCATATGGCATCTGTTAATTGAATTTCATTGCCTGCGGTAGGTCTTTGCTCTTCCAATATGTCAAAAATAGTAGGTGTCAATATGTATCTACCAATAATCGCCATGGTGGATGGAGCTGTGTCACGAGTCGGCTTCTCTACAAGGTTATGAACACGATAAGTGGATGAGGTGAATTGTTCTCCATCGACAATACCGTATTTGGATACCTCGTCTTCCGGCACGTTCTGAATTCCGATAATCGAGCTGCCAAAATCATCATTAATACTCATTAAATCTTGCAAGCACGGTTGTTCCACGATGACATCGCCGAGCAATATCGAAAACGGTTCATTGCCAATAAATTTGCGTGCACACCAGACAGCATGACCAAGTCCAAGCGGTTCTTTTTGCCGTACATAATGTATGTCAATTAATTGTGAAATTCGTTTAATCTCTTTTAAATCTTCCCACTTTCCTTTTACCGTCAACAACTTCTCCAGCTCCATCGACTGATCGAAGTGATCTTCTATTGCCCGTTTTCCTTTACCCGTAACAATAATAATATCTTCAATTCCCGCTTCTATAGCTTCTTCAACAATATACTGAATCGTAGGCTTATCTACGATGGGTAACATTTCTTTTGGCATCGCTTTTGTGCAAGGCAAGAACCTCGTACCTAACCCGGCTGCTGGAATGATTGCTTTACGGACTCTTGACATCCTGATTTCCTCCCATTTTTTAGTTTGCATTCTTTGCCGTCTTATTCAGAACGATACCCCAGCTTGCTGCATTGATTTTTTTTAACTGGGCAAGCGCCTGGACGAGTTGATCAGACGAGGTTTTGTTCGCTTCAACGACAATCACACTTCCATCCGACAAGGAAGCTAACTCTTTGGGTTCGGCAAAGGGAAGAATCGGTGGGCCATCGAAAAGAATGATGTCGTATTGTTGTTTCAAATGCTCCAAAAGAGATTTCATTGTCTCATAATAGAGCAGCTCTGATGAACTAGTGGTCAGAGGACCTGATGGGATCACTTGCAAATGGTGAAACGTGGTGGGATGAATAATCTCTTCAGGGCTGATCTGCTGTGACAAATAACTGGATAGGCCTTTGTCATTGGAAATGCCAAAAAACTCATGGCCAACCGGGTTCCTGAAATTCGCATCTATATAGATCGTTTTTTTCTTGATTTGGGCAAGAGAGATAGCCAAATGTACAGCAGCAAAAGATTTACCCTCTCTTGCTTGTGGACTCGTGATGAGTATGGTCTTCACTGTATCTTGATCATGTGCTAACAGCAGGTTTGTACGGATGTGGCGAAATGCTTCTGTGAAAATCGCACTTTTTTCTGATATAGAAGCATTGGTTAATTTGGACCAACGGTAGCTTCTTAGCTTGGGAACTGACCCCAGAACGGGAAGACCGCATTTTTCTTCAATTTTTTCTTCAATCCTCAGTTTTGAATCAAGGTGATGACGTAGGAATGCCAGACCGATGGAAAGCAACAGTCCCATGATAAAGGCTACGATTGTTGTCAGAACAGGCTTTGGACGCACAATGACAGGGAATGCGTTGACCTTTGCTTCCGTCAGGATTTGGACATTGTGCAAGCTCATCAGTGTAATAATTTCTTCTTTAAACGTCGATGCCAAAGTATTTGCAATTCGTACGGCATTTTCCTGACTGGTATCCTCCACGGTAATCGAAATGACTTGAGAGTTAACGACCGGCTTTACCTTGATTTTTTTCTTGAGCTCCTCCATTTCCGGTTCTCCCACTTTGTTTGCGACCAACTCAAGAATACGTGGGCTGGTGAAAATAACGAGATATGTTTCAATCAATTTCAGGTTGGTATCAATATCTCCTGTTACAAATGGAGTAGCTCGTGAAGTGTTTTCATGATCGCTAACCAGTATTTCTGCTTTTGCCTGGTACACTGGCGGGATCACAAAGATCGTAAGGACTGCACTAAGCAAGGTGATACCTAGCGTTACAAGAAGAATAAAAGGTAATTGTCTTCGAAAAACCCGCATGGTAACCCGGATGTCGATGATCGTCGTCTCCACTGTTTCCGCCCCCCTTCAAAGTCCCCTCCCCGCCGTTTCTTTCCACATGGGTTGGTGGTACCTGGGGACCAGCTTATACAGATAGAAAAGAATCTCATCTGACAATTCAAGCGAATGGCAATCTTCCATATTCGATTCCATCTTTGTCAGAATTGATGAAACCTCATCGTAGGACAAATCTGCAGGCTTGCCAATAAAGATACGATCGTATGTGGTTGCCGCAACGCCCTCTTCTTCCGTTAAAATTTCTTCATACAGCTTTTCGCCCGGGCGAATTCCGGTGTAAATGATTTTAATATCTTTATTGGGCTCCAACCCTGATAAACGAATCAGATCATTGGCCAGATCATCGATTTTAACGGGAGAGCCCATATCCAGAATAAAAATCTCTCCCCCTTTTGCGTAGGCTCCGGCTTTGATTACCAGTTGTACAGCCTCTGGTATTGTCATGAAAAACCGGACCATATCGGGATGTGTGACAGTGACTGGACCGCCTTTTTCAATCTGTTGCTTGAATAATGGAATGACACTGCCTCGACTGCCCAAGACGTTTCCAAACCGAACAGCAACGAACTTCGTCATACTCATTTTTCCAATGCTTTGAACGATCAGCTCAGAAATTCGTTTGGTCACTCCCATAATGCTGGTAGGATTTACAGCCTTGTCTGTCGATACTAGAACGAATGTTTCCACCCCATTCAGATGGGCACATTCAGCGATATTGCGTGTGCCAAATACGTTGTTCTTAATTGCTTCTAGCGGATTTTTTTCCATCAAAGGCACATGCTTGTATGCTGCAGCATGAAACACCACCTGTGGCTGGAAAAATGCAAACACATCCTCCATCCGTTTGCGATCCTTAATATCTGCTATGATGCTGTGAAGAAGCGTTCCATTGCTCGTCTGCATCAGTTCATTTTCGATAGTGTAAATGCTGTTTTCGCCATGTCCCAGAAGAAGCACAATCCTTGGTTGCAAAAGAAGAATCTGGCGGCACAGCTCTGAACCGATCGATCCGCCAGCACCAGTCACCAAGATAACTTTTTCCCGAATCAGACTGTGCATTTCCTTTAAATTGTCAGGCTGGATGGGGTCTCGACCAAGCAAATCCTCCACGCGTACATCTCGTAGCATGCTAATCTTAACTCTTCCTTGAATGACATCCTTGATTCGAGGCAAGATTTTGATTTCTGCTTTGGTTTCCTTGCAAATCGTAATAATCTGGGCGATCTCTTCCCGTTTAACAGATGGCATGGCAATGATGATGGTATCGATTGCCAGCCTGTGCACCTGTTCAATAATATTTCTCCTCGTCCCAACAACAGGAATGCCAAAAATAATCACCTTTTGCTTGCCAGGATCATCATCGATAAATGCGATTGGATAGGATTGTGTATCTTCTGCGCTCATTAGTTCTTTGGCTACCAAACTTCCCGCATGTCCTGCTCCAATTATCATTACTTTTTGATGATGCGGCTGGATCTTTGAAGTCGTATCATTCTTGAAGCGTCTGAGGAATCGGGAACCACCGATACTCATAATCAAAAGGATCCAACAAAGGCCGAATATCGAGTGTGGGATTCTAACATTCTCCACAAATGAGGCAATCACTTTATACATCAACAAATCCAAACAAATAGATATGGTGATCAGCTTAACAATCAGGATCAAATCTCTCAGCGTCACATATCTCCAAGTACGCAAGTGTAATTTGAAAGAACCAAACAAACTCATCGTGGTCATCCAGATGAGTAAGAAACATAGTGGAATGCTGAATAGATAGTGTTCGGGAATTTGTGCTTCGAAACGCAAGATGTAACTAAGAATGACAGTGCAAAGAATGAGAGCTGAGTCAATGGTTACAACAAGAAATGTCCTTTTGTAATAGCTCATGTTTCCTCCCTCACTCTCACCTGAAAATCAAGTCAACAAACCTTCTGATTCAGTTCTCTTGCCTTGGAAATGGAGACAGTCATCACCCATGTCATCAGGAACCAAAAAATCGGTTGACGAAGTACGTAATGGAAAAAGCTGAACTGAAAGATCATCAGTAGTGATACCAATAAATACAGTTGATTTGCCCTCCAACAGACATAAGTCCAGTACACATAAAGAGCGACCAATACCAAAACACCCAATATTCCTGCACTGCCACCCCAGTCAATTAGTGTGTTGTGAGCCTCAAACCCCTCGAATGGACCTCCCCTTCCCGAGTGGGCTCCTGGCCCTGCCCCGAATAAAGGAGAAGCAGCAATAGCCGAAAGCCCATTTCCCCACAAGAGAAATCGAAGCGAGCCTTGGTGCCCGTCATTATAGATGGATTCCACTTGGCTCATCACTGGCTGGTACAAAAGGATGCATACAGTGGAAGCAACAACGATTACCAACAGATATCGTACCCATCTGGCAACCACGGAGGTCTTTGGGAGCAAAGGGGTTTGTTCCTTACCCATAATCAATCGCACGGTCACATACAATGAAATGCTCGATATCGATGAAATCAGCAGTGAATCACTTTTGGTGGACCAACCGACCCATGCCAAGCAGACAACCATAATGAAATAGCCAATTTTTCGAATCATATCAGAGGTTGTCAAAAGGTAATATCCACAGATCCATAGCGAAACGGTGATATGCAAAGCCAATTGATTCGGATTCGTGGACCAGCCTGTGAATCGGTCCCAGTACCAAAAGGAAATCGGTCCCAGACTTGATGTCAACTGGGCAAGCAGATAAATAAAAATCAGAATCATGAATGAAAAAATGAGAAACCATTTTGCTGCTACTTTCATGTACAAGGATGGCGGGTGAATCATCGACAGCGTGATAAACAGCACTGAAATGAACAAATAGGCAGTGATATCATGGAAGCCAGTTGTATCCCACAGCCCTTCTGCAATGCCTATCCAGAAGCCGATCAATAAAAAGAGGAATGATAAATACCAGAAGCCGCAGGTCCATCTGGTTACTGTTGTTATCGAAATGTGCTCTATTCTAATGAACTCAAACGGAATCAGTAATAACCAACTGACCAGAAGTAGCTCCCCTACACCAATCGGCAAGCCTGAGAGTCGCAATTGCGTAGCTGAGGTGAACGTCAAAGCCAACGCAAACAGGATAGCCGTCAGATACGAGAAGAGTTTCATGGCGTAACCACCTGTTGATGCCGCTCAAACCATGCTTGAAACATCAGAACAGCCCACAGATCATTGTGCCAATCTCTTTTCCCCTGAATATGTTCGGCCCACTTGGTACGAATGGGTTTTGGATCAAAAAAACCATCTCTTTGCAGTTTTCCCTCATCCAACAAATCTTCTGCCCATTCCCGCAGTGGCCCTCTCAACCATCTTCCAATCGGTACGGAAAATCCAGTCTTCGGTCGATTAATCAATTTCTCAGGGACGTATTTATATAAAATTTGTCGTAAAATCCATTTCCCAATCCCTTCTCTGATTTTCATTTCAATCGGGAGACTCCACGCAAATTCAACAATTCGGTGATCCAAAAAGGGAGCTCTTGATTCCAGACTGACATTCATGCTCGCCCGGTCCACTTTTACGAGAATATGGTCGGGTAAATAGCTGATCAAATCCATTACCATCATTTTTTCGGAAGGATTCGTCACTCGGACCCAATCTTGGTCATTAATGATTGCAGATTGTAATGGCTTGCTAGCTCCTTGCACAATTCCGTTACCATCCTTCCAGTTGGAAACAAGATTCACATAGATGGAATTCAGGGAGTCTTCTGTCAAAATCGCCGCCAGTTTCGTTACTTTTTCTCCAGGAAGGGTCACATTCCATGACAACGGAAGAATGGGTGACAATTTGTTATACACCACGTTCCATAACTCCTGTGGTACCATTTTCATCCCGGCTGCTGTTGCATGACGTACGCCTTTGGGAATTCGATTCACTTTTTCCCAGATTCGATTTCCCCACAAATGGCGATTATAGCCTCCAAACAATTCATCTCCGCCGTCCCCTGACAAACTGACCGTGACCGATTGACGAGCTAGCCTGGAAACTAAAAACGTAGGGATGATCGAGGTTGCCGAGAAAGGTTCATCGCTGATATGGGCAATATGTGGTATGACATCCATCAGTTCCTGATGATTGATATACAGTTCCGTATGATCTGTTCTCAGATGTTCTACAATTCGTTTGGCAAAAATCGCTTCGTTATAATCCTCATCGGTAAAGCCAATGGTGAAAGTTTTGATTGGCTTCGAATGGAGGGATTGCATCATGGCGACAATGCTCGTTGAATCCACACCTCCTGAGAAAAAAGCACCGATGGGAACATCAGCGATCATTTGCTGACGTATCGATTGCTGCATCAACGCTTCCAACTGAAGAATTGCTTCGCCTTCATCTATTGTTTCAAGGCCAGCCTGGCGTTTCTCAAGAATTGAATGAATACTCCAGTAGACGGTCGGTTCAGGTACTGTTTGATCGATGATTGATACTTGCAAATACGTTCCAGGCGGCAATTTTTTTATGTGCTGATAAATCGTTTGCGGACTCGGAACGTAATTGTAGCGAATATAGCTGGCAATCGCATCCCGATCAATCGTTCCTTTAAAGCCGGGGAAAACCTGAAATGCCTTGATCTCGGAAGCAAAGATGAAATTCTCTCCGACAAAACCGTAATAAAGTGGCTTTTCTCCCATGCGATCACGAATCAGTGTAAATGTTGCTTCTTTACGATCAAACAGGGCGATGGCAAACATGCCTACGAATCGTTGGATTGACTGGTCAATCCCCCATGCCTCAAAACAGGCCAAAATGATTTCTGTATCAGAATGCCCCTTGCGTTGGTAGCCCAAAGAGTCCAATTCACGGGCAAGCTGCTGATGATTATAAACTTCTCCGTTGTAGATCATGACGTACCGTCCGTTCTGGGAAACGATTGGTTGATGGCCATTGCTGGAAAGATCAATAATTGATAAGCGCCTGTGCCCCAGTCCAATCCCCAGGCTCTCATCGACCCAATATCCTTCTCCGTCTGGCCCACGATAATTGATGGCGTCTGTCATCTGTTTCAGTACGGCAGTCAGACTACTATTTGAGAAGGTTTTGTTGTAATTCACGATCCCTGCGAAACCGCACATCTCGCCAACCCCTTATCCCGTATTCCTGCGTAGAGTGATCGTTCGCAACACTCTGTCTCTGACACCAGCTACATTCAGGAGCAATATTGATCCCCCATAGACGATGATTCCGCAGATGATTTGCCCGACCAACCACCATAGTCCGATTTTTGTACTGATAGGCAGAATACTCAGGATCATGGCTAGCGAAGCGAGACATATTTTTCCTGCCTCACGAAACGGTATGGGCAGTGGCAGGATTCTATGCCCGAGATACCAACTGAGGATAGCAGCAACCAAATAGGCTACAAAAGTGGCTGCGGCACACCCCATAATGCCCCATCGTGGAATCCAGAACAGATTCAGGCTAATCGTAAGCACAGCAGCAATTAAAACGGGCCAGATTTGTGGAAGTGTTTTTTGCCCCAGTTGAAAAGATAAATCAAAATAGAAGGTTTTTAAGCCTTGGAGAAAGGTTGATAAGGCAATCCACGGCATGATAGTAGTTGCGATCGGAGAATAGGTGTTGCCCAACAGTACAGTTGAAATGTTCGTAGCAAGGAGAATGATACCGAACGTAGCTGGAATGGAAATTAACAGGAGGAGAATGATATTTTGTTCAAGTCTTTGTTGTACCTGAATGGTTGAGTTTGCCTCCATTGCTTTTATGACCAAAGGAAATGCAGCAAGGTTGACAATCAACATCAATAAATACAAGCTTTGTTGTGTAATATCATCAGCAACAGCAAACATGCCTGTAGCCTCTGTACCCTGTAACCACCCCAGCAGAATTCGGTCAACGTTGTTAATAAGTGACCCCATGGCAGCAGTTACAATCAACGGCATTCCATAAGACAAGTATTGGGCTGCCAGACGCCGATCCCATTTCTTGATTCGTATTTCTCGCCAATACGGATTGGGAAAGATGAGTAGTGAAATGGATATCCCGACGATTAGGCCAAGCAAAATTCCTGTCGTTTGAAGTCCTGCAAAAATAAACAGGCAAGCAAATAACAGTGAAAGCGATACTTTCAAAAGAGATTGCCAGCCATACTGATTCGGCATAAGCTGTGATCGAAAGATTTCCTGATTCAATTCAGAAAGGGATAACAGCCAGAGTGTTGCCCCTCCAAGTAAGACCAGTTCCCCGTAATCAGCTAGACGAGTACTCGTCATCATTGCTGGAATGACCATCAAAGCAATGAGCATCATCACAATGATCGTCATAACAGCAAATGTACTCATTACGGTGCTACGATTTTCAGTGGTTGTACCTGGTATAAAACGGGCGACAGACATGTTGATCCACCGAAAGCCAAACGCTTGTGCCAACCACACAGAAGAAAGGACGATAGAAGCGATACCATATTCTTCGGGCGTTAATAAACGGGAGTAAATCAAAATGGCAGCAAAACTGACGACCCCCGTACCACCACGTGTAAGAAAATAGAGAATGGTGTGTTTAATCAGCATAAAAATTCTGATGATTACTAGTAATATGCAGAACCTGCTCTATGACATAATCCACTTCTTCTTCCGTTAAACCAGGGTACAACGGAAGAGAAATAGCTGATTGGAATGCTTTCCATGACTCAGGATAATCCTCGATTTTGTATCCGAGGTTCCGGTAGTATGGATGACATGGAACCGGAATAAAATGAACACTCGTACCGACCCCTGCTTCCCGAAGTCTATCAATAAATTCATTGCGAGTTATGGTAAGCCTGTTTTCATTTAGCCGTATAACATACAAGTGCCATGCGTGACGATGCTCGGTGGAGTCATACGGTACGATCAATTCTTCCCGGTCACGGAAGGCTTCCGTATACCGATCAGCCCATTTTTTACGCAAAAATTGCATCTGCTCAAGCTTTCTCAATTGGGCCAACCCCAATGATGCTTGTATATCAGTCATATTATATTTATAGCCGGGATATTCCACTTCGTAGTACCATGACCCCTTTTCTGAATAACGATTCCACGCATTCTTGCTCATTCCGTGCAAAGAGCGGATGCGAATTTTCTCCGCCAATTCCTCATCTGCGGTTGTAACTGCTCCCCCTTCTCCCATCGCCAGATTTTTGGTCGCATAGAAGCTAAAGCAGGTCAAGTGACCAATACTTCCTACCGGTTTCGCATTATACTTCGTGTAAACGGCATGTGCGGCATCTTCGATCACAAATAGCTTATATTGATCGGCTATTGCCATAATGCGATCCATTTCACAAGGAAATCCGGCAAAATGTACGGGGATGATTGCTTTTGTTCGTTCCGTAATTCTCGATTCTATCTTCTCACAGTCTATGTTCAGCGTAACCGGATCAATATCGACAAAAACAGGCGTAGCACCACAGTGGATAATGGAGTTTACCGTTGAAACGAAAGTATAAGGAGTCGTGATCACTTCATCTCCGGGACCGATTCCTGATGCTGACAAGGACAAGTAAAGTCCAGCAGTACACGAGTGCAAGCCGATTGCAAATGGGCTATCTACACTTCTGGCGAATTCAGCTTCGAATTCGATCGTACGAGCCCCTCTACTGAGCCACTTAGAACGAATTGCTGCCGCTACTTCTTCAATTTCTTCTTCCCCGGTAAAAGGAAGGGAATAGGGAATTTTCATTTGCAACAATCCCTTTCATCCGGAATCCATTTCATTTGGAACTACTAGTCAATGAGATATTTACACTTTATTCAGGCGATACTGTTTCATGTGGAGATAATAAAAAAAATGAAAAATTTCATATTTTATCAAGAGAGACAATATTGTATATGGCAAACACATGAAAGTCTGGGGTGAACAGACCAAGGAGTTGATCTTATCAATATGACAGATCAATCAGGTGTTCAAGGACTTGTAATTGAATTTCTTGGTTTACCCGGAGCTGGCAAAACGACGCTTACAACGAAGCTCACTCCACTCTTGCAGGAACTGGGAATTGCTATACATGAGCCTTCTTTCAAGCGTCGTAATGGGAAGTCGGGAAAGCGGATTCTTGTCAAACTTCATATGGTTATTACCGAACTTATCTTTCATTTTCGATTTACCTTGCTCTCCATCTGTTATATCTTGATGTCCAAACAAACATCCTGGAGAGATACTTTTACCACCTGTTTCAATTGGCTGTTTTGTGCAGGGATCATTCGTCAGAACAGTCTGCACACAAAACCAATCCTGCTAGACCAAGGCATTTTCCAGGCATTATGGTCCATCCGTTATTCCTGTCTTTATGAACCTGTGTCTTTGGAACTTCTCTTAAATTCGTTGATTTGCATGCCATTTATCGTTGTTGTACTAAACACAGATCCAACAATCATTCGCAAACGCTTGCACGAACGCCCCGGCTCATCCAGCAGGCTGGAGAAAAAACTGGAACAGGGAGACAATGTAGAATTAACATTTCAAAGAGCCATTACATCCTTCGAAAAAACAAAAGAAACGTTAAAAAAATGTGCGAAAATCAATCGGAATTTACTGATCATTGAAATCGGAGAAGAAGAGCTGGATCTGGATTTGAATGCACTGACAATCTCTCAGGTAATTGAGCGGTTATATGCAAGTTCACCTTATGTAGAGGGGAGTATTCCAGATGGGCAAACGATTGTTTGACCTCACATTTGCAATCACGTTTCTGTTGATCTGCTCCCCCCTCTTTCTTTTTGCCCTTTTCGGGATTCGATTGACAAGCCCTGGTCCCATTTTCTACCTGGCAAAGCGTATCGGTTTCCAAGGTAACGTATTTACAATGTACAAATTCAGAACAATGCATCAAAAGCAAGCTGAGAACGCTAGCAAGCTTACGCTGAATAATGACCCGCGAATTTTTCCCTTTGGATCTTTATTGCGAAAAAGCAAGATTGATGAACTGCCACAATTCCTGCATATCCTTGGGGGGACGATGTCGGTTGTTGGTCCACGACCAGAGGACCCCGAGATTTATGCTCGCTACTTCAAGGAGTATCATCGGGAACTCTACTCCATAAAGCCTGGCTTGTTCAGTCCAGCGAGTATTTACGAATATACGCACGGGTCAAAGTATCTGCACGATCATCAACTGGAGAAATCCTATGAAAACTATCTTGATATAAAAGTTGCCCTGGACCTCGTGTATATCAAAAACAGAACTCTTTGGTATGATGTGCGATTATTGTTTCGTTGTGCATGGACAATTTTGCTTGTCCTGCTTGGCAAATCTCACTTTCCCGATCCTCCCGAGTTGAGAATGATCGATATTGACAATCAGAAGCGGTTCCTGGAATCGATCAATGGATAATCGTCTTGAAACATGACATCTTGCTTTTGAGCCCATCGATTCATTTGTTCGTACATATGAATGGCTGGACTCTTTAAAAACAGATAGGTTAATTCATTTTCTTTGATTAAATGATAGAGTGATGATTGATATCTAATCGCATAATCCCCCACCTTGTCCTGGTTGACATCAAGTAACGGGAAGCTGCTTCCCCAATAGTTGCCCTTCCCGTCTTCACTCCACGAATTTTTTGATTTCCCACCAATCGTGAGTACAGGTGTGATGTTATTTAGAAATCGATTCTGTACGAAAGTTTGATTGTTTGCGCTTGCCCACAATTCAATACCGATATGATTATTCATAAACTGATTATCGATCACACGTCCGTTAAACGAGTTGTCAATATAGATTCCTCGCAGATTATGGAGGAACCGGTTTCCCCTTATTTGGATATCTTCTCCTTCCTGCATTAAGATACCAAACGCTTGACTTCCTTTATGAAGGGAAAAGTCATTCTGATTAAGCTGGATATGCTTGGAGACCATTATCGCTGCTCCGCCACTATTGTTGTGGAAGCGGTTTTGAGATATCCGGTTTTCATTTGAGTACATAAAATGCAAACCATATCTGGTTTTGGTTACATCATTTTGGTCAATCGTGTTATTGTCTGAAAAATACAAGTACATTCCGTCTCTTGTATCTCTGATGGCATTTTGTCTAATTTGATTGCCATGGGAGTAATACAGATGAATGCCGTTTCCCTGTCCTGCAATTTCATTTCCGCCATGCCCTACTACCTGAATCCTTTCGATCTGATTATTGTTTGCCTTAAACAAGCTGATCCCATGAAAGGAATCGGTTATTGTCACATCTCTTATCACATTGTTCGCAGCGCCAATCACACGAATGCCTGCATATTCCTCCATCGAATTTCGATCCATGCTTCCATGCTCGACACGTACATTTTGAATGGTTACCCCGGATGATCTGATCGTGATGACATGATTTGTACGATCGCCACGAATTACTGTATTAGTTTTGCCTTGCAATGTGATTGGTTTTGTAATCACGATATTTCCCTCGTACGTCTTTTCTTCCAACTGGATCACGCTTTTTTCAGGTGATCGATCAATGATTTGCTGCAAGGATTCTTCTCCTTGCACAATACCTGGACAACCTGTTACCAAAGCAAATCCCATCAGTAAGAAACAGAAGAATTTCATAACGATCCCCCTTTGTACTTAGTATGGACAACCAGAACTGCCTTGCATGCTATGTCTGCTGCATACTTTTCCGTATATTTTCCAAAGACCACGGGCAGAATTATACAGAAATTACGGTACTTGACGATAAGGGGGTTCTCATTTTGGGTTCCAGAAATAACTTTGTCCTCTTTTTATTAAGCTTTGTTATCGCTTTAGGCGGAGGGTATTTATATTTTAAACCTACTAATACTGGCAACGTTGCCCAGCCTCCAGCTCCTGCACAACCAGCACAGCCACAAACCCAGGAGCCATCAAAACCGGAGCAAACACCAGAAA
Source organism: Brevibacillus nigriterrae (assembly GCF_049846925.1). NCBI lineage: Bacteria > Bacillati > Bacillota > Bacilli > Caryophanales > Paenibacillaceae > Brevibacillus > Brevibacillus nigriterrae. The sequence goes on from NZ_JBNCMT010000024.1 coordinate 51,371, forward strand.
CAGCAGAGGAAGGACGAATTTTCGTTCAGCGTGGATGTATTTCTTGTCACAGTATTTCCGCGCTTAAAATTCAGGGAGGTGCAACAGGCCCTGACCTTTCGAAAGCATTCGAAAATGTGGAAGGCAAACACGGAGTTCCTCTCGAGCAATTTTTAAGGAAACCTACTTCCGCAGTTATGTCAAGTGTGCTTGGATCCAATCCACTTACGGATGAAGAACTGAAAGCGATACTTGCAGGACTGGAAGCAGCATCAAAACAGCCATAACATCTTGGGAGGTCACCTTATGATGAGTAAAGTACTGTCAATTGGCGCAGGGTTAGCCCTAGGGGTTGTTGCTTCTGCTGTCTTCTTTGGTAATTTTTCTCCAAAACCAGGCGGTGCGGCAGGTAATAACACTGCTGCAGCCTCCAGCGCTGCCCAAAAAGTCTATGTTCCTTTTGGTCAAAAGGATGAATATTATTTGTTTGCCTCTGGTGGACACTCCGGACAACTTTTTGTCTATGGAATCCCCTCCATGAGACGCATACGGACAGTTCCACTCTTTGGATACGATTCAGCGACTGGTCATGGGTGGGACAAGCATTCGAAGGATCAAATGGGTGGCTTTAGCTGGGGAGATTTCCATCATCCGGCTTTCTCGGAGACTGCTGGTGAATATGACGGAAAGTATATGTTTGCAACGGATGTGGCAAACAACAGAGCGGCTGTCATGGATTTAAGCACGTTTGAAGTCGCTGATATGCTCCACGTGCCGAATACTGGCGGTCCACACTGTGCCGCATTTATAACACAGAATTCGGAGTATCTGTTCTTGCCGACTCGTTTCCCGATTCCACTCGGTCATGCTTATGCACCTTTAGAAGAGTTTTCTACCCGATATAAGGGTGTAATGTCAGCAGTAACCTTTAATGAAAGCACCAAAAAGCTACAATTAGCTTATCAACTGATGCTCCCTCCTTGGTCATTTGACCTCTCTGATGCGGGCAAAAAAGTATCGGGAGATTGGGCAGTAATGACTTCGTACAATACAGAAGAAGCTACAACCGAATGGGAAATCAACGCATCACAAAAAGAACGTGACTACGTCGTTCTGTTCAACTGGAAAGAGCTTGAGAAAATGGCAAATACGCCAGGTCAGCATGATGTAATTGACGGCGTAAAAATGATTGACCCTTCCAAACATAAAGGGGCCGTCTATCTGGTTCCATGCGCCAAATCTCCACACGGCGTTGACGTGACTCCCGACGGACGCAGATTCATAGCTTCCGGTAAGCTTGCACCTGCTATGACGGTTTTCTCATTTGAAAAAGCATTTGATGCTGTGAAAAGCCAAAAATTTGCGGGAGATTTCAATGGAATTCCAATCCTTGATTACAATTCTGTCATGGAGAGGGAAGTGAATCCTCCTAACGCTCTTGGCCCACTTCATACGCAATTTGACGACAAAGGCTTTGCCTATACAACCATGTTTATTTCTTCTGAAGTGGTGAAATGGAGTCCTGATAATGGTGAGGTTGCTGATCGCATTGCTGTTCAATACTCTCCTGGTCATTTAGTCGCTGCTGAGGGTGATTCTGTCAGTCCCGATGGGAAATATCTCGTTTCGCTTAATAAAATTGCCAAAGACAGTTATCTATCTGTTGGCCCCTCCCATCCAGAATCCATGCAGTTGATCGATCTGACCGGACCCAAAATGGAAATAATCTTTTCATCACCCGTTGATCCAGAGCCACACTATGCGCAGATCATCAAAGCTGACAAGCTGAAGCCGGTTGTAGTCTTTCCGAAAGATGAAGCGAGAGCCGGAAGTGTGTGGGATCAGAAGAAAGCACGAGTGGAACGAAGCGGAAATGTCGTGAACATTTATGGAACCGCCATGCGATCCAAGTTCATCTTTGATGCGACTTCTCCACGAAAAGACGTAGTCACCGTGCGTCAAGGTGATCGTGTCGCCTTCCACCTAACGAACATTGATCTCGATCAGGATATAACTCATGGTTTCGGGATCAACGCCTATAATCAGACGATGGAGGTTCAGCCAGGACAGACGAAAACCATTGAATTCGTCGCCGACAAAGCTGGCAGCTTCCCCATATATTGCACCAACTTCTGCTCTGCCCTACACCAAGAGATGATGGGATACTTACTGGTGCAGCCACGATAGTAGTTATTGGAAAGACTGTTGAGCTTACAATCAACAGTCTTTTACTTTTGAATGATGTTGTCATGTGGAGGAAACCCTATCTTGTGAGGATGGTGAGATGAATGTCAACCAACAAGCTCTCTGTTCCTTCCATGATTTCCATCGTGTTGGCTGCACTGCTTATAGCCGGCTCCATTTTCTTACCTTGGTGGGGTATGAAATTCTTTGCTCCACAATACCCAGAAGGCCTAGACATTATTGTTTATCCAAACAAATTAGCAGGCCAAATCGATATTGTAAATGGTCTCAATCATTACATTGGTATGAAGCCGTTTAGTGAAGACACATTTCCTGAACTTGATTACCTGCCTTATCTGATTGGCGGGTTGGCCGTACTGACACTGCTCGTCGCTTTTTTACGCAAGAAGTCCTTTCTGCTCGGGCTTATATTGCTTTTTGTCATCGGAGGTGCTTTGGGCATCTGGGATATGTACCGCTGGCTGGCTTCTTTTGGTACCGAGTTGGATCCTCGTGCTCCGATCAAGATTCCTCCTTTTGTTCCGCCGATCATTGGGAAAAACACACTTGCAAACTTTGTCACACACAGTTACTTCACAACCGGCGCCTATTTGATTGGTTTGGCTTTTCTACTCCTGCTCTTTCCCCTGTTTATCGATAACCGGAAAAAACAACACTAACAGGTTGCCGCATAGGTATTCATTGCTCAAAGCAAACTACTAGCAGGGAGGTTTTGATCATGAAAAAACAGCGTATGAGCAACATCGTAACTAACCTTTTCGTTCCTGTGATACTTGTTGGTCTAACTGGTTGTGCCAATTACGGTGCTCAACCGAATGTTCCAGCGCAGCCAAATCAAGCTCAGATTCAAAGTGCGCAAGTGAAGAATGCACCAATCACTCGCAATAACATGAATCCGGGTGCTCCCTCTGTTGATCAACCCTATGTGCATAATTATGATGGGACCTACAATGGAACCAGACCAAATACGTATACAGAGCAGGATGTCCGATCAGCAGAACTTCTCTCTCGTCGAGTCACACAAATTGCCAAGTCAGTATCAGGAGTAAACAGTGCCCAAGCTGTTGCTCAAGGAATTGACGTCGTCATTGGTGTTGATGCAGGTGGGCATAACCCGTCAATTGAACGGCAAGTTCATCATAAAGTGAAAGCAGCAGAGCCTGGCTATAATATTTATGTAACAACTGATCCCGATCTGCAAAATCGCGTCCGTACACTGTTTACCGCAATGACGAACGTACGGCATGGACAAATTACACACGGAATCAGCGGTATCATTTATGAGATGGGACGGAAAAGCAGATAAGAAAACCCACCCGATACAAGCTTATGCTGGCATTTGGCGGGCAACAAACTTCACCCCCCGTACATGAGCTGTGCGGGGATTCGTCTTTTTATCGCAAATGTATCACCTATAATCGGATTCGTTTTAAACGCAAGGAATTGAGTACAACAGAAATAGAACTGAGTGCCATCGCACCACCAGCAACCCAAGGAGCCAAAAAACCAAGCATGGTGACCGGAATAGCAATCGTATTGTAGGCAAGTGCCCAAAACAAATTTTGCTTGATATTGACTAGCGTCTTTTGACTAATCAAAAATGAATCGGCAACACCATGCAAATCGCCATGCATAACTAGAATGTCTGCTGCCTCTATTGCAACATCTGTTCCTGTCCCAACTGCAATGCCGATATCCGCTAACGCTAATGCCGGTGCATCATTGACACCATCACCGACCATAGCGACAACTCTGCCTCGCCGTCTCAACTGGTGAATAATACTGGCTTTCTCGGTTGGTAGGACACCAGCGTATACTTTGGAAACACCGATTTGTTTTGCTATATGTGCAGCCGTTCGTTCATTATCCCCTGTAACCATGATTACTTCTTTTCCGAGCTTTTGCAGTCGCTCAATCGCAGCTTCCGAACTGTCTTTTACGGTATCGGAAAGTGCAATCATGCCTGCGAACTGGCGATTAATGGCTACATAAATGACCGTTTTACCTGCCTGCTCATACGTATTAGCAAGTAATGCTCCCTCTTGTACAGCAATCCCATTTTCCACCATCAAGCGGTGTGATCCAATCAGCATTTCTTTTTCCATGACGGTAGCTTTCATCCCATATCCGGGCAATGCTTCACATTGGGTGATCATTGGTAATTTCAGTCGGTTGTCCGTTGCAAATTGAACGACGGCAGATGCTAATGGATGTTCAGAGCCTTTTTCAGCAGCAGCCACGAACTGTAGAAATGTGTGTTTCCCCCACTCATTTTTTGCCACGTGAACGTCTGTGACTTCCGGTTTTCCTTTCGTGATTGTACCCGTTTTATCAAAGATGACGGTATCGACCTTCTGAACAAGCTCCAGATGCTTCCCCTGTTTGAACAGAATTCCTGTTTTTGCGGCTCTGCCTGAACCGACTAAAATCGAGGTGGGAGTAGCCAATCCGAGTGCACAAGGACACGCAATAATTAGTACAGCCATTGCTCGCTCAAGAGCGATTCCGACAGTATGTGGTGTGAACAAATAAAACCAGGCGAGGAAAGTAATTGCGGCGATCGTTACGACAATCGGCACGAAAATTTCGGTCAATTCATCTGCCATTCGTTGGATGGGAGCCTTCGATGCCTGTGCCTCTTCAACTATTCGGATGATTTGGGCCAAGGCCGTGTCTTTCCCAATCCGGGTTGCTCTAGCTTTTAACATCCCGTTTTGATTCATGGTTGCACCAGTAATCAGATCTCCCGCCCGCTTTTCAACAGGGAGGCTTTCACCCGTAAATACAGATTCATCTACAAAGGAAGTTCCTTCCAATATTTGACCATCGGTGGGAACTTTTTCCCCTGGTCTGATGATAAAAATATCGCCTACCCGCAACTCATCAATCGGCACTGAGGTCATCTCTTGATTGCGAACCACCGTGACCGTTTTGGCTTGTAATTGATACAAGCTTTTGATGGCTTCCAGTGTTCTTCGCTTTGTCATGGCTTCCAACAGTTTTCCAATGAGTAAAAAGGTAATGATCAAGGCACTTGTTTCATAATACAACGTCACATCATGAGCTTCCGCATCTTTGAAGGCAAATGTCATGTAGTGGCTGTAGAAGAAAGCTGACGACGTACTGAGTATAACAAGTACATCCATATTGGCGGTGCGGTTCCGTAGCGAGTTCCAAGCCCCTTCATAAAAGGTGCGGGCAATAACGAACTGAATGGGAAAGGTGATCGCCAACTGAAAAAACGGATTAGAAAACAGATCAGGTACCCAAATAAACGAGGTAAAAGAAAAATGAGTAGCCATTGACCAGAACAATGGGATCGACAGGAGTACCGCAAAGAGGCACCGAAGCGCAAGCCCCCTTATTTCCTTTTCTTGATCCCCCTGGACATCCTGTGTCGCGTGGTATCCCAATTTCTCTATTCGCTCTTTAATCACGAATTCATTCACTGTTTCCGGATTGTATTCAACGCGAGCTCTCTCCAAGGCATAGTTCACCTGTATTACTTGTACACCCTCTACTTTCGTTACAACTTTCTCGATTCGGGTTGCACAGGCTGCACAGGTCATACCTCCAATTTGATAAGTCACATGAGCAGTTGTTGGCACGAAATACTCCCCTTTGTCGATCAACTAATGAGCTTATCCACTACCTACCATATGCCAGTCCGCTCCCTATTAGAAATGGGAATCTCCCACCGGATGGATGAATAGGCTAGTGATGGACAGTAACGTTACATTTGAGGTGAGCCGATGCGAATCGATAAATCATTTCTCCTGCGATTGATGATGATCGTAATTCCTCTCTTCATCCAATCCGCCTGTTCTTCTGCCCCAGCCGCAAAGTCCAATCAGGTGGTTACTAACGATCAGCGACATGTCATCCAAATTGATCTTCAACCGAATCCAGCCAAAATATTAAAAGAGAACATGCTGCACATCTCACTTCCAGCTTCACTTCAGCAAGAATTGAAGGAGAAGACAGTAAAAATCCAGCTTTCTATGCCGGGAATGGATCATGGAATATTGGAAGTGCAGGCAAAGCCAAACGAACAGGGCGAATATATTGCTCCTGTTACGCCTACCATGATCGGGGATTGGAAAGCTGAACTGAGTATGGAAGGAAAAACCCAGACGATTACTGCTACCTTTGATTTCGATGCCGTCCGATAATTTACCACAGCCAAGGGTTTATGCTGGGGATCCAGCCGTTTAGCACCATTCCTCGGCAAATCGAGATGACGCCAATCAAACCAGCCATAATATTGGCTACGTATAAGACTTTATTGCGCAATGCACGGCTGATCAGTTTGGAAAACAGCCCGATGAACACCAGAGCAGGCAGCGTACCGATCCCAAAAAACAGGAGAGTGAGTGTGCCCTCCAGCCAATCTCCCGTTGCTGCGGCTTTCATATGCATGGCGTAGGTCAATCCGCACGGGATAAAACCTAATAGCAGCCCGCTGATAAAAACAGGAATGACTCCTGTTTGTTTTTTGGTTCCTTCCAAAAACGAATGAATGACAGGTATTCGTATTGGGGTCCAGGCTGCGATGGGCAGAGCGTATTTACGATACACCCAGAGCAAAATAAAGAGCCCGCCCACAATGTTTGCGATCCCCTGTAACCCTACTACTTTACCTGCTGCATCGACGAACGAACCGATAAATCCCATAAATGCGCCCACAAACATGTAGGTAATGATCCGTCCACTATTGTAGGCCAGCATGGTTTGCATGACGGGTGCTGAAGATTGCAGCGTCCAGGTGCTGACGATGCCCCCACACATTCCGATACAGTGAGGTGCACTCAACAGACCCGTTAACAAGAGCAGCCCGTATTCATACACACTATTATCCATCCAAATCTCCTCCCTCTGTCCTCCTGTCTTCTTCCAATGTAAGTGAAACCTTGTCTATTTATGAATAAAAAACTCGACATGCCTCAAACGAGCCTGTCGAGTTTATTTTCCAATCGAGTCAATCGTTTTTGAAAGGAGCTGGCCTCCGCTTTGGAAGTGTGGCGCAGTAAACGCCCTTTCATTTTCCACTGTTCAAACGCTTTTCTTGCAAAGTGGAGAGCAGCTTCATAATCTTTGTGATGGTGCTCGTAGATTTTCGCAATCTCGGTGTACACCTCATCCGACTGATAATTGGTATCCCGGATGACACTCTCCCACTGTTGCAAGGCCGAAGACATCTTCTTTTGCTTTTTATACAGATGTCCAAGTGCTACCTTGGCTTTATTCTGTAGAGAATGTGAATCCTCCGCTACCTGCTGATAAATCTGACAGGCACGCTCATCTTCTCCAACCGCTTCATACCAGCGGGCGATTTCGAAACGCTCTTCTACTGACATGTCCTCATTGTCTGTTTCCAATAGCAGCTTGGAGATATGAATGTATAACGAAATCAAAGATAATACGTCCAGTTCATTATGCACAAGCACTCCTGCAATACCCTCTGGATTTTTATCGGTGAGATAATCGAAGTAGAGAATAGGAGCCATGTGTCCAGGTACATCCTCTTTTCTCCGAATACCCAGCTTTACTTGCTCCAGAATTGACAGTCGACATGAAGGAAGCTCGTCTTTCCACAATCGTCTCGCTCCATGGAGCAAATCGTAGTGCTCGAATGTCGGCAACTCGGGAACTTCATCACGCAGCAAAGTATGTCTTGTTTTCACCTGTGGCCAATCGAAGGATTTGCCATTGAAAGTAACGAGGTGGGTGGACTGCTTCGCCTCTGGCAAAAATGACTGATACAACATGGCTTCTGCATGGGGTGCAGCCAGGAAATGCTGACGGACAACAACTGCATCTGGTTCAACACGGCTATAGCCGAGTAAAAAAATCGTGTTGCCTACTCCCCCATGCAATCCAGTCGTCTCGGTATCAAAGAATAACAGTTCCTCTGCCTTTCGTTTGGCTGAGGATAATGGGTGATTTGCAGGATGAGAATCCCAAGCAGACATCACGTCATGCAGCTCCGAAAAACGATACCGCCCATACTGATAATCAAGCGGATAGCGAACTTCCCGAATCATGATGTATTCATCCAATTGTCCGTATGGCTTTGCTTGCAGTTCAGACCACTTTTCGATAAAAGGCACATCCCATGTAAGATCGGGCTCAGCTTGTTGACTGAGATTCACTGGTGCTGCTTCCAATGACAAGTGACTTTTCATTCGGTTCAGCTTGTTTTTAAGTGACATGCATGCTAACCCCCTGGGCAACACGAAGTAGCGTGAGCGACAGCTCTTTGGTGCCTTCTTCCGTTACACCAATGCAAGAAGGACAACCCGCTTCACACGGGCAGGAGGTGATCATTTCTTCTGCTTTGTTCAGGATCGTTTTTATATCTTTGAAAACCTGCTCACTCAAACCGATTCCGCCCGGATAACGGTCATACAGGAAAATCGTGGGTTGTCCGGAATGAACAGCCTTCCGTTGTGCGATCACATGCAAGTCCATCGGATCACACATGACCAGGAGTGGTGCTACGTGCTGAAGGACATGAGAGAGTCCGAAAAGTCCTCGTTCTACCTCGGCTTTTCCGAGCGAGGTTAAGAGATTTTCTGAAAAACTCATCCAGGCCGCATTCGTATGAAGCTCCTGTTCAGGAAGATGAATCGGCCCTGAGCCTATATTTTCGTGTGTCTCGAATTTGATCTTTTTGAAAATTGTCGCCATGGCATGTACAGAAACTTCGCCATAAGCAAACTCCGTCTGTTGTTCCATGCTACGCTTATCTTCTTCCAACACCTTCAACTGCACAGCCAGATTGGCATCCGTATAGTAATCGACCTTTACTTCTCGCACATAGGCTTTCTTTTCTTCGTAATCCAGCTTCTCCACCTGGAACTGTGTCCCTTGATGCAAGTAAATGGCTTCTTCATGAAGCAGCGTGAGAGAGCTAAACCGATCCATTTCTCCCAGTACACGCTCATTTCCTCGTTCCGTGATATCAATAATTACCACGTTTTCTTGAGAAGCTGACCGCAAACTGATGTTATGGGCTGGAAACGACTGATTCATCCAGAACCATTTTCCTCTCGAATGGTGCAGTACCTGCTCTTCTGTCAAAAACTCCAGAATCTCAACAATCTCCGCATTTCCGAATCGATCACCCTTCTGGAAAGGTAATTCATAAGCCGCACACTTGATATGATCGACAAGGATGATTAGGTTGTCAGGATTAATTCTCGCTGTCTCAGGACTTCGATGCAAAAAGTACTCTGGATGTTGAATCACATACTGATCAATCGGGGTCGAGCTACCAACCAAAACAACAGCCGACTCCCCTTGTCTTCGCCCTGCACGACCTGCCTGCTGCCATGTACTGGCAACGGAACCGGGATAACCGGTAATCACACAAGCTTGCAACTGCCCGATATCTACACCGAGTTCCAGAGCATTTGTGCTGACTACCCCCATAATGTCACCATTCCGTAACCCCCGCTCGATTTCTCTGCGTTGGCTCGGAAGGTACCCTCCCCGGTAACCTTGAATCGTCTTGGGCCCCAGCTTCTTCTTGATTAATTCCTGCAAATAGGTAAGGAGAATCTCAACCCTTACACGACTCCGGGCAAACAGAATGGTCTGAATCCCGTTCACCAAAAATTGCTCCGAAATGTCTCTTGCCTCTAACGTTGCGCTCCGGCGGATATTCAGTTGGTGATTCACGATCGGTGGATTGTAGAAAATAAAGTGTTTCTTGCCAGTAGGCGCTCCGTTGTTGTCTACTAACTCCATCTTTTCTTCGGTTAGATGCTCCGCTAATTCTCTCGGGTTGGCAATCGTTGCCGATGTACAGATGAATTGAGGGCGACTGCCATAATAAGCACAAATACGCTTCAAGCGGCGAATGACGTTGGCTACATGACTGCCAAAAACACCTCGATACGTATGTAATTCATCGATCACAATATATTTGAGATGCTCAAAAAAAGAAACCCACTTTGTATGATGAGGAAGAATCGCAGAATGCAGCATATCGGGGTTGGTAATGACGATGTTGCCAGCTTTCCTCACCACTTGCCGGATGTTGGCAGGTGTGTCCCCGTCGTATGTTTCTGATTTGATTGATAACCCCATCTCTGTGATCAGCTCGTGAAGCTCGTTTTTTTGGTCCTGAGCCAGTGCTTTTGTCGGGAAAAGATAGAGCGCCCGAGCCTGCGGATTCTCGGTTAGCGTTTGTAATATCGGCAAATGATAGCACATGCTTTTCCCGGAAGCAGTTGGCGTAACGGCTACGATGTTTTTCTTCTCACGGACGAAGCGATAGGCAGATCCCTGATGCGTATAGAGAGAGGATATTCCTCTTTTGATTAGTGTCTGTTTGATTCGTTCGTCCATCTCATCTGGAAAAGGAACCGTCTTTGCTTCCTTTGGCTGAATCGTTTCCCAATGGACGATATTTCGTTTCATTCGTTCATCTTGGCGGAACTCTTCCAACAGTTGCGTCAATGGCAGCTTTATCATGCCTAATCACCTTCTTCCCTCTATTGTACGAATAGACGTTCGGTGTGTAAAGGATTCGATTGATAAATCCTCATGTTTAAATTCCGGTTTTTATCATCATACTATTGGTCAGAATTGACATTTTGAAAGGTGAACGAGCTTATGGACAAACCAAATTACTCATCCCTAACAGCCTCAGACTTTCTAAATGCGTTATCCAACTTAATCACCATACGTCGAACGCGCCGTAGATCTACATCAGCATTCTCTTCAAATGATCCTGCTCATAATCTAAGTTGCAAGGATAATTCCGCTAAATTGGAAGAATGTTTAGCTCCTAAAGCGAAACAAGGTCCACAATATGTGGTTCCATTTCGTCAATTTATTCCTTTAGCACCTTTACGCTTTAAGGAAGAATTCCCCTCTTTTTCGTTAGCTTGTGTCCCGATTCACTGGGCCACAGGGGGGATAGATGTTCACATTGCCGCAGACCTTACATTCGAGCAAAGATGGTTTTTTCAGCAATATGCAATCAATAACCTGATTTCTACGATTGCTCTTGCCCCGGGAGAAGAATTAAAAATACAAATCAAAGAAACACAAAGAAAATATTTCGAACAAAAGACACTAGATCAAGTTGAAGAGATGGAATCCAAAGAAAGTACGCTTCTTGACAAAGATGTTCTCAATGTTACCCGTTCGTCTGCCAAGTCCAAAACTTGGAATGTAAATGGCAACATTGGAATTACGATTCCAGTCAAAGGAATCCCTTTATCCCTGCAGCTAGGCGGTGGATATACATCTACAATCAATGAGACCTCCCAAAATACCGTAGAAAGTATAACCGAAGAAACCACAAAATCATCGAGGAGTTTGAAAAACCTGCGCTCAATTGAGGTTAAAACGATAGCTGAGGATACACTCGAGCGAGGAACGACTCGTACAGTAACTAACCCTTATTCAGATAGAACTCTACTCATTAAAGTGTTTGAATTAGTAAAGCAGTACTGTATAGAGACTGCCCTGCATGAAGTATCCCATGCAGTCATCGTAACCATTAAAAAGTTCGAATTCAATCGTAGCTTTGTACTCAATAACCGTTCCTTTATAGAGGAATTTCTGCTCGATAAGGTTTTGCAGATGGAATTGGGCAGTGCATTACATAAAACGGTAAATCTTAACAAAGAAGGTGTAGAAGCACGTGCGATTGAGAGAGCAGAATGGTGCTTGCATTATCTCTTCTCGGATGAAGTAAACATTTTTAATGTGGATACCTTTGACAACAATGGTACCACTATCGATAACAATCAACCGAGTACTTCGTTCAATGCACGGTTAGATGAATCAGGCCTTGAGGACGCCCTGGACAATAAATTAGGTTATGTTTTTACTACCCTTAATACTTATTACAAAGTTTACAAGGATCTCATTGCTCCAACAAACGGAAAAAAAGAATTAGCCGTGGACTTAGCTCTATCACTGTCTGAATATATTAGACCGTTTTGGGATCCACTCGCTCGAGATGAAGATCCACATGATGTAATGGATGAAGATGATCGGACTGAAATCTTTCGTCGAATTTCAGGCTTCTTAGCAATGGTATCCGGTTTTCTTAAACCTCTGGTTAGTCCACTTGAGCATGAACGTGAGTTGAACCTCGCTGCTCAACGAGCGGAATTCGTAATCAAACGGGTTATCGAGCATATAAACTGCCACTTGGATTATTACACCGAGAAATACCTGAACTACATTGCTCGTACCACATCACTATTGTCGATAAAGGAATTTATTGAGAAGCTTTTCAATGAATTAAATCACACTGATTTGCTAAAGGAACAATTCGATGTTGATGGTGTCTTCCTGGATCGTAACCGAATTATTGTTCCCAGCAGGCATCGCCTTGATTTTGATGATATCAAGGAGTTGGCAAGAGAAATTGATGGAGAAGATAGCGAGGAAATAACTCTCGGAGTTAAATCAGTAAAGGAAGTAACTGTACCATTAGAAGGTGCACATTTTGAACCTGTAGTTGGTAATTGTATATTGGACTCTCCGCCACCACCAAAGCAAGCGGATTGCCTTGATTTGTCGATCAAGACAAAGGGATGTGATTAGCCCAAAACCCCACGTTTGCGCACAGACAGTTGTGTCAGTACGTGGGGTATTTGAACAGTCGAGGTGAGCATTATGTCCAAACCGCTTACAAAGGATCGTTTGATTCAAATCATTAAAAACATGGGATATATATTAAATAACCCTTTTCCTATCGGAGATGAACAATTCATCGGTTCACTATTTGAATCGTGGGTACTTAAATTTGGGTTTATTCACCCGCTAACCAAAAATACACATCCTTATCCCTCGAAGGTGTTAGGCCGGGATGTTATTCCTGATGCGAAAGGAACCTTAAGAGAGGTTGCCAAGTTGCCTTTCGATCCAAAGCCTGCTATAAGGGAATTCCCAGACAGCGTTTTTATTGAAATCAAACAATCTCGCGAACCGATAAAGCTATCAACCGGAAACAGGCAGATAGAAGGTGAAATAGATGTTTTATCAAGAAAGTCGGATGCAATTGTCCCAGTTTTCATTGTAGTAACCCTCGATCAGGGGGTTGATATGGAAGTAGCTATGTATGGAGAGTTCAGGGGTGTTGCTGTTTGGAATTACAAGGTGTGGGAACATCCAATGAATGATTTGACTTTACAATCACCACTATTAAATCCTTGGGAAATGCCTTTACTCCAACTGGGACAACCCCAGTGTATGAACCCAAATATTTATATGTTTCCAGCGACAAAACAAATCTATGGTTTTCCAGGCCCACCTCCGATACAAATGACGATCCCTATTCCACCTAATCCTACTAAGGTATCTTTGGTGCAAGCCTGGCATCACTGATAAGAATAAGTGTATTTCGATTTTATCAGAAAGATTCAATCAACCAATTTGTCTATCATTTGAAGAAAAGAGGCTGTTAATTACTAAAACAGCCTCCAATGGCATGTACGTGTAGTTAACCAACGTCAGCTATACCCAATAGATAAGAAGACAGGTTTTGTTCTCCTGTTTAGCTTTTTCGAAAGCTTCTTCTGACCAAGGGAACCAGTCAACTGGGTTGTTGGCGTTTTGCAATAAATACGGAGATTTTTCCTTGGCTAATCTATTGGGTTTGTGGTTTGTAGACAAGGTGGAAACCTCCTTGTTCATTGGTTTTTTTGTTATTGACAAATCAAGTTTAGCATAGCCTTTAGGCAAAAGAATAACAAGGCTGTATCTACAACAGCTAAGGGTCAAACACCTTCTTTGTTCCATTTTTAGTATCATTCAATTTTATCTTAAGGTATCGTTGATCTTATATTTTTTAATAGCTTTTGTTCGAGTCTATTAAGAACATTAGTTTGCTCAACGAATTATCTCAACTTTCTATCGTTAGCTCCCACAACATTTTTTATACTTGATTTCACTTCCACATGGACATAACTCATTTCTCCCGACCTTTTCCTTGTCATATGACAATTTATTATCTTTTCTATTTTTTACAAATCCGGGTAATTCAAATGTATAATTTGCATATTTTACTCCAAGTTTTTGAAATTTAAATTTAGGGGGAATTGGAGATAAGTATTTCTTCGCCACAATATCTTTTAGTAACCCTCTTAAGCTCTGGTTATTGTTGTTACAAAGCTCTATGAATTTTTTTAAACTGATTACTGGTACTTTAGTATTAGTAGTTCTAATCCCAACCTTTGAAATAACAATTGCCCCTATTTCAGAAATTCCGGGTAGTTCCTCATTAAAAGCTTTTTTAATAAAATCAAACGAATTTTCATGTACATACTGTTGTATGGATTGAACCTGCTCACAACCATGATTTATATCATCCTCACGTGCGTATACCTCATGAGTTGCGTCTGCCTCGATTAACCATTTTAACTCACAAATTAATAGTATTGATTCTTCTTTATTGTAAAAAACCAAGTCTACATCCGGGAGTCTTCCAGGCAACTTTACGCCGACACTGAATTGAGTTGAAGTATTATTACCAATACTTTTTGATATTTCAGTTATCATTAATTTTTCTCTTAAATTTGTTAAGTTAAAATACGATTTATCTTTTTTCTTATGCATAAGCATGATTAAATTTCTCTCTGCACGACTAGCTAAAAATAAGTGGGGACAGAATGCAATGTAACTATCAAAAAGAGGTATCAAAGGTTGAAATATTATATCATTATTTTTTAATTTCGAATCATATACTAGATAATCAATGATGTTGCTTAAAACATCATGGCTAACATCAGATTTTTGTGAAATAAAATTTATTACATCTTCTTTCTTTTTCACTACAACTACATCTTCTAAAGCTGCTCCAACTGTACCTGAATGCAAACAAGCAAATGAGTGAATCCACATCCAACTTCCGAACGCTATCCAAACATCTCTAAATTCTTTTAAAGAAAACCTGTCAAATACCCATTCAAGAGGCAGTTCACTTGATTCAATCCATTGCCTTTCTATCAGCTGCTTAGCTACGCTCCAAACTTTATCACTAATATCATACGATATTCTCTTGTCTTTTACTCTTATAGATTGTTCCAGTTCTTCAAGTACTTGTAATAGAACAAAGTTAGTAGGAGCCTCCTTGCCATTATGGTTATAAAGCGCCTCACTAAAATTCGATATAACGATATTTATAAGATGAGCATTTGGCTCAAAAGAAACTTTTCGTTGTTTCTCATTAACTATTGCTCTATATTTGCCTCTAGAATAACTAACATAAGCATTATATATACCAAAGTACTGTCTAGCATGATGATAGTGTAAATTCGCGAAATCAACATACCTTTTGTCACAAGTGGAATCAATTTGTGTATCCGGCTTACATTCCGAAAATATCCATTTTAATACTATATCAATTGAATTTAACTGTTCTCTAATTTCCATTGAGTAATCTACCGGATCACCTGTTTTGCTAAGAACAGCTTGAGCACCCAATCTGCAGCCATCTTCAAAAACCCGTAAAGCATTTAATATTGCTGTGGGACGCGTATATGTAAAAACCCTGCTGCTCTTATGAAAATCGTCAATTTTTCTTTCAATTTTTCTTAATTGGTCGTTCATTTTGCTCCCCACTAGTACATAGTAATTGATAGATCACTTATTCCGAGTACGATGGAACGATAAATATTTATGAATATTTTAAACAACAACAATATGGTTTTTTATAATGTATTATTTTAGTAATTTTTAATCAAGATATTTTCCAATTTTATTAATATTATTAATTGAGGTCTCCGGAATTCTGATGGCCAACCGCATATTATGGTACGAATATGTTAGTTGAAAAAAGTCAAAAAACGTACGATCTAGAAAATGTGTTTCATTTTGTACAGAGCATCCCACTGCGTTAGCGAATAAAGTAGGAACGGATTGAATTCTGGATCAAAATAATATTACAAATGCGCTTTCCCCTCTATCTTTAATGATTCACACGAACATCTCACCAGTGAATCTTTTTGTTATGCTGGTTCCAATCATACTACAGACGTGGATCAATTCCAGACTCTTTATTCGTCTCAAAAAGCATATTGGCTACCACTTGCTGATACTCACGATTGTTATCACTGATGGAATGCAGCGGAAAAGAAAGCATTTGTTTTCCAAGTTTATGTTCATTAATAGACGTTGCCAGCTTTTGACCAATATTTTTTTGAGAAAAGAGACTTTTGAACTTGTGTGGAAACGTATAATCATAGCCGTAAATGAGACGAAGATACTCTGGATTTCTCACTTTCATCGCAGGAGCCACTCCAACCTTCTCTTCTTCTGGTTTGATAACAACACCCTCCATCCCGCGATCCGTCGTAAGCGTCAGATAGAAATCGTTTGCTGTTTCGTAATGATCCGGGTCATCAAAGTCTACTACGATCGACTCATCTTCGGAAATCAGTTGGAAGACTTCACTTGTAACCTGCGTTGGAAATTCTTCACGATCATCCTCATGTACTGATTTCAAAAGAGAAAATGGTTTAAATGTAATATCTCCATCTGCTCCATGCAACTCTACTTGCTGATGATATAGTTGATACGCTTCTTCGTGCAGCGCCAATGAATAAAAACTGTTCATTATTTCATGCACGTGCTTATAATTTCCAGTCAGTGCTTCTCCGTACTTCTCTCTCAGTTCCTTTTTGGATAGATGATGTTGATCTTTGGAATACTCGGAGTTACTGTAAGCATCAAACAGTTGCCCCATCTTTTCTTCAAATCCAGATTGCTTAAGGAACTCAATTTCCTCTGAGATCCCCGAATCGATAACCCGGAACTCCTTTTCGATCAATCCTTTACCCAGCGCCATCCACGGTAGTAATTCTCCGTCGAGAATCATCGTTTTCCAGGAACGCTCTTCCATCAAGGGAGAAAATTTTTGATGCAGTTCCAAGTAAATATTCGAGAGATCCACATTTTTGATTTTGTAGCCATTGCGAGATACAGCAAAGGACTCATCCCACGTCTTATGCAAATAAATCGTACAACGAGAACCCATATATTTCGGTTGCAAGGTTACCTTTTTGACGCCTTTTGATTGGAAATAGCGCAAGCCTTTTTCCAAACTCTCCAATTCACCTGTTTCCACATTCTTATCTGCAGGACTTATTGTTCCAGAAATGAAATTGATTTTATTTTGCAAGACGTACTGTAGTTTTTTGCGATCTTCTTCGGTCAGATCATCCAACAGAACCCCTTGTGTCCTTTGCTCAAATAGATTGGGTAATTCAATCTTTTCAGCAGATGAACCTTCTACCGATTTGAAAAATACCCGTTGATTCCCAAATGACACACTCAGCAGTCGATTGCCATAAACAGCACCTGTATCAATTCCTAGTTTATTTTTCAAACGAATTGCGCTTTTGGAAGCTACATGTCCAAATACATGATAAGGATGATTGCCTACCGCTTCATTTAGTAAGAAATTGAGTTGCTCGTGATAATCTTTATCTCGTTCGATCCGGAAATTGCGTTGTTTTTTTAACGACATCGAATCGAGCTTGCCCACATATTTGTTGTGACATGGCGCATGTGTAACATAGAAAGAATTTTTTGAGATTCCAATGTATCTGTAGAACTCGACTGAATCCTCCACCAGCTCATAGAACATTTGTTTCAGGTCTTCATTTCCCTCCAACTCAGCGATCGAGGTAAAATGAGTTTGAATCAACTCATCATCGAAATCAGATTCTTGTAACTCTCCCTTTAGTAATTTATAAACAAAGTTTTCATGGTTGCCTTTTACCAAGAGGATGTGGTCACGATTTTTATAAATGAAATGGATAGTTTCTTCTGTTTTATTCCCTTTATCAATCCAGTCTCCCACAAGAATCGCTTTGCGGTTTTTGTCAGGAACGTCAGGAGTCACCTTGTCACCCTCAACCTTGAATCCCTGGGCACGGAAGAGTTGTTTTAAGGAATCTACCTCTTCGTGTACGTCTCCTACGATGAAATAATCATTTTCAACGGGTAGTAACGATTTCAGATACAAGTCCATGTTGGCGATTTCTACCTGGTACCCCTCCAAAAAGTCTTTTCCTCTCACTCGATGAATATGGCGATACTGACCTTTTTTCAAATTAGCCAAAACATCCGTTCGCAAACGGCGCACATCACGGGAGATGATTGCTCTACTTTTGGTTACATCTTGATAGTAATCTTGTGTATTTTTGTAATCGAACAGAATAACTTCTACATTGTAGTTATTTCGCTTCGCGATCATACAAATCTGGTTACGGAATTCTTCAGATAATCCCTTCGTATCGACAATGACAAATTCAGCATTAACAGGAAAAGACGTTACCACTTCTACCTTCTTTTCTAATAAATCAAATGCTTGAGCACTTGCTTCCATCATGATCTGGTCATGCTTATCGTAGGGCTGGCCCAATATATCACGACGTATCACATCAGAAGAAATGACTTGCACATTGGTTTTGAAATTTTTCTTCGGATCGCTGAGCGTTAATTGAGGAACAAGAACTTTTTCCACAAAAGTAGACTTACCACATTCGGTAGGTCCTACAAGAATAAAAATGGTATGTAAAAAGGTTTTAAGTAACATGTGCTTCCAACTCCTTGCTTTGCTTCTGAATGATCACACCTTGGGTCGTCTGTACGCCATCAACGCTGTCACCGATTCCAAAGAAATCACACTGAAATGAAGCGCCAACAATCTCTTTCATCCATTGTTGGAATTCAGCCCGGGTCATCTCCCATTTGTGGTCATCATGACGAAAGCCATCCAAGAGATAGTGACGATTAAATTCATAGTTTGGCGTTGTGACAATTAACTTATCAAAGTCTACATGTTGGATGATTTTCCGCAGAAAACGAGATGAATCCTCTATCGTCATATGTTCAATTACCTCGGTTATGATGATATCCACCGTCTCATCGTTATAGTTTTCAAGGAATTTTTCGATTGAGGTAAACGTGATAATGTTCTCTATTTCTGCTTTATTCGCTTTTTGCTGAACGAGATTTACTTTTTCTTCGTTTACATCGATTGCATAATAAAAAAAGTCACCGATATTTTTGGAAAAAGGTATCGCATAGAACCCTTCTCCACAACCAACATCCAGAATCGATTTGTCAAAGGTGATGAGTGATTTCATTTTGTATCGTCGCTGAATGGCGGTTGTTCCGAATTGCAAACGAATTTGGTTATGATTAGTAGCTTCCAAATCCTTTTTATACTTGGCAAACTGATCCCGGCTACTAATGACATTTCTGCCAAACAAATACCGAATAAAGAAAGGTGCATCCAGGCGATTAATCACCTTTAGATACTTTTCGATAATATTGTCATTCACGAAAATATGCTCTCTTGCAAAAATTGCGAAGAACAAGCAAAGCAAGCTGGTGTAATTGAGCAAGTCATGAATACTACTCTTTGTTTGTATGGTTAACGAATAACTATTGCTTGCTTTTTCTATTACTTCTAAATCAAATTCAGGAAAATTCGTTTGAAAGAAATGAACATATCGCAGATTTTCAATATTAATTAGTGGAATGAACATCTTATTTTCGAAACCATCCACGTCTTGTTCGCTGCGTTTCTTTAACGGATCATCGAAGAAGGTATTAATAATGTTTAGAATTGCTAAAGGTGAACGATAACGGGAAGTATTCAGATATTAAAACTCATTCTTTTCTTTTTGATAGGAAACCTCATTGTCCGCATCTTTGAAGTAGACATTGTATGTATTGGAATCCGAGTACCATCCATGACCGATCCCTTTCCGAATTTCACGTAACATCATGCCGGATGACGGGTTCTTGCGAATGATAAACGAGAACGCCGGATTTGCAGATTGTAGTTGGACAATAGCCATATCTATCACTCCTTTTATTGCATAAGTAACATGCTGAAACGTTCTGTGGTGTGAGAATAAGGAAAATTTTGTTTCTTGCTATTATACTTTAGATTACATGCCGTTGCGTACAAATACTGGAATAAATCTGTGATATAATAATGACCTGCAATATGAAATGAAATAACGGGCGGGGAAACATATGAAATTGGAGCGATTAATCTCTATCGTCTACAAGCTGCTGAACCACGATGTGTTGTCTGCCTCCATGCTGGCCGAAGAGTTTCAAGTTTCCCAAAGAACCATCTACCGGGATATCGATGCCATCTGTGCTGCGGGAATTCCGGTCATATCGTATCAGGGAACTAATGGCGGATATGGCATTATGGACGGATACAAAATGGATAAAAGTCTCCTTGGTTCGTACGATGTTGATTCCCTCATCACCGTCCTCCACAGCCTCTCCACCGTGTTTGAAGACGAGCGTGCGCAAGGAACTATTGAACGATTGAAAACGATTGGAACGGAGCATCAGACTCCAAGTCTAAAGGTGGATTTTGAAACCCGCCGTACAGATCCTGAGGCACTTTCTCTTTTGCGCAAGGCCATTACGGAGCGAAATATCGTTCGTTTTGATTACATTAATGGAAAGAATGAACGGACAACCCGTGATCTTGAACCGGTGAGGCTTCATTATAAATATGGCATTTGGTACATATTTGGTTATTGCCTAACACGGCAGGATTATCGAGAGTTTCGACTTTCCCGGACGATGAATGTACTCCTGACAGAGAAAACCTTTCAGCCGCATCGTGAGGTGCCGAAAAAGGTTGCTTCTTCAAATAGGGGATGGCACGATCAGGTGGAAGATGTAGTGATCCGAATTGGACCTGAGGCTTTGGCGGAAGCGATGGATCAGTTTCACCAGGTTGAAAAGCAATTTCATACCGATGGAGGTATGACGATGCGCATTCCTGTTTTTCAACCATTGGAAGCACGATGGCTTTGGTCAATTCTGCTGAGTTTTGGCAGTGGCGCCGAAGTTCTCGAGCCCCCTGCACTACGAGGCATCTTAAAGGAACAGCTTCAAAATGCGCTCAAACTTTATGAAGAAGTATGACAGACTGTTGTCATACTTCTTTTTTTATAATGACAACAGAAACAAATTCAAATTCATGATAAGTCAAAAGGAGACGATAAGAATGATGAATCATCCAATACAAATGTATAACTATCACACATGGGCCAACCAAACGATTATCGGGAGAATCAAGGAACTTCCGTCATCTGTGCTGAGTCAAGAAATGAACAGCTCATTTCCCACCATCGCCCATGCCCTTAGCCATATCTACGCTGTTGATAAGACATGGTTTCTGGTTTTAACAGGCACAGATATGCCAGAAGCGCTGCAAACATGCATGCCTCTCAATGAGCGTATCCTGGATTCTGTGGATGAATACGCAAACTCCTTTGATGAGTTAGCCGAACAATACAGAGAATGGTTCCGAAGCCAAGCTGATTTGGAGCAAACC
The DNA here is from genome assembly GCF_049846925.1 of Brevibacillus nigriterrae. Lineage (NCBI taxonomy): Bacteria > Bacillati > Bacillota > Bacilli > Caryophanales > Paenibacillaceae > Brevibacillus > Brevibacillus nigriterrae. The sequence continues at coordinate 72,912 of NZ_JBNCMT010000024.1, forward strand.
ATTCTGCTTGACAATCCATACGCCGGAATCCGTCAAACACGCTTATCCGAAATTGTGCTGCATCTTGTCAATCACGGGACCTATCACAGGGGCAATATATCAACCATGTTGCGTCAGTTGGGCCATGCATCCACCATGAACGACTATGCGCTGTTTTGGTATCAAGAATCTGTGGAATCAATTTAATCGCTGACTTCCTGAAACAATCGTTTTGAAGCCTTGGTTAAGGGCACTGGAGTTGTTTGGAATTATATCAATTCGTTCTAAAAAGGTCGATTTTTCTGAGAACAGAAAGATCGACCTTTTTACTGTTTGTAAAATTTTTGCCTTTGTTTAGAATCTTTAAAAACTTCTTTACCTGCCTCGCCTTTTCGTTAATCTAAGTTGATACTATCATAAGCATCTCCCAAAGTCTTAAAGCCATCTTCATACCAATACCATGTTGTGCCTTCACCTTTCGTATCTATAAGTCTATTCAACAAGTCTGTAAAAGATCTGGCAATAATCGTACAACTACCTGCTATGGCGTGACAATCCCAATGGCTATCATAACATTTACCTAACCTATTCTTATGAAGATCAATTGTAAGATAATCCCCTCTAGTCCTAGTTGCAAGTTATCCAGAAAGCTATTGGATTCCTCTTCCTCGACAACCTCTTCCTCAACTGCTTCTTCGGGCAAATCCTCTACCACAACAGGTGCTTTGTAGGTTCCTTCCATCTTGATCATCGGTGCTTGCAGATGGGTTTCACCGTCTAGCATCACGCTACTTGTGTCACTGACAAGATAAACTCCTTCCTGCGCAGTAATCTTAATTTTTTTATCCGCTTGCAACTCCAGATTTTGCTCGGTCGCAACGACAATCGGGAATTCGCTTTGGAACATAATTCCTTGATCCTCATGCAAGGAGAGAAAGACGCTCCCTTCCTTTGCCGTGAAAGAAAGGTCTTTGCCGCCCATCATCATCTCTTTGCCGAAGTTGGTGCCCCAGTATTTAATGCCTGGGTTGGCGGTTTTGGGAGAGCTTGCTCCCCCTTTTCGCACCGAGCTGATCGCCGTTGCTTCTTCTTCCTTTTTTGATTTAGGGCATGCTAAAAAGGCCCACTCCTCCTTATCGTTCAAGTTGGAATAAGCCTTTGAAAGTTAATCAAGTTGATTAGTATTTGTTTCGAGCAATAAATTCACCAAAAGTACTGGTTATTCCTTAAGCAAAGTAAGCGATTATTTTCCCGCTTTCTGGATAACTGCCATCCCAGCCACATGGAAAGCCACCTGCTTTATATATTTTAAAAACTTGCTCATAAAAGTTATTAGTTTGACCGTTTACTGCACGGTTTATTGCACAATTTCTTAAATCGACTAAAACATTTTCAAAAAAATCACTGTATGTATCAGTGATTTCTTCTCTTAAACCTCTCTCTACATTCTCTGTTATTTCTTCCAAACCAGTAGGCCTTTGACTGGTTTCTAACTTGTAAATTTTCCCCTTCACTTTCGCCATTTCAAGTTGTCTTATATCAGACCATGTATATTCATCCTCTCCATAAACTTCATGGATAGCAAATTTTTTAGCATCATCATGATCTTTAATAATCACTATATCCTGAGGGATCTCTATCTTTAGAATATTTTGCATTGAATTTGCAAATTGAATAACTTCTTCTACTAGTTTGGTGTGTACCCCATATTTCATAACTTATCAAACCACCTTTCCCATAAATCGATAGTTGCTCCTCCGCCTCTGTCCCAAACAGGCTTAATTTTATCCTTATTGTTAGCTCTGTCAAGTTTATACTCTTCTAATCCTTTTGACTTGATTTTTTTCAATTCCTGCTGTAGATAAACATCTGTCTTATATAGAGGCAGACCTTTTTCTTGGAGTTTTCTAAGCTTTTGTTGCAATTCAAAAACCTGTTTTTCAATCACATCAATATCTTGATTTATATCGATTTTATTCAATTTACTTTCAACAAAATCACTATACACAGAATGATATCCCTGGTGACGAGAAGTAGCGCTAACATATTCGTCAGGAATACGAAGGAAAAAACCATTGGAAGCATGGTCCATATCCATTCCTATTTTTTGAATTACAGGGTGCTCATTAAATTCAGCAGGAATAATATGCTGTGCCTGATAAGGAGTTCGCTTGGTTGATCTAGGCAATCCCATTTCCTCAAACATATTCTTACCAAGTTTAGTAGAACTTCCACCTGTAACCTTCCCCGGAGTACCTGGTATTAGCCTAGAAGCATTACCCGTCCCCTTACCAATCTTCCCACCTGCACCACTCGCAACGTCTTTTCCTTCTTTTTTAACAATCGCTAGCATAGGCAGATTTAGACCATCTGGGGTAGCTACTTGAAGAACTTCAATTCTATAATTCGGGATCTCTTTTACGAAATCCTTTACCTTTATGATCTGCTCTTGCATGGCCTTTTTGAGCTTCTTTATCGCTTCCATGAGGTCTTTCAGCTTTGATACGATCTTGCTTGCAAGCGTAATGACTCTTCCTTTTTTTATCACACCGGCAACATTTCCTGTTGCTCTTGCAAGCTGTGCCCCTTTGTCTAAGACCTTCGCAACCTTTTTTGCCTTTTTAGCTGCTTTTGCCGCTTTAATTCCCGCCTTGGCAGCGGTAGCTCCCCATCCAGCAAAGGGGATCATGGAAGCGAAGGACAATGCGGCACCGAGATAATCGCCTCGTGCCAACGAGATGACACCGTTCGCTAAATCTGCCACTTCACCTAAACCAGGGATTAACCCAACGATGTCTAATCCTAATTGCAAGTTATCCAGAAAGCTATTGGATTCCTCTTCCTCGACTACCTCTTCCTCCACCGCTTCTTCGGGCAGGTCCTCTACCACAACGGGTGCTTTATAGGTTCCTTCCATCTTTATCAATGGTGCTTGCAGATGGGTTTCACCGTCTAGCATCACGCTGCTGGTGTCGTACATTGTTAGTCGGCTTCTCTGGCCTGAATAGCTAACTTCTTGAGTTGGTTCCAACATAAGAAAAAGAGTCTACCGGTCTCAGTAGACTCTTTCGACATTTTCGGGTGGTGACAGCACTAAGACCTAAATTATTACCAATTACTGTCTTCAGGCATCTCTTCAGAATTGATCCAATTTATTTTATCAGTCCTTTCACCAGATAAAAGAAATTCTACAATTGCTATCCAAGCTTTTTCTAATGGTAAAAATAATCCTATCGAAGCGTACCACTCATCAGAACATTCAACTGTATGTTTTAATGCTAAGGAGTTTTCCAAGGAAAGCCACTCTGCTTTAACTCTTCTATTTTCCATAACAAGGTATTTAAGATAAATTCCATGCTCACTGTTTGGAAGAATCAGGAGCGAACGTTGGCTTTTTTCATCATCAAAATAATTAATTGTAGCTGTTCCATTTCCTTGCATCCAAAAATCCGGAAAATTATCTATCATATTCAATCGCAAATCGTTGATACTTGGATTCTCGATCATTGACCCATCAGGTGATTCAAAGCTTATTTTCATTCCATTTTCCTCCGCATATTTTAAAATTTACACTGTTATTTTCATTCAAAGATGAATTCATCTCCACTTTTCATTAAGACTTTTAGTTTCTTTATACCCATTGCGTCAATCTCACACTTCTTCATCAACCCAAGCGGATCAATGAACTGCACGGGATCACCGTTGACGTAGGCAAAGCGATTAAAGGTCTGACCGTCCGTGATTTCCCCTTGGAGAATATCCCGATTCAGGAATCTCTTCAGACCTGGGTGATAGTAACGGGCACGCATGTAGTACAGACCCATTCGGGTCGGTCATGACTCCGTCCCGTCCATTGTAGCAAAACGGCTGACGAGTGCTTCCCTCATGGTGCTCTAGTTCACCATACACTTCATACGTGTAGCGTTCGGTGACAATTCCTTTTTCATCAGTCAGAATGGTGGTACTTCCCCGCTTGTCAAAGTGGTAGGAAAGATACCTTCCATTCGCATCTTCTCAACCGATCAGCCCCATACCATAGACATAGTAGGCTTTAGGTTTGCCGCTTTCCTCCAGTTCCATCAGTACTCGGCTTAGCTCTTCCGTTGGATCGACTACATATCGGGTGGTTTTTCCGTTCCAGATCTGAGCAGTACGGATATTTTCGGCATCGTAAGTGTAGGTGGTTTTGGATGTTCTAATCAGACGATTGCGAGCATCGTACTTGTACTCTTCCAGCTGTCTGTTTTCTGTAACAGACAACAGGTTTCTATCTTCATCGAAGGTAACCGGACTTCCATCTACCGAAAGAAGGCGGTTGTCTTGGGTGTAGGATCATCTCTTTTCTCGGCTTGGAGTCCATCTCCCCAATTTCCGTGGTGTTTCCTGCCGAATCGTTCAAGTACCATATGCCATGCGCTACTGGTTAAGCGGCGAAGTGCATCGGTGTACTGCTTATCCTCTTCCAGGAAGATTTGCCCGATTTCACTGTACATATATCGAAACTGCTGCAGTTTGATCTTTCGATTGGTTGTATCCCATAAATTCACCTATTGACCGGCTGCATATCCATTCTGGTTTTTCTTTTATAAGCCCTATTTCTTTTTGGGGTTTTATTACGACTCTATTCCAACCATATTTATTTCTATTCTCGAGTAAATACGAGTTTTTGCGTTATATTGAACAATATCGTTAATACATACGAAAAAAGAGCCTACCATTTATATAGGCTCTATCAAATATTATTGGAGTGGTATCAGATACTGACCTTTCACAAAACTTCAATTTCTTCAATTTCAAATTTCTTTATCTGTTCGGACCCAAAATCAACCTCAACATTACAAGACAATGTTAGGTCACTTACTCTATTATCAAACCAGAGATTAAACTCAATTGAATAACCGGAATTATCATCATATTTATAAAATCTAATATTACTGAAGGCATTGTTAGGAGGTAAAGTTACTTTTCCAGAATAACCTTGATTAAAAATATAAAGTAAGTCATCTTCTGTAAAATTTCCTAACCAACCACATTTAGAAATTTTGGTGTAGTTTCCACTTACTATTTCTGAAACAAGTTCTTTTAGCAGGATAATAATTTTATCCTCGACTGACATAAAAATACCTCCAAATCATTCATAAAAAAATATAATTAATCGTAAAGTATGATTATATTTTTTTAATACACTATTAATTCTCCATTTGGATAAGAACCTCTCCAACCACATGGAAAATTTCCTTGCTCATAAACATCTAAAAGGTACAAAAAAAATGTCGGTCTATTTTTGCAATCTTTATAAGAATGTTCAATAATTGCATTTAAAAGGTCCCATTTGATGATTTGAATTATTTTTTCATCAATAGAATAATTTTCTATTAAACCAATAAGTTGATGTTCCACTTTTGAATTTACAAATGCTCTAGCCTCCTTGCTTATTTTATTCCAATTTGAATATTGGCTGAGATATCTCTTGTGAAGGAAACTACTTAAAATATTTCGCGCCTCCATCGAAGTATTTTCCCACGTTGAATTTTTGCAACTACTTTTTGCATCTTCCCAATCTTTTGCATAACTAAAGTTAATAGAAAAATTTTCATCGATTCGATTACCACAATTAGCAAACCATTTAATATTTTCAACTCGTTGTAAAATATTGTCATCAATCCTCATAATTATCCCCCACTTTAGTCACTCGTTATGGTATAAAACTGTCCGGCATTTACAATGTCGGACAGTTTTAGTTATTAGAATCTTGGTTTTTGGTTTATCCTTCCTGGTATTCTTGGAACAGGTAAACCACTAAGTAACCCAAATTCTACTCTTTGTTTAATTGCCTCACGTACTATATATTTTACTTCTGAATCTGTAAATTTACCTGTAGCTTTTAAAGAATTCATTAATGCTTTAGTATACTCTAAGTTAGTAGGGATATCGCCATCCTTAGCCCCGCCTCTTCTGTATTGATCCCAGAATTCTTCCAAACTTTCATGTGCATTATAATGTGGCGAGTTTACATCTTTGAAAGCATTACCTTCTAATTTGGTAGCCTTACCATCATTAGTTGGGATAATATCTCTATAAGCAGCATCCTGGTTTAAATGATGGGATTGACCTGGTATTGATTTGTTTTTCTTTAAGTTGCCATGTCTATCAACAATAATTTTTCTAGTTTCACACTTCTTCATCAACCCAAGAGGATCAATGAACTGCACGGGATCACCGTTGACGTAGGCAAAGCGATTAAAGGTCTGACCGTCCGTGATTTCCCCTTGGAGAATATCCCGATTCAGGAATCTCTTCAGTCCAGGGTGATAGTATCGTGCACGCATGTAGTACAGGCCATTCGGGTCGGTCATGACTCCGTCCCGTCCATTGTAGCAGAACGGCTGATGGGTAGTTCCTTCGTGGTGCTCCAGTTCCCCATACACACCGTATGAGTAGCGGTCGGTGACGATTCCTTTTTCATCAGTCAGAATGGTGGTACTTCCCCGCTTGTCATAGTGGTAGGAAAGATACTTTCCATTCGCATCTTCTCGACCAATCAGTCCAAGGCCATAGACATAGTAGGCTTTAGGTTTTCCGCTTTCGTCCAGTTCCATCAGGACACGGCTTAACTCGTCAGTTGGATCGACTACATATCGGGTGGTTTTTCCGTTCCAAATCAGAGCAGTACGGATATTTTCGGCATCGTAGGTATAGGTGGTTTTGCTGGTTCTTACCAGGCGATTGCGAGCATCGTATTTGTACTCTTCCAGTTGTCCGTTTTCTGATACAGACAACAGATTTCCATCTTCGTCGAAGGTAACCGGACTTCCATCCACCGTGAGCAGTCGGTTGTCTTTGGAGTAGGACATCTCTTTGGTTGGCTTGTTGCCTACTTCCCCAATTTCCGTGATGTTCCCTGCCTGATCATACAAGTACCATACTTTTCGTCCCGGCCACGCTCCACTGGTTAAGCGACGAAGTGCATCGTAGGTGTACTGTTTTTCCTCTTCCTGGATGATTTGCCCAATTTCATTATACACATATCGATACTGCTGAAGCATGATACCTTGACTGGTTGTATCCCACAATTTAACCAATTGACCAGCTTCATCGTAGGCTCTTTGTTCTATGGTTCCATTGGTTCGTTCGGTTCGGATGAGTTGGCCATTGGCATCGTATTCGTGTGTGGTGACGCGTCCTGCCCAATCTTCAACTCTAGTCAATTGACCTGTAAGATCGTAGGTGTAGGTTACTTCTTTTCCGTCTGGATAGATAAGTTTGGTTAGTCTTCCAGCTTCATCATAAGCATAGCCAATGGTATTGCCAAAGCTATCTGTGCTGGATACGACACGACCTAAGAGATCGTAGACACGGCTTTTTTCACCGCTACCTTCTTCGGCAATTCGTACGACTCGACCTTCAGCGTCGTAGCCCATCTGTACCGTACTTACTTCATCTTTTACTTTAAGAAGCTGGCCTGCGGTATCGAATTGGTAGTTGGTTTCTTGTCCCCGAGCATTGGTTTTTTGTTTCAGCCAACCACGTTCGTCGTAGTTATAGGTGGTTGATTCACCCGTGGCATTTCGCTCTTCTAATAGAAGACCGCTTCGGTCGTATCTTCGGGTCGTCTCGTTTTCGTTGGCATCTGTATAGCTGACGAGTCGGCCTTCTCCATCGTAACGTTGTTTGTAGACCGCTGCGTCGTTCTCAAGAACTTCGGTTAATCGGGAAGCGGCATCATAGGCAAAGCTAGTTTTCTGTCCTAGCGCATTCTGTGTAGAAATGCACTGGTGCAGGGCATTAAACGACAGTTTTGTGGTACGGCCTAACGCGTCTGTTTGGGCGAGTAAATTGCCTGCCGCATCATAGGAATGAGAGGAAACTTTTTGTCCTTGTGCATCCCATACTTCGGTTAGGCGGCCGGACACATCGTACACGAAACGTTGTTCTCTTCCCAATGGGTCAGTAACACCAACGATCCGTCCCATTGCGTCTCTTTCAAAATGAGTTATGGCTCCATTCGGGTCGATGCGTGCAACTATCTGATCTTCTTTGTCATAGACAAATTTCGTCACGTTTCCGAGTGCATCGGTTACACTATCAATGGTTCCCGTTTGGTTGTAGGTATAGGAAGTTGACGCACCAGATGGAGTCTGTTCACGTACTCGCTGATCCCAGTCATCGTATTCGTAGGAGTATACTCTCCCTAACGGATCAATGACTTGCAGCAAATTGTCGTTGGCATCGTAGGTGCGCAGGACTCTTCCTTTGCGTGAATCTTCAAAAGCAGTCATCCGACCGATTTCATCATAATAAACACGAATCTGACGGCCTTCCGGATCTAGTGCTGCGTAAAGGAGACCGTTGTCATCATAAAGATAGCGAGTAACTGCACCTGTGAAATCGGTGTAACTGATTCGCTGACCTCGCTCGTTGTACTCAAGACGTGCTCTTAACTCATCTGGACGAGTCAGGCAAATGAGCTGCCCGTCTTCGTTATATTCGTAGGTGCTAATGCCGCCTTCCGCATTCGTTTCACGAATCAGCAAGTCGTGTTCATTGAATTCATATATGATCTTATTCCCCAGAGGATCGACGATTTCGATCAGATTTCCTCGGTCATCGTACGTATAGGAAGTAACCTCGCCACCAACGGATGTCTCCGAAAGCAACTGACCTTGTTCATTGTAGGTAAACCGTTCGATGCCGCCATCTTTGGTACGGTTCTCGATCAACAGCATGTTTTCATCGTGGATCAGCACTTCCTGTGTTCCACTACTGTTGGTAACCGTTGTAATTACTTTACCGGGGAGTGTTTCCTCATCATAGTCGAACTGACTGTATTCACCAGCAGGATTGGTTTGTCGGATGATTCGTCCGTCTTCATCGAAGGTGTTGACGTACTGAATGACTCCCGCAACCGCCAGACTTTCCAACTGCCCGTTGCTAGTATAGTGCAGGTCACTGACGATCCCTTTTGGGTCAGTAAAATGAACCAATTGCTTCGCATCGTTATAGCTAAAGCGGATACTCCGTGAATCATCATGAATCCGACGAAGAAGTCCCGATTCTGTGTAATCCAGCATAAGAGAACGTTTGGAAAGCTGATCGGTCAGTTTACTCAGACGCTGATGTTGATCATAACTGCAAAGAAGCGATTGCCCCAGTGCATTGGTATGTCGGAACAACTGCCCGTTTCTTCTAAAATGATACGTTTCTCTTGAACCCTTACAGAAAAGAACATAATGGTCGGTGTATTCACGAAGTTCATCATAGTACACGTCATGATCTTCTGAGCGATACAGGCCATTCTGTACATGTTTGAATTGATTCGATCTTCCTGTGTTCCACCATACCGTGATTTCTTCACGATGTTCATCAGGAAACGCCAGCTTCATCTCGTAATTATGGGTCCATGCTTTCCCCATGCTACCTTGTTGGAGCAACATCGAGTTGTAATGCAGTTCAAAGCTCCAAGTAGAAGCACCATATAACTGCATTGCCTGATGAACCACAAATTGCGCACCACTGCCAGCGTGGATCGGGTCGTTTTTGCAACTCTTTTTTGTAAAGGTCCTGGGATTTTTTTGAGACAAGTTTTTGCTTTGTTTCTTCGTAACGCTTTTTACTTTCGCTTTACCTGGTGTGTTCAACTTCTTCAGTTTGGCCGTTTGTTTCTTCATGCTGCTTTTCATGCTATCAACGGCATCTGCTATCTTTTTTTCAACTCTTTTGGCTTTTCTGGCTGACGTTAAAACTTTGCCTTTTGTTACCCCTTTGACCTTCTTGACAGCCTTTGCGAGTTGAGCTCCTTTATCTACTACCTTTGCAACGGTCTTGACTTTTTTCGCTGCTTTAGCCGCTTTAATTCCTACCTTGGCAGCGGTAGCTCCCCATCCGGCAAAGGGAATCATGGCAGCAAAGGACAGCACTGCACCTGCAAAATCGCCTCGTGCAAGTGAGATAACACCGTTGGCCAAGTCTGCTACTTCTCCAAGACCAGGGATTAACCCGACAATGTCTAATCCTAGTTGCAGGTTATCCAGAAAGCTATTGGATTCCTCTTCCTCGACAACCTCTTCCTCCACGGCTTCTTCGGGCAAATCCTCTACCACAACAGGTGCTTTGTAGGTTCCTTCCATCTTGATCATTGGTGCTTGCAGATGGGTTTCACCGTCTAGCATCACGCTGCTTGTGTCACAGACAAGATAAACGGCTTCCTGCGCAGTAATCTTAATTTTTTTATCCGCTTGCAACTCCAGATTTTGCTCGGTCGCAACGACAATCGGGAATTCGCTTTGGAACATAATTCCTTGATCCTCATGCAAGGAGAGAAAGACGCTCCCTTCCTTTGCCGTGAAAGAAAGGTCTTTGCCGCCCATCATCATCTCTTTGCCGAAGTTGGTGCCCCAGTATTTAATGCCTGGATTGGCGGTTTTCGGAGAGCTTGCTCCCCCTTTTCGCACCGAACTGATGGCAGTTGCTTCTTCTTCCTTGCTGTTGGGGAAATACAGCTTTACCGCATCCCCGAGTTGGGGCATGCAATAAAATCCGCTGTTGCCTTCTGCTGTGTAGAACGAGGAGTACGGGAACCAGTTAGCTTTGCTCTTTTCCTGCTTCTCGTCGATATCCAGATGAATACGGACGGTATCTTTGGCTACCTCGATAATCTTTCCTTCGAGTGCGGCACCAGAAAGTAAAGGGTTTACAATCTGGTTCTGACGGATTCCTTCCTTTGGCGCCAGCACGTGGGTGAACAGGAACGTGCCCTGTTTCATAGCTGCTGTGCTTTCGGCGACGAGTAGCTCCTGTCCTTGGAACGTAACCCGATCTCCCAGGCTCAGATAGCTTTCACTCTCCACTTCATAGCAGCGAAAAGCATCGACGGGTAAACTTGTCGCATAGCCGTTCTGGGTGGTCGTTAGAAAATCTGCCAGATTTTTGCTTACCTGATAATGGGTATTCTGCAATTCTCCCGGTCTTCCTTCTGCCATGCCAAACCAAAATTTCGGCTGGGGGGCAGTGGCATCTGGCACCAACACAGCTCCAAACCGAGAGGCCATTCGCTTCATGAATTGCCAGTCTGTCTCTTGATACTGCATGGCAATCGTACCCAGTTCAGAAGATTCCGACGCATGATCAATAAAATCTGCCCCCGGATAATCCTTCAGGATCTGATCCAGTAATTGGGGATAGATCATCTCCTTGTGTTGAAAGGAACGACTTTTTCGCTTTACATCCAGTGTAATCGTGTGGGATAGTGCCTCTATTTCGAGATAATAGATTCCTCTGACCGATCGAATGCCGATATCCGAGACAAGTCCACGGAACAGTGTACGTACCTCCAAGCCTTCTTTCAGTTGTTTCACTTCGATGGTGTCCGTACTTTTGGCCATCTCCATGTACTGATCTCTTTTCTCTTCCGGTACAATTCCCGTGAGCAAAAGTTTTGCGTGCTCGTTGACCTTATTTGAAATAGTAAGATCGCTTAATTTTTGTATCTGGTAAGGGGATATCACCTGGATATCTTCATAACCGATACGTCTATCTGCCGTTCTCACATGATCCCTCCACTCCCTATGGATTCATGCTGTCGTCTGTTTTCTGTGTTTGGGTTTTGCATCGCAAATTATTGATCCTGACCGTCATCTTCGATCTTGATTGTTCCTGCATACATGCACATGTTGGTACACTTGTTTAACAGGGCTGGCTGGTTCTCGATCAGGACGTCTGTTTTTCCGCTAATCCATGGCATAATTACGGCAGGAACACACGGCATCGGGGTGAGATTGCCATTGTTGGCTGCTGTAGCGGAGGCTACCGTTGGATTTTGTAAGCTGCTGCATTTACCAAAAGGCATAATGTTCACGTTGGGAATGTAGTCGTTGATGTTCATTTGTGCCTTGTTTTTGATGTAAACACCATGGCTAAAAGGTGTCTTCAGCTTATTGATCTTGTCGCCGTAACTGCAGGAAAGAATCGCCCCTGCCACCACATAGCTTTGTTGATCACCACTGCCGCTAACGATTTCAACGTCCTTTGGAAGCATAAAGAATCTCCTTTTGGTTCGTCTCTTTCTCTACTTTAGTCAAACGAATTCCCGTGAATTCCCTGCGTAACAGGCTCTCAGCCAACTCCAGATTGACCAGCACGATGGGCTCCCTGATGCCGTCAATTTGGAGAATGCGGTGTCTTGCCGCCTTCTCTTCCTCAATCAACAATCGTTTGAGCGAACCATCTTTGTGGAATTCAGTACGTTCTGACAAGCAATTCACTTTCGGAGGAGTCATGTGCCAGTATGTCTTTTGTCTTCCTCCCGACTGGTCGATGAGCGTAAGCGGACGAAGCTTGATCCGAGGTTCGAACTTGATCATGGTTTGTTTCAGCCTGTCGGAAAGTAGTGGCTGTGGACACTGGATGAAATCGATGAAATCTTGATTACCCTTCTTTCGTACAGGGATTTGAACGATTTCTTCCGCAGAATGTCTGTCCTGTCGCTCCTGATCGAGTAGCTGAGATACTCCTACAGGCTCAACCGCATCAGGATTTCGAAGGTCCTGTGTTAGCATGAAATAATTCATGGGCAGCCTCCTCGTTCGAATCTGCATCCAGCTTCCAGATGATACTCTTTCGCTGCTTCTCATCCAGCACGAGCTTGCCTCGATCTGTCTTTGCAAACACTGCATGATCCAGATTGGCACCTGCAAAGTTTACGTTTTCTAGATTGGCGCCGAAAAAAATGGCACCCCTTAAGTCCGCTCCACTGAAATCTGCGCCATACAAATTGGCACCTGTGAAATTCACACGATCGAATCCTGGCATCTCCCAGGTCATCGTTCTAGGTAGTCCGTTGGCTCCTTTTGCTTCCCGAAAGATTGCTTCATGCAAATCGCAATTCCGAAAATCTGCTTCATAAATCAGGCTATTGCTGAAATCCGTCCCAACTAAACTTCCGTGATTCCACTTCGTTCCAACGAGAATGCACCGAATCAGCTGGCTTCGTGACAGATTGCTACCACTCAAATCTGCATAACGCAAATCAATGCTTTCGTAGTTGCCTTCTGACAAATCCAGATGAGAATAAACCTCGTAGGCATAATCCAGACCTTTTTTTGTCTCGAACCATGCTTTGATCTGTTCCGCTTCTTTTTTGCTCCGATCCAGTTTGTACACAACTTCATTCAAATCCAAATACTCTCCAACCCGAACTTCCCATTCTTCCTCTATTTCTATCTTTTGAAATTCTTCTATCTTTACGGCATCTGGCATGGCATATCTGGCAAGGCTGACTATGTATTGGTTGATATTCTTTGCTTCTCGTAACAGGAGTTGTTCGATATCCGGGGGTGTGATCAGGCCTGCGTAGGCTTTTCTTGCCTCATCCAGCTCCTGCGCCGCTTGTTCGAGAAATCGAAAGGCCCAGCTTGCGTCATAGGACCACTGGCATTCCTGCTTGTCAAAATACCATCTGCGGTCATTTGCATCGATAAGGTAATGATCGCTTCCTGCCAAAATCTCTGTACGGAGCATGGAGTAGTTGATATAGCCGATTTTCCCCTTCTGTCCTGCAGTTTGTTGCTTGGTAATTTGGTTACATATTTGCCGAAATGATTCGATGAAGCGATCCGCTAGCTGCTCCTTATTCGTCTGAAAATAATCCTCTATAGCAAAGAGACACTCCTGAATCTTTGGACGTACGGTGTGTTCTTCGAAATGCTGCCATGCTTGCATTTTGTTCACGTGATTCCTCCTCTCTCCATTCTTTCTGCACCGTTATCTGTCATTAGTTCGTCTTAACTTCTTTTCCGTTGATGTTGATGTCTCCATCCATCTTGATTGTGCTTTCTTTGCAACTGATGTTGATCTCTTCCTTGGCTGAGATTACTACTTTTTTATCTGAACTCATCATGATGTCTTCTTGCGAGACCACCTTGATATTCTTTTTACTGAAGATAAGGATGCCGTCTTTTTCGTTCAGTTTGATCAGGGTTTCCCCATCCTTGGCACTGATCAAGATTTCTTCGGGACTAAACATAAGCTCCTTACCGTTGGCTGTACGGAAATACTTGATATCTGGATTACCCAGCTTGTTGTTGGTGCCTTCCTCCGAATTTTTGCGAACGGAACTGAGTGCGATCCCTTCCTCTTCTTTGTTCCCTGGGAAGTAGATACGGACGTGGTCATCTAACTCCGGCATGCAGTACCAACCGCTGTTTCCTTCCGCCGTATAAACGGATGAATAAGGAAACCAGGTCGCTTCACTTTTGTTTTGCTGTTCGTCAATTTCAAGATGAACCTTGACGTTGTCTTTGGCGACTTCGATCACTCGGCCTTGTACGGATAACCCTACGATTCCTTGGTGGTAGACCGTATTTTGACTCATCCCTTTTGGGGAACAAAGCGTGTAATGATGTTTGAGCAAGCTTTTGCTCATATGGGTGTAGGCTTCACAGACGTACAATGTTTTTCCCTTGAATGTAACTCCATTCCCGATTTCGAGCACCTTGTCAGTTTCTACTTCATAGTAGATGAAGTCATTCTCATCCAATGCGGGGTTGTAATTTTCTGATGAGTCCCGGAACGTAGAAAGACGTTTGCGTACGGAGTAATGATAATCCTCTAGCTTCCCTTTCATCGCTCCCGTCGGCACACCGAAACTAAACTTTGGTTTGTCAAACGTGGATGCTGGCACCAGCCCTGTGTGAAAACGGGAGGCCATACGTTTGAGAAACTGCCAGTCTGTCTCTTGGTACTGAATCGTAAACTTGCCGAGTGCAGCCCCTTTGGACGCCTCATCCATGATGTCCATTCCCGAATATTCGGAAGCAATTTTCTTTAACAATGCTGAATAAGTCATGGCTTTGTTTTGAAACGAACGGCTCTTTCGTTTGACGTCCAAATTGTACGAATGAGAGACTGCCTCTACTTCCAAGTAATAAATCCCTCGTACGGCCTTGACTTCAATGTGCAAGACAATTCCGGCGAAAATGGGAAAGCTGTTGCCATCGTCATCGATCTGACTGACTTCGATCTGCGTCTCTGGAGTCGTCATATCTACATAACTATCCTTGCGTTCTTCCGGAACAATGCCTGTAAGGTACAGGCGTGAGTGGTCGTTGATTTTTTTGGTGATGCGCAAATCCTGAATATTGATCAATTGGTACGGAGCTAATTGCAAATTGTTATAGGCAATGACAGAGAGGTTCATTGCAGACTCCCTCCCTTCACGTGATCGCATTGCTCAACGATCTCTACTGACTCTAATACTCCCCTTGCGATGGGTTGCCAGTCTTCCATTTGGTCGATTGTACAGTTGAAGGTACATAGCAGGGCTTTGCCTTCCAACGAAATAAAGAACATCAATTGATAAACATCCGTGTCCAAGGCAGGGGTAATGCACTCGCAATACCCGATTTGGTGTCCGTTCGTTTCTCTGATGCCTTCTCCAATCCATTGTGCTGCCGGTTGTGTCTTCTTCACGATTTGAACCATGGCATCTGTAAACTTTTTCATTTCTGATTCGACGAGCGAAGTAGGTATATGATTGAAGGCAATATTGATCGAGGCTGACGTGTCGGTATAAATGAGGCCAGGTCTTCGCTCGGAAGGATATTTGAAAGATGCCATTTCTTGAGACATGACCTTGAATGACTTGGGCATTCGGATTTTGATCTTTTCCGAGAGAATGCTTCTCTCTTCCAGTGGAATGTGCTCATCACCAATCACGATAAAGGCTTGTTGCAAATTCTGACCAAAGCGTTGAGGCTGAGTATTACGCCGATCATCTGAAGAATGTGTGTTATCTTCCAGTTCGTTCATCATGTGAATGATTTTTTCATCCATACGCTCCATTTTTTCACCTTCCTTTTGGCACTTGCCTAATCCACAATGACTCGCTGACGTCCACCAGGCAGGTCACGACGAACACGGCTTCCCGTACGAATTTCATCCAGAATAATTCCAAGATATTTGTGGATTTGTAAATTAGAATAGTCCTTAAAACCTGATCCCAGCCGATTGCTTACATAGTAAAGAATGAGCTGTCGGTCAACAGTACCTTGTTGCATGCATTGCATCGCAAATGAAATATCATACGGATGAGATGCCCCTGCTTGCAATGCTTCGGTGGCGAAATAGCGGAGGATCGCTGGATGCAATGTGCTTCTTTCATACCCCGCATACTCTACGTGAATCAGTTGTAATGTGTTGAATTCTGTGGCAAGGTCTCCAAAGCTCTGGTATTGTGATCGGAGCTGTGCTCCTTCTTTGAGCTTGAATCGCGCCAACTCCATTTCATTCGTATGAATTTGGACTCGTTCATCCAAGGCGATTTCTGTCTCGTAATAGGTGTAATCACTGGTTGATTGTTCTTCCTTGAAACGTATCTTCAACAGTGTTTCTTTGCCCGAATTGGTATAGCAAAGCTGGCATTCATTGGCGAGTATGTAGATTCTGCCTTGGTGCTTCACGATTCCCTTGGTAATGGTAAGAGAATCGTCTCCTACGAGTACATCTGCACCCGTAATGATGCCATCTGAGAAATCCTGGAATAAAATCTCAGTAAAGTCTCGTGGGTAATCCCGCAAGTTCTCCAGCATTTCTTTTTTTAAAATTCTCCCTTTCAGGAAGTGTGGAAAGTGATTGGAAAACAATGCTGTCCCCTCTTCCTTTACATGCCATATTTACTTCCAACCATCGAAGAAGTCTAATTCAGACAGATCATTTTCGAAGGCGAAGAAGCGTTTTTTGCCGAGATACAACTGTTCTTTTTGTCTGGCCACAGGAACGACATGAAATCCCCAATCGCTTTCTGCGGAGAATACAAAGAACTTCACTTCCCCGTTAAAAATGGAGTCTGTATCATCTTGTGGTATTTTGTTTCCAAATCTCTCTTTGATCTCTTGATACACGACAGGTCGATAGGTCGAAGCATCATTTTGATAAACATAGGTTTGGCGCACGCGCTCTTCACTGTCTTTCAGCATGAACTCAATCTCGGCTGCTTCGATCGGTCGTGATATGAAGCCTTGAATTTGACTTAGCTTCTCTTGATGCTGGACCAGGATTTTCTCTCGCTTGTTGTGAGTGAATGACGTTACGGAATAAGGAACAATTGGAGCATGGTTGGTGATGCTAGTTTCGATAAAGCCGACTTTGCGAGCATTGAGGTATCGGATGGCACCTCGCAGGCAAGATAGCTTTAAGTCAGGCACTTTGTCGGCATCTTCTGCTTTTTGTTTAAATTCAATGCTGC
Source organism: Brevibacillus nigriterrae (assembly GCF_049846925.1). Taxonomy (NCBI): domain Bacteria; kingdom Bacillati; phylum Bacillota; class Bacilli; order Caryophanales; family Paenibacillaceae; genus Brevibacillus; species Brevibacillus nigriterrae. The sequence goes on from NZ_JBNCMT010000024.1 coordinate 90,130, forward strand.
GACCAGGAACGAACTCCTTCAATGCTTCTTTGAACAAGTCAATTCGGCACGATTGCCCCGTTAATTTGATGATCGAATAGTCTTGGAGCTTGCCTTCCTGAAAGAAATCATCCAGGAATTTACGCACAATCTCATAAATATCTGCCTTGATTAGTTGGTTGATCTCCTTGATCGTGAAAACAACATCAGGGAATTCATACACATCGGCAAATCTTCCTTGCTCTCGTACAGATAAAGCCCACCGTTCGACTGCTGTAATTTTGAGATCGTTATTTCTTTGATCATTGCTTTCCGCATGGAATCGATTTCGCAGCATGCCTGT